>JAIQGD010000084.1:0-6954 GCA_020072765.1 Terriglobia bacterium
ACGAAGAGCATGCCGCCGACGATGGCGGGGCCTCCGCCGTCGATGGCGCCGCCGTTGCCGGGCAATTTATTGACGGTGTCGAACTTTTGCGCGGTGTTGTAATCCCAAATAACTTTGCCGTCCGCGGCGGCGTAGGCGCGCAGGTGGCCGTCGTACGACCCGGAAAAAATCACGCCGGGGATGGCGGTGACCGCCGCCATTTGCGCCGGGCTGCAGCGCGGAGTGGTGCAACCCTCCGGGGGCGGAAGAGCGGCCCAAATCTGTTTACCGGTGGCGATGTCGATGGCAAATAATCCGCCGCCGGCCTTGGGATTCAGAATCGTTCCCTCGGGCCCCGCTGCAAAATCCAGGTCCGACAGGGCCGCGTACACCGTGTCGCCCTGCACCGCCGGACCCCATTCGATCCCGCCGAGCGGGCCGCCCTTGCCGACGCGAATCTGCCAGAGAATTTTTCCCTGGTCGTCGGGATCGAGGCCGAAGACGATGCCGGACTTTTGCGACACGACCAGAATCTGGCGGCCTCCGGGGAGCGTGTGCAGGATGGGCGAGGCGCCGAAGTCGGAATCGGGCCCGAATTTTTGAGGGCAGTTGGCCTTGTCGCGGAAGCAACTGATGTTGTAGGCATCGCCTTCGGTGATCTGCCGCGACCAGGCGATTTTCCCGGTCTTGAGATCAATGGCCAGGATGGCGTCGCTATTGGCCGTGGGCGGGTCCGAATAATTGTTGCCGGCGCCGATGTAGAGGAGCTGGCGCTTGGTGTCGAGCGTGGGCGAAGACCACAAGCCCGCGCCGGAAGGTCCCCACTTCTGCGTGCCGTCGGCGCCCTTGTGAGTGGGCTTGGGCGCGTCGGGAATGGTGTAGGTGCGCCAGACTTCCTTGCCGGTGGCGGCGTCGAGCGCCACCAGGATGCCGCGGAAGGTGCAGCACTCGTACGCGGGATGCGACGCCATCCACTCCTCGCGAGAGGCCACGGGCACATACAAGCGGCCGTTGTCGAGCATGGGGGTGCCGCTGACGCGCGCGTAGGGATGGGTGCTGACGCGCGTCCTCCACACCAGCTTGCCGGTGACGGCGTTGACGGCGTAGACGTTGGCGCGGAAGTCTCCGAAGTAGGCGAGATGGTTGGGCCCGATGGTGACGGCGCTGCGCACACCCGCGTCGGCCTTGAAGTGCCAGTAGGTGCAGCCGGTCGAGGCGTCCAGGGAATAGACGTCGCCGAGGGGGCCGCTGGCAAACACGCGTCCACCGGCGACGGTCGGCTGGGTGTAGGCCGAGACCTCGCCCGGAAACGCGAAGGCCCATTTGAGTTTCAGTTTGGAAACCTGCTCGGCCGAAAGGCCTGCGGCAGCGGCGGGCTGAAAGCGGCTGTTCTCGACATCCGCGCCCCAGCCGTGCCACTGCGGGCCGGTAAAGGTCGTGGGAGCTGGGCCGGAGCATCGTCCCGCTGAAGCCGCGGCTTGGGAGGCGGCGATGGGCCGGCCGGAGATGTATTCCGCGACGGCTTTGCGCTGGCTGGGGGTCAATTTTCTGCCCTGGGCGTGCATGGCCCCCGCCGCGAGCATGTGCACGACGTACTCGGGTGCCACAGGCTTCAAAGTAGCCCGGTTCAGATATGGCGGGCCGCCCGCTTCGTGGCAGGAGGCGCATTGCGCGGCGTAAAGGGCCGCGCCGGTATTGGCGGAGGTGGCGGCAGCCGCGCCAGTTGGAGCGTGACTGGATGAGAGCGACACGACGTAGGCGGCGAGGTCGGCCATCTGCGCCTTGTCATAGATGGCGCCGAACTTCGGCATGGTGGTGCCGGACTTTCCGTTGGCGATCACGGCGGCCGCTTGCTCTTGAGTCAGGGAGCGGGTGCGGAGGTCGAGGGTGCCCGCGCCTTTTCCGTCCTCGCCATGGCAGGCGCTGCAACTGGCGGCGAACAGGGTTTTGCCGTTCTCGATGCCCTGCTGCTCGTTGGCGGGCGGGGCCTTGTGCTGCGCTGCGGGGCTGGCGTACGCGTTCCTAATGGAGGACAGAAAAGCCCCACCCTTCGCCAACTGCGCGAAGGATGGGGCACCCGCAAAACATACTGCCGCGGGGCCACCTCCGAGTATCAGACCACAGGCCAGGATGAGCACAGAGCCCGCGATCATGCGGGCGCTAACCCACCGGTCCATCCATCCCCTCTGACTATGATTTGCGGTATGCGATTTGCGCGCCATAGGCACCTTCTGGAATCCGAGAGTCGGGCGATGCGCATATACGGAGCATGCGCCACGTGCGGAATTACTATATTGCATCCGGTGGAGGGCGCAAGTGCGAATCTCCGGGACGGCCGGGCCGCGGCCAGCCGGGCTTGCCTCGCAGGGCGCCCCGGGCAGGATGCCAGGCGGTTTAGGGAGGTCCGGGAAGGCGTTGCAAAAGCAGCACAGGGGTGAGAAATCCGACAACAGACCGCTTTGGGGCGAACGCCATACCCTATAAAATAGGTGCACTGCGGGGTCACCATGGCCAAGGAAAAGATCCTCGTTGTAGACGACGAAGAGCCGATTCGGGAAGTCGTTTCGACGCTGCTGGAGGCCAAGGGCTACAGCTGCACGACGGCCGACAACGGCCGCCGGGCGCTGGAGACCTTCCGGAAGGATTCCTTCGACCTGGTGTTGAGCGACATCGTCATGCCCGAGATGGACGGGATGAAGCTGCTGGTGGCGATCCGGGAAGCCGATGCGGACGTTCCGGTCATCATGGTGACGGCGATGCACGACATCTCCATCGCGCTGGAAGCCATTCGCGCCGGGGCCTACGACTACATCCTGAAACCCTTCGAAAAGGACCAGTTTTATCTGAGCGTGCGCCGGGCGCTGGAGCGCCGCCGGCTGGTGCTGGAAAACAAGACGTATCAAACCGATCTGGAGCAACTGGTAGCCGAGCGCACCCAGCAGCTCTCCATCGCTCTGCAGGACCTGGAACAATCCTACGATTACACGCTGGAGGCGCTGGGCGGCGCGCTGGATGCCAAGGACGCGGAAACCGAAGGCCATTGCCAGCGCGTCACGGCCTTCACCATCACGATGGCCCGGGCCATGGGCGTGGATCGCACGATGATGCGCCACATCGCCCGGGGCGCTTTCCTCCACGACATCGGCAAGATGGGAATCCCGGACCAGATTCTCCGCAAGCCCGGCCCGCTGACCCAGGAAGAGCGCGACATCATGCGCAAGCACTGCGAGATCGGCTACGCCGTGCTGGAACGAATTCCCTTCTTGAAGGAAGTGGCCGAAATCGTTCTGACCCACCAGGAATGTTACGACGGCTCGGGGTATCCTCGGGGATTAAAGGGCGAACAGATTCCGCTAGGGGCGAGGATTTTCGCGGTGGCTGACACGCTGGACGCGATGATTTCCGACCGACCGTACCGCAAGGCGCTGCCGATTTCGGCGGCCCAGGCGGAGATTCAGAAGTACGCGGGAACCCAATTCGATCCGCGGGTGGTCGAGGTGTTTCTCGCGCAGCCCGAGAAGCTGTGGCACGACCTGCACATGAAAATCGGAGACCCCTTCCGCATGGCCCAGCAGGAGCGAAGCTGGAACAGCCTGCACGAGAAGATCAAGGACCCCTTCCGCCTCATCGACATCGAGAATTCCTAGCCCGCCGCAGCTTCCCCAAGCTGGATCGTGTCCCTTCGCAAGACGGAAAAATTGCGCGGAAAAACCGAGAAGAGAAAAAATGGTGCGGTCGAGTGGATTCGAACCACCACGGTATTGCTACCGCCAGCCCCTCAAGCTGGTGCGTCTGCCAGTTCCGCCACGACCGCGTGGGAGAGATGAACGAAAAGATTGTAACAGAAGCCGCTATTTGTGCGCAGGGGCGCTGGGCGCCGGAGGCTGCGGGCTCGGAGCCGAAGCGGGGGCCGGAGCGGACTGCACCGGGAGCGACACGGGCGGCGTCGAAAGTGGTTTCGCGGGAGCCGGAGCCGACTTCTGAGTCTGCTCGAGGATCGAACCGGTGCCCACGTCGGACGGCGCGCGCCGGACCGAAAGAGCCAGGGAGGTCATCATGAAGACGATGGCGCACCAAGTGGTCGCGCGCGACAGGAACGTGGCGGCGCCGCGCGGTCCGAAAGCGGTCTGGCTGCCCGCCCCGCCAAACGCGCCGGCCAGATCGGCCGCCGATCCGCTCTGCAGCATGATCACGGCCACCAGGACAAAGCAGACCAGGACGTGCAACGTCACGAGAACAGCCGACACCCGCCAGCCGATGGTAATCAAGCCGACGGCCACCAACAACGACACAGCCCACTTAGCCCACGATGGCATTTCCCACTCCTGCGGAATGCGCGGCAGACGTCGCGCCTGCCGGGCGCACTCAGAAATTCACGATAGCCGCAAACGACTTCGGGTCCAGGCTGGCGCCGCCGACTAGCGCGCCGTCAATCCCGTCCTGCGCCATCAATCCCTTGATGTTGTCGGGCTTGACGCTGCCGCCGTAGAGGATGCGCAGCGCGGACGCCTGCTCGGACGCAAACTGTGCGGCCGCCCGATCCCGAAGATACCGATGAGCCTCGGCGGCCATTTCGGGCGTCGCCGTGCGACCCGTGCCGATCGCCCAGACCGGCTCGTATGCCAACAGAATACGCGAGAACTCGGCAGGGGTCAATGCGGCGAAGGCGCCTTCGAACTGGTGCTGGAGGACAGTGTGGGTCAGCTGGCCTTCGCGTTCGGCGAGTGTCTCGCCAACGCAGACGATGGGCGTGAGTCCCGCCGCCAGCGCCGCCTTGGTCTTGCGGTTGACGCCTTCGTCGGTCTCGCCGAAATACTGCCGGCGCTCGGAGTGGCCGATGACGACTCCGCGGCACCCCGCCTCGACCAGCATGCGCGCGGAAATCTCCCCGGTGAAGGCGCCTTCGCTGGCCCAGTGCAGATTTTGCCCGGCGATGCCGATGGCGCTGCCGCGCGCGCTCTCCACGGCGGCGGCCAGGGCCGTGAAGGGTGGCGCGACGATGATGTCGCAATGGTTGGATCCAGCGACGAGCGGTTGAAACGCGCGAAAAAAGTCGCGGGTCTCCGCCGCCGTCTTGTACATCTTCCAGTTGCCGGCGATCACCGGGCGTCGCAATTAGTTCCCCTTCCGGACGGCCGGCGCGTTGCTGAGAGCCTCGACGCCGGGGAGGGTGTCGCCCGCGAGAAACTCGAGCGAAGCGCCGCCGCCGGTCGAGATGTGCGAGATCTGGCTGGCGACGCCGGCCTGTTCGACGGCGGCCACCGAATCGCCACCGCCGATGATGGAGGTGGCGCCGAGCGCCGTCGCGCCGGCGACGGCCTTGGCGATGGCCAGCGTTCCATGGGCGAACGCGGGCCTTTCAAACATGCCCAGGGGTCCGTTCCAGAGGATCGTGCGGGCCTTGGAAATTTCCTGGCTGAATTGTTCGATGGTTTTCGGGCCGACATCCAGGCCCATCCAGCCGTCGGGCGTGGCGGCGATGCCGGTGATCTGCGTCGTGGGGGAATCGGGCGACTGCGCCAGGACGTGATCGACGGGCAGGAGCAGGCGGAATTTCCGGCCGCGGGCCTGCTCGATCAATCCGCGGGCGAGATCGAGCTTGTCGTTTTCGACCAGGGAGTTCCCGATCGGCTGTCCCTGCGACTTCAGGAAGGTGTAGGCCATGGCGCCGCCGATCAGCATGGTATCCGCGACCTTCATCAAGTTTTCCACGACCTCGATCTTGTCGGAGACCTTCGCTCCCCCCAGCACGGCCACCAGCGGCCGCAAGGGGTTGGAGATGGCCCGGGTGAGATAGTCGAGCTCCTTTTCCATCAGCAAACCCGCCGCGGCCTGCCGGACAAATTTGGTGATGCCCACCACCGAGGCATGGGCGCGATGCGCGGAGCCGAAGGCGTCGCAAACGAAGAGTTGATCGCACAGCGCCGCGAGCTGCCGGGAAAACTCCGGATCGTTTTTCTCTTCCTCGGGGTGGTAGCGCACGTTTTCCAGAAGCAGCACTTCGCCGTTGCGCAGCGCCTTGCTCTTGGCTTCCGCATCGGCGCCCACGCAATCCGCGGCGAAGGCCACGGGCTTCCCCAGCAGTTCCTGGAGACGCGCGGCCACCGGGGCGAGGCTGTACTTCGGATCAACCTTCCCTTTGGGCCGGCCGAGATGGGATGCCAGAACCAGGCGCGCGCCGCGTTCGGCGGCCAGTCGAAGCTCATCGCGGTGCTCCTGCGGCGGTCGCAGCGCTGCGCTCACAACCGCCCGGCAAACAGCTTGATGAGATCGCAGCAGCGGACCGAGTAGGCCCATTCATTGTCGTACTTTCAGTGATGACGGTCAGGTCCACCACGCTGACGTTGGGCGTGGGCACACGCATGGCGTAGCCATCGAGTTTGCCCTTCAGCTCGGGGATCACCAGATGCACGGCCTTGGCTGCGCCCGTGGACGTCGGAATCATGGACAGGGCGGCGGCGCGGGCCCGGCGCAGATCCTTGTGGGGCAGGTCGAGCAACTTCTGGTCGTTGGTGTAGGAGTGAATCGTGGTCATGGTGCCGACGGTGATGCCGAAGGTGTCCTGCAGGACCTTGGCCACCGGCGCGAGACAGTTCGTCGTGCACGAGGCGTTGGAGACGATGTGATGCTTGGCCGGATCGTAGGTCTTGTCGTTCACGCCCAGGACGATGGTGTGGTGGGGATCGGTGGCCGGCGCGCTGATCAGCACCTTCTTCACGGGTCCGCGCAAATGCTTGCCGGCGTCGGGGCCTTTGGTAAACAGGCCGGTCGATTCCACGACGATGCTGGCGCCCACGGAGGCCCAATCGAGTTCGGCGGGGTCCTTGGTCTTGAACACTTTGAAGCTCTTGCCGTCGACGGCAATCGTGTCGTTGGTGTGGGTGACTTGATTCGGCAGGTTGCCGAGGATCGAGTCGTACTTCAGCAGGTGCGCGAGGCTTTTGGAGTCGGTGATGTCGTTCACCGCCACGATTT
>JAIQGD010000084.1:7015-26621 GCA_020072765.1 Terriglobia bacterium
GTCGCCCAGTGCGGCCCGAAAGATGTTCCGTCCGATGCGGCCAAACCCATTGATCCCTACTTTTACGGCCATGTGTCCTCCGGAAGATTGTTTCGGAAATGAATTTCTGCAAGAAGGGGTTGCAGGACTGCCACCGACGCCCCCATCGTAGGGTCCGGCCGAAAAAAAGTCAACGCGTGTTCACCGGACTCTTGTTCAATTGAACTCCCTCACCCGGATGACATTATCACCCACAAAGGTGACGAATGTCGTCTTCTCCGGCGGCAAACCATAAATCCAGTCTTCCGTTTCCCGGCCCTCGGCGTCGCGCTCCCGGACCTTCTTGTCCGGCCGGCCCATCGCCGCGAGCACCATCTCGTGGTCCATGCCCACGATGGCCCGGCGATCCTGGATGGCCTGCCGGACTTCCGGGGGCAGCGTGTCGATCCAATTCACCGCGGCGGAACGCTGCTTGGAGAAATCCAGAACAACCGAAAGGTCGTGCTTCAGATCGTCCGGGCTCATGTCAGGAAGGTCGCGCCCGTAGTCCAAAATCAGCGTGGAGCCCGTGCCTTCGCCCGCGCGCGAGGCGGGGGGCGGCGAAACCGAAACCGCGCCCACGCCCGCACTGACCTGAAGGTGGTCGCGGAAGTGAAAAGGCTTTTTCCCTCCGCCGTTGATCTGGAACACAATCTCCCGGGAACGGAATTCCAGGCTGGTGATCTGGACGCGATCGCCCGCGCTGATCGCCGTGCCGTAAAGCCGGAGGGTATCGCTCATGTGCCGAGGGTTCAGGGGCTTCCCCACCGGGATTTTGAGGCCTTTTTTTCCGCCGGGAAGCGCCTGCACCGCCTTGGCAAACTCACCGCTGACATAACGAAGGAGCAGCAGCCGCGATTCCGGCTGCAGAGGCTTCGAGGTACGGCCCTTGTCCTGGCCGGCGGAACTGGCGGCCGGGGCCTCCGGGTGAAGTATCGGCGGCGCCGTGGCGTGCGTATCCTTCGTGTCCGGCGGGGCCGCCTGGAACGAGGCTGTGCCCGGAATTTCCGCGCCCGCAGTGAGCGCGGCGGCCAAAGCGAGAGTGCCCCACACGTTCATGGCCAGATGTCTCCATCTTATGGCTTTTTCTCCAACATGTGCACACACACCTAGGCCCGAGGAAAGAACGGGGCGAAGGCGTTGATGATGGCCACGCGGAAGGCGTCCTGGCGGGTAATCAGATTGCGCGTCAGCACGCCCCAGGCGCCCTGCGCGTCGCGGATGCCGGTGGCGCCGGCAAACGCGTCGATGGCGTGGGCCAGTTCGATGCCTTGGTCGAGCACGCGCTCGACGAGCGGCTCGGGCAGCAGCACGGCACCCGACTGCCCGAATGCACCGCGGCCGCTGCGGTCGGCGACGTAGGCCCAGTTCTCGAGAAACACCCAGCGCGCGCCGCCTTCGCGGATCACGTCGAGCCCTCCCTCGAGGCCGATGAAATATTGCCAGGGCTCGTCTTTTTCTCGCGCGAGCCGCTGGAGTTGTTCCACGCGACCCCGGGCGCCGGCCATGATCTCCTCGCGCGTCCGTGGCGTGTGCCCGACGCCGCTGGGCACTTCCACGGCGGCGATGTCGAAGGCATCGGCGGGGGCATCGAGGTGCGGGCCGATGGCGGCTAAGGCCTCCTGGAGGGCGGCCAGTTTGGGGCCTCGCGTGGTGCCCACGGCAACGTGGATCTTACCCATTCCGGACGTCTAATCTTTCCACAGCACCGTCTGTTTTTCGCGGGAGTAGCGGGAGGCGAGAAAGCTCTTGAGGCTCTCGACGGAGGTAAACACCTGGTCGGAGCAGCCCAGCAGCCAGCCGTCGACTTCTTCGGCAGGCAGCGGCGTGACCAAATAGACGGGGATGCCCTTGCGATGCGCCGCGGTCATGCCGGCCACGGCGTCGCCCGCCGTTTTGCCGGGCGTATCCCAGTAGCAGATGAGGTAGTCGGCCTTGTGTTCGATCAGATCGAGGTTGGAGGCGATGATTTTTCTGGCGGCGCGGCGGAAACGGTCCAGATCGGTGGTCTGCCAGCCCTGGAGATTGGCGACTTCCTCCCCGGTGAGACTTCTTTTTTCTTCCTCGGAAGGGTCGTAAACGCGGTGGCCGAGTTGGTCGCGCAAGAAGGGCGTCAGTTTGCGGCGCCAAAGGCTTCCGCCACTGTCAGCAAGGTCGACAGGGCCACAAAGATAAGCAAGCATGAGGGTCAGGGCGAGGGAAACTCTAGCACGCGGCTCGGAAACTGGCCAGTTCGAATTATCGATGTGTCGGATTTGTCTGATTTATCGGAGGCAGGAAATGGAGCGGGATAAGGGAATCGAACCCTCGCCTCCACCTTGGCAAGGTGGCGTACTACCACTATACGAATCCCGCGTGCAGGAAGGCTTGGTGACAGCCTCACATTTATAGCACGCCGCTGGCACGCGGACAAGCCTCGCCCGCGAGGAATGCGCAGACCGATGCGTCAGCGACACACCCCGAACAAGGCGCTTGCCAACGAAACCACCGGGAGATGCCCAGGCCGGCTAATCCACTTCCAGAATGCGCGTCGCCTTGACCACCGGCGACTTCTTCTGGCGTGCGGCAAAGTGCTCGGCGCGTTCGCGGTCGATGTAGACCCGCGCGAACTTTTCGCCATCGTGGTAGAACACGGTCACTTGCCAGTGGCGATGCTTGCGCCGGCGATCCCGGCGCATGCGGTTGCTCTTTTTCGGTTTGCTTTTTTTCACGACAAAATGCCTCTCGAAGATGATGTGATTCGACTATCGCAAGTTTGGCCCGGCCGCGCAAGTACCAACTTGGGGGTTAACGCCTACACTACGTGACGATATTTAGTCGCGCCCCGCAACCCTCCCCCGGGCATCCAAGGAGTGCGGCTCGAAATCCGCGACGGAACTTTTCGAGGCCGCCCCGCGTAATACACAGTGGAAGCGATTCTGGCGGGAGGGGGAGGAGCCCATGGGGACGACCCGGAACACCGACATCGAAATCGAGGACCTGCGCAATCACTCGGCGGAGATCGTGGCCACGCTGCGAAAACTCCTGGCCGGCGGCGCCGCCATTCACCCGGACCCGAAGCGCGAAGGTTTTTACGAAGTGGAGAGCGGCGCGCTCACGCACTACATCCACGTCTCGCCGGTGAGCGGGAAAATCCTGCTGCTGGCCACCTGGCGGCGCGCCGAGGCGCCCGCTGGTGCATACCAGGCGGCGTAACGTCGCGCCACGTTTCAGGGAGCGAGATCGGCGGGCTTCCAGTTCCAATCCTCCAGAACCTGTTTTTTGAGCTTGTACAGCGGCGGACGATCGCCGGCCCGCGCGTAGACGAAATCGCCGGAGGGCTTCGAAATGCTCACGGTGATTGGCCGGCCGTCCTTGCCGGTCAAAACGGCGCGCAGAGCCGGAGTTGCCGTCTGTCGCAGCAAGCTGGCGGGCGGGCGGTCGATCACTTCCTCGGCGCGCAGGCTGGCGAGAGCGTTGCTGATTTTCGAGCCCGCCGCGGGCTTGCCCTTGCGATCCTCGGGCGCGTCGAACGTCCATTCCTCGGCGCCGTCCTTCTTCCGGCGGACGACGATCACGCCGCTCGCCGCGCGAAGTTCCACGCGCTGGATATCCGCCGCCTCGATGCCGGCGACTCTTTTGTCGCGCAGGTTCTGGGCCGGCGTGTCCACGATCGCCGAGAGCGCAGCGGGCAGCAGACTCACATTCGGGCCGCCGTCAATCAGCGCGTACACGGACGTGCCCGTGAAATCCTTGTTGCCCAGCACCACCGTGTGTTTTGCGCCGCCCGGAAGCTCGAATTCCAAGGAGCCTTGCGGCGGATCGAGGCCGTAGGCTCGGCGCCGGTCGGGGGCGCCGGATTCGATCTGCGCGACGCGCGCGCCGACTATTTCGTCGACGATGGCTTCGACGGCGGGCTGGTCCGCGGGCGCCTGGATGGGCCGCACGATCTCCCAGGTGCCGTGGCGCTTTTCCAGGCGCAGGGAAGACGCGGCATCCTGCGCGGCGCGAGCGAGCGTGAGCGAGGCAGCGTCGGCGGCTGGCAGGGAGAACGCGGGCTTGGAGATGTCTCCCGCCGCAGGCTCGGCCTGGCCGCGCTTCCAATCCCAATAGTAGACGCCCGCGCCCAGAGCGGCCGCGCACAGCAGAACCAGAAGAGTGGATTTCCTGATCATCGTTGTTCGCCGGGAATTTCTACCGGCGCTTCCACCAAATCACGATTCCCGCCAGGAGGACGATCCCCGGCAGAAAGATAAGCTCGCACCAGCGAAGGATGGTCTGCTGGGCTTCGGTGAGCGCGACGCGGCGGTTGGTCGCGGACTTGGGCCGGATGGAGATCAGGTTCTCGTCCTGCGCCAGCCAGTTGATCGCGTTGAAGAAGAGGTCGCCATTCTGCTGCAGGCTGGCCCATTGATTGGCGGCAAAGTCGGAATCCCCGATCACCACCAGGCGCGCGTTCCGGCCGCCCGACGTCCGGGTGGCGGCGACGCCCAGCGAGAGCGGGCCGCGCGTCTTGGGATCGAACTTGACCTCTTTTTCGAGCTTCGGAATGGTGAAACTTTGCGCCGAAGTCTTCAGCAGTTCGACGCTCTGCGGGTCCGTCTTGGCCCGGTCGGCAATCGAAGCGGTGCGCGCCAGCGGGAAAAACGTCATGCCCTTCTGAAGAGTCCGGGTGATCGGGCTCTCGCCGTAATCGACCACCAGAGGCGTCGCGGGCCCCGTGCCGAATAACCGCCCGACGCCGCTGGCATCCACGACGACGTTGTTGCCCACGGCTACGTTCCACGACTGAAGGATCGCGTCCAGCTTCGGGTCGGTCTCCGGATCAATTTCGATCAGCGCCTTGCCGCCGCCGTCGAGGTACTTCTCCACCATGGCGGCTTCCTGGGGGAAAAAGGCCTGCGTCGGACCGGCGATGACCACGACCTCGCAATTGGCGGCCACGCCGTTTTCGGTGACGAGGTTGATGGCCTTCGTGGCGTAGGTTTCCCTGTGGAGCCCCTGCTCCGCCTGGGCGTACCCGTTGGCGCTGCTGTCGGTGAGTGATTTCTCGCCGTGGCCGGTGACGAAGCAGACCATCTTCACCTGGTTGCGCGTCACTTGCAGCATCGCGCTGGTGATGTCCTGTTCGGACGGGCTGCCCAACGAACCGGCCTCCAGTGTTTGTTTCCGCTCGCCGGACGCCACGATCACATCGCCCATGCGTTTGGCGCCGTACTCCTTGGCCACTTCCGGCTTTTCCTGCGGGTCCACGGCTTGATACTTCACGTGGGAGCTCAGGTGCGCGTACTCAGCCATCAGGTCGGCCAGCGCCGGGTCGGCCTGCTTGGCGAAGCGCACGACGGTGACGTCCTGGGAAAGTCCGCGGACGATGTTGCGGGTCTGGTCGGAAAGCGTGAAAAGTTTTTCGCTGGTCAGATCGAAGCGCTTCGGATGGCGATAGCCCAGGAAATTCAGCAGGCCGAGAATCGCCATCACGCCCAGCGCCAACACCACGGTGTTGGTACCCAGCTGCGAGGACCGCTTGGAGAAAAAGTTCAGAATCTCGCGAAAGCCGAAGACCACGGCGGCGAGGGAAAGCACGCCCCCGGCGATCAGCAGGGCCTTGCTCACTGCCAGGAGCTCTCCCTGGACCGAATAGCGCAGATAACCCGCGATCAAGCAGGCCGCGCCCACGCTCCCGGCGAATTCCACCCATTCCTTGCGGCTCCACTTCATTCCGTTCTTTCCCTCCCCATCCGCAAAATGCAATCCCTGTTCAGGCGTCGCGCGCGCGGCCGGCGGCCGGGATTCGGTCCGGCTAGGCGCGTCTCCAACGCATCGAATCCACCGAGCGAACCGTAAGGAACAGGCACAGGACGGTGAGGCTCAGGTAATAGGTCACACTCGACGTGTCGATGATGCCGCGCGTGAAGTCGTCGTAGTGGCGGATGACCGACAGGTATTGCAGCACCTGGCCGGCCAGGCTGCTCGCGCCTCGCGCCCCCAGATCCAGCACCCACAACATCAGAAACGCCCCAAACGTGAGCACGGCGGCAATAATCTGATTCTCGGTCAGCGAGGAAATAAACGCGCCCAGCGCCAGCAATCCCGCGCCCAGCAGCAGCACACCCGCATAACCGGCCAGCATCAACCCCCAGGGCGGCCGGGGATCGCTGCGCAGGTACATGAAGGTGACGTAGCTGGCGGTGGGCAGCAGCATGATGGCAAACAACGTCAGCGACGCCAGAAATTTCCCCAGCACGATTTGCGTTTCGGTGACCGGCGAGGTCATCAGCAGTTCCATGGTGCCGCGCTTGCGCTCTTCGGCGTACGCGCCCATGGTCAGCACCGGAATCAGAAACAGAACCAGCGACGAGAGCAAGCCGAAGAAACTCCGCAACACCTCGCTGGGAACGTCGATTTCCGGAGGCGCGCCGAAACGCATCGACTGCATCTCCATGGAAAGCGATTGGTCCATGAAAAACGTCAGGATGCGGTCGAAGAAAAATCCGCACAGGATCAGGAACACGCCCACGACCACGTAGGCCACGGGGGAAACAAAGTAGTGGCCCATCTCCTTGCGGTACACGGCGTACAGGCTTCGCATCCCTGGTTTCTCCTCTTCGCCCGGTTTCAATTCGGCGGCGGCGTCTGAGCGGCTTCGTCGGTGGTTAGCTGGAGGAAAATATCCTCGAGGCTCAGGCTGATGCCGCGCAGTTCGTACAGCGCCCAGCCTTTGGCGACGATCTGCGCGGCGATCTGGCTGCGCAGGTCCGCGCCGGGCGCGGCTTCCACGGTCGCCAGCAGGTGTCCATCGGCGCGCGGCGGGCTGAGTTGCACGCTTGTAGCCCCGGGAATCCGCGCGAGCAATTCCTCGAGCAGCTGGGGCGGCGCCTGCACGTCGATCTGGACCTTCTGGCCGCCCTTGAGCTGGCTGGTCAGGTTGTGCGGGGTATCCACGGCAGCGATCCTGCCCTTGTGGATGATGACCACGCGGTCGCAGGTCATGCTCACTTCCGGCAGAATGTGCGTCGAGAGAATGATGGTGTGGCTGCCTGCCAGGCCCTTGATCAGGCGCCGCACCTCGATGATCTGCTTGGGATCCAGGCCCACGGTCGGCTCGTCCAGGATAATGACATCGGGATCGTGCACCAGCGCCTGCGCCAAGCCGACGCGCTGTTTGTAGCCGCGCGAAAGGCGTTTGATGAGTTCGCCGCGCTTGTCCGCGATGTTGGTTTTCTCCAGCGCATCTGCTAGACGCCCGCGCCGCTTCTCCGCCGGGACGTTCTTGATGCGCAGCACGAAATCGAGGTAGCTCGCGACCGTCATGTCCGGATAGACCGGGGGCGCCTCGGGGAGATAGCCGATATGGCGGCGGACCTCGAGCGAGTCGTGGGCGACGTCGAAACCCGCCACGCGCGCCGTGCCCGACGTGGCCGGCATGTAGCCGGTCAGGATGCGCATGGTGGTGGTCTTTCCGGCGCCGTTGGGGCCGAGAAAGCCGAGGATTTCGCCCTTGTTGACGCGGAAGGAGACATGGTCCACGGCCGTCACCCCGCCGTAGGACTTGGTCAGATCCTGCACTTCAATCAATGCGCTCCTCCCAATTCGAAACAGCGGCCGCACCGGACTTCCCGGCGCGCCGTATCTTATATCAAAAATTTTCTAAATTTTGAAAATCGTCCTACGATCCCGCGGCGGTCCCAAGAAACTCCGATGCGGGAGAGGCGGCCATCGTTGCCACACGCGCCAGACGCCGCGCAGAGATGGCTGGGCCCATCCCTGGGGCAAATCTGCCCCTGACACACCCACATTTAGACGAGTACGCTGATTACCAGAACAGGATATTCGGATACCGCCGTGGAGCTCGCACGACTTATCAGGAGTTAGCACGCGGCAACTTCCCAGAACCGGACTTCTGGCCCGGAATAGGTTCCCAGTAGCACGTGACTTAGGAAGAGTGTCCTAAGACCAAGATCGAATTCTTGTTCCGCTGTTTCGGATATACCGTCTAAAAGACTGGTGCCGGTTCACAACGAGCTGAGTCTGATCCCATATTCCAACAGCCAAGTCTGGACGTCCTGTCGTGACGCGCGGACAAGCCGACCTCCCGTGAATCGATTGTCGGCGGACACTTCCGCGCCAATGAAGGAAGGAAGCCTCAGGGCGTCAGCAGCGGCTGCCGAATCGAACTCTGCTTCGCCCAGGAGTAGCCCTTCCAACGCGCCTTCGAAGACGTCGATGCCGAAAGGCGGCACGCTGTGACGGGTCTTGCTAAGTTTCTTTGCCGGGAGTTGTGCGAGCACGCAAAACTCGTCCTTGGTGAGGTACATGCTTGTGATCAACCCCTCCTGCGCTCCACTTGCCCGCGCTGGAACCTTCTGGGTCAGCTTGAATATGGTCGGGCCACGCTCTTCACTCTGTTCCCGTAAGCGCAGAGTTGTGCCATCGATGTAGCGGTCGGTGATGCGGCGAATTCGTACCGCATTCACATCACTTGGAAATCGGTCGAGAAGGAACCGGCGCTCGCGCTCGATCCTGGCGTACTTATGCTGTGGCTGCATATTCACATTCTTGCCCAAAATCACGCCGAGGGAAACTGAGTCTGCTAGAAGCGAAAGAACGGGCCTGGATGGAGCGTCGGTAATCCGGCAACTATCCCAAAACGGGGTTGTGGGAATTGTCGCCAGCACCCGTCAACACACAACTTATCGGGACTCACAAATCCAGAAGCCCGTACCAATCGCCAAAAGTGAGCGTATGGAGTAGTATGGCTCGGCGATCGTGGCAGCACCGCCGGTTACGCTGATCGGCGCACAAAAACCATTACGAAATTTCCGGAGGAAAGCACAATGCGATTTCCAGCGCTCATGTTCCTGGCTGTGCTGGCGACGGTAGTTCCCGCCGCGGGCCAGGACGCCTGCTCGTGGTCCCGCGACGTACGCCTGATCAACGGCAAAATTCACACGCTCGATCCGCAGGATCGCGTCGTCAGCGAAGTGACCATTCAGGAGGGACGCTTCGCGTATATCGGTCCGCTGGGAAATCGCAAAGTGAATCCGTGCACGAAAGTGATCGATCTCCACGGGCGCGTGGTCGTCCCGGGGCTCATCGACAACCACAACCATTTCGTACTGTTCAGCCAGCGTCCCGGCTATGACGTGATGGTGGAGACTGCCACCAGCATCCCGCAAGCGATGGCCATGCTCCAGGAGCGCGCCCGAACGGTCCCCGCCGGCGCCTGGGTGACCGCGATTGGCGACTGGACTCCCCGGCTTTTCGCGGAAAACCGCATGCCGACGCTGGCGGAGTTGGATCAAGCGGTGCCGGATCATCCCGTATTCTTTGCCACGTTCGGTCCCGCAATTACCAACAGCCTGGGGCGGAAGTTTTTCGAAAGCAAGGGCATCACCGTTAACCCCGCCACGGGCGCCTTGGAAGGCCCGGCGGCCTCGGCCGCGCTGAGCCTGCTGCACAAGATGCAGACTCTCGAGGACAGGATTCGCAGCGCCGAGTCCGCGCAAGCGTACGTGCTGCGCTACGGCCTTACGACCAGCGCGGATATGGGAGTCTTCGCGGCCCCGGACAGCCCCGATTTGCAGGACAGCTTTACGTTTCCCAGCATCGCCAGCGCCAATCCCTGGACCGTCTACGACCAGATTCTCGCGCTCGACCACCAGCACAAGCTCGACGAGCGCGTTCGGCTTTTCATGATCTCGATGGACCAAACCATGGCCCTGCCGATCTTGACCCAGCGTTTGCTCAATGTCTTCCCCGACTTTGGCGACGACATGCTCCGGGTTTCGGGGATCGGCGAATTTGCGACGCCATGGTTTGTCAATTGGGCCGGCGGGCAGCACCCCGACAACTACGAAACGGCGCTGCAGTTGGTCGCCAAGCACGGCTGGACCTACCAACAGCACACGTTGTCTCTATCGGAAGTCCAGTTCACTGCCCAAAACTATGAAAAGGTCAATGGGGTCACGCCGGTTGCCGGCTTGCACTGGTCGATCGCGCACGTCCCCGCGATTGACCCGCCGACGCTCCAGTCCATGAAAGCGATCGGCGTAGGCATGGCGCTCCATGGCTGGCGATACCTTCAGGGCAACCAGGGCACGCCTGCCGGACAACCGGCGGGTCCGCCCTATCGCACCATCCTCGAGAGCGGGATTCACGTTGGCGCGGGCTCGGACGCGGGTGACATTTCCCTGCTCGATCCTTGGTACGAGATCTATTACATGGTGACCGGCAAAGACTGCACGGGCGCGCTGATCAATGCGGGCGAGCAGGTCACGCGCGAACAAGCCCTCCGCATGTACACGGCGGACAACGGCTGGTTCTTCCACGAGGAGAACGATCTGGGGTCGATCGAAACGGGCAAGCTGGGCGACCTGGCCGTCCTCAGCGATGACTATTTCGATCGGAAGGGAGTCTCGGATGAAGGGATCAAGCAGCTAAGATCCGTGCTCACGGTGGTCGGCGGCCGCATCGTATACAGCGATCTGCACTAGCCGTTGCCAGTGTCGCCCCGAAGGGCACCGTCCTCATCCTAAAGTCTGGCGCATATGCCCTGCCGTTCGAATCTCGCACGACTTATCAGGAGTTGGCCCGCTTCCGTTCTCTCCGACATTGGCTCGTTGCATGTACCGTCAGGTCACTGGCACGAAAGTGCTGCGGCACTTCCAGGCGTACGTTGGGGTCTAATAGTTGAGGACGCTTCTCAGAATCACGCATGAGGTCCATCCATGTGGTCACCCAGCCAAGCCGTAGCGCTTCGTGCCGCAACAAGAAGGCCAAGCGTTTATCCGGCGATTGACCTCATGCCCTTCCTTGGCGTTTTCTCGGCACTGCTTTTTATGTTTATGTGCATAGCCCCGTCTGACCACGGTGGTAGATCGCCCGTGAATCTGCCCAGGGTTCAAAGCGCAACGTTGCAGCCAGGCGCGCTACGCGAAGACGCCATACGCATTGTGGTGACTAGGGATGGGCGTTTCTACTTTGACTCAGCCGCAGCCCAGCCTGGAGAGCTGCCGAATCTGATACATACGGCATTGCGCCACGGCTCCGAAAGGACGGTCTACCTTCTCGCAGACAGCAGAGCTAAGAACGGAGACGTCGAAATCGTCATTGACCAGATTCGGCTAGCTGGCATCACCGATGTTGTGATTCTGGCAGACAAATCCGCCGCGCCCTGAAATCTGACTCTCAACTCTCGATTAACGCGGTAACCGGACAACTGGGTCCCGGCACCGAGCGGGCGCGATCTCCCATTGCACTAAGATTGTGAAATGGCGCAAGGGGGGGGCGGTCCCTTTCTTCCGTCCCTATCCGCTATCCCGAAAACCATTTGCGGGCGGCAAAGTCCTGGGCTATACTCCGGCGCAGTTGGAATCGCGTGGTACGTTGATCGAAAAAATCTCTGTTGGGGAGCACACACCGATGGAATGGGTCACACCGCAGCACGAATCAGTCGATCTGTATTGCGAAGTCAGCTCCTACGCGAACGCTGAACTGTAGTCGTTGAATGCGCGTTAAAGTCCTCGGTTCCGCGGCCGGGGGCGGATTCCCGCAGTGGAACTGCGCCTGCTCGAATTGCAGGAGTGTGCGCGGTGGTGTCTTTCCCGGTCGCGCCCGCACGCAAACGCAACTGGCCGTCACCGCGGACAATGCCTCGTGGTTCCTGCTGAACGCTTCCCCGGATCTGAGGCAGCAAATCCTCGCCACGCCGGAACTGGCTCCCACGGATGGGCAACGCAGCAGCCCGATCGCGGGCGTGGTGATTACCGCCGCGGATGTGGACTTCGTCATGGGGCTTCTGCACCTGCGCGAATTCCAGCCACTGCGCATCTACTCCACGCGTGGCGTGCGGCGCATCCTGACCGAAGCGAACACCATGTTTCGAGTCCTCGAACGCGCGCAGCCTCCCGTGGAATGGTGCGATCTGCCGCTCGGCAAGGAAGTGCCACTGACCGCGGGCCCTTCCTCTCACGCGGGCGCCGAGCTTCGGTGCATGGCGATCCCGCTGCACGGCGCCTACCCGGACTACGTCGATTCCACGCTGCGGGAGACGCTTTCGCCCGAGGAAGCCGTGGTCGCCTTAACCCTCACTAACGGTCAAAAAAAGGCAATTTTTGCGCCCGGACTGCCCGGCGATGCCGCCCATTGGAAGGGTTTCCTACAAACCAGCGATCTGGCGCTGCTGGACGGAACATTCTGGAGCGACGGCGAACTGGCGGCCATCCGCAGCGGCTCGAAGACGGCGCGCCAGATGGGCCATCTGCCTTTATCGGGGCCCGGCGGGCTGCTCGAGGAGTTGCGGCAGCAGACGCGCCCGCGGCGCGTAGCCATCCACATCAACAATACGAACCCCATACTCAACGAAGAAAGCGAGGAACACCGCGCCATGATCGAGGCCGGCTGGGAAATTGCGCGTGACGGAATGGAGTTTGTCCTATGAGCGGAGCCGAATCGAAAGCGCTGCTGCCCGAAACGGAATTCGTGGCGTGCTTCCACGCCATCGGCAAGGAGCGGTATCACCATCAGCACCCGTTCCACCTGCTGATGCACGAAGGCAAGCTGACGCGCGGCCAACTGCAGGCGTGGGCGCTGAACCGCTACTACTATCAGAGCCGCATCCCCATCAAGGACGCGTCGGTGCTGGCGCGCAGTGAAGACCCGGCGTTCCGCCGCGCGTGGCGGAAACGAATCGTGGATCACGACGGCGACGCCACGCATCCGGGCGGCATCGAGAAGTGGCTGAAACTGGTCGAGGCCACCGGGCTGCGGCAGGAGCAGGCCATCCAGGCGGAAGGAATCTTGCCGGCCACACGCTACGCCGTGGAAGCGTACGTCAATCTGGTGCGGTCGCGCTCGATGCTCAGGCGCCGGAAGATTCCACGTTCGCGATGGCCTGGGTGGTCCAGCACGCGCGCACGCGCGAGGAGCAGGAACTCGCGCTGGGGGCCTTGCGCGCGAAATGCGACATTCTGTGGGCCCAGCTCGACGCGCTCTATTTTTCCTACGTCGCGCCCGGCTGGCCCCCGCCCGGGGCATTCCGTCCCGCGGACCATCGCTCATGACCCCGGAAATGGAAGCGCGGCCGCGCCTGGCGCCCGGCTGCCGCCTGAACGAAGCGAAGCAGCAGCCGCGCGTCCTGCTCATGCCCGAGCGCGCGCTGCGGCTCAATGGGCCGAGCCTGGAGATTGTCGAGCGGTGCGACGGCACGCGCACGGTCCGCCAGATCATCACGGAGATGCAGAAGCTGTACGCGAAAGCGGAGCCTCAAAAGGTCGAGCAGGACATTCTGGGTTACCTGGCGCTGCTGCACGAAGAGCGGGCGCTGGATTTTGAATGAGTGGAAACGCGATGCCCAAGCCTCTGGTCCTCATCGCCGAGCTGACGCATCGGTGTCCCCTGCACTGCGTCTATTGCTCGAATCCCCGGGAGATGGTGCGGCGCGACGGCGAACTGCCCACCGAGGCGTGGACGCGGGTGGTGCAGGAAGCCGCGGCGCTGGGCGTTCTCCAGACGGATTTGACGGGCGGAGAGCCGCTGGCGCGGACCGATCTGATGGAGATTGTGGGCGCGGCGCGCGGCGCCGGGCTCTACGTGAGCTTGATCACCTCGGGAGCGCCGCTGGACGAGCGCCGCCTGGAAGGGCTGGCCGGCGCGGGCCTGGACCACCTGCAATTGAGTTTTCAAGGCGCGCGCGAAGAAAATGCCGCGCAATTCGCCAATGCCAGCGCGGGCACGTGGGAACAGAAGCTGCGCGTGGCGCGATGGGTCAAACAGATTCGCATCGGGCTGACGCTGAATTTCGTGATTCACCGCGAGAACGTCGATCAGCTGCCGGAGATGATCGCGCTGGGCGAGGAGATCGCTCCGGGGCGCATCGAGTTTGCCCACGTGCAGTATTACGGCTGGGCCTTCGCCAACCGCGCGCGGCTGCTCCCCACACGGGAGCAACTGGACCGCTCGCTGGAAATCCTGAAAAGCGCCGAGGAGCGCCTGCGCGGGCGCACGCGCGTGGAATACATCGTTCCGGACTACTACGCGAAATATCCCAAGGCGTGCATGGAGGGCTGGGGGCGCAAGGCGATGATCGTCGCGCCCGGCGGAGACGCCCTGCCCTGCCACGCCGCGCCGGCGATTCCGGGCCTGGCGTTCGACAACGTGCGGGAGCACTCGCTGCGCGAGATCTGGGAGGACTCGGCGGCGTTCCGCCGATTCCGTGGCGAGGAGTGGATGCCGGAGCCTTGCCGGAGTTGCGACCGCCGCGCGGCGGATTTCGGCGGGTGCCGCTGCCAGGCGTATCTTCTCGCCGGGGATGCGGCCTTAACCGATCCGGTCTGCTCGCGCTCGCCGCAGCGCCCGCTGGTGGACGCCATCGTGTCGGCGACGAACGCACCGCGCGCGGGAATGCCGCCCGCGATGCCGGACTGGGTCTATCGCCCGAACCCTTCCTGAGGCATTTAGGGCGGCTGATGCGCCGGAATGCACAGGCAACGGGTGCTGCGCCAGGTGCATCCACATGGCTGATCAGGTACGCTGGATGTTCGGCGGGCGGTCCTGGACCGTCCGGGCGCGCCGCGTGGAACGCGCGCAGAGAGTTCCGGCCGGAGATGTGCGTTGACACTCACCGGCCGTTTTGTTATTCAACTTGTTTGGCTATTGTGCGGGAAGCCCGACGGGGACATCCGGTCCCGGCTCGGGCGTGTCTGTAAAGTAATCCAAACAGAGGGAACGCCAGTTCGAGTGCGTATGCCCGCATTCTGTATGCCGGAACGATGCACCTTCGGGTGCGAGGAACCAAATCCAATGACGCAATCTTCGGTGGCCGCATGAACAGGTTTCGATACCCGGCAGCACTCTGTCTGTTGTTTGTGGCGTGGCTCGCCGGTTGCGGCGGCGGTGGGGGTGTCACCAATCCCATCACCATCGAGATTCAGCCCAGCATCACGGAATCGGTGGACGTCGGCAAGACCATCGATTACACGGCCTTTTTGGGCAACGATACGACGAACCAGGGTGTCACCTGGTCGGTCAGCGGGACAAATTGTTCCGGCGTTGGCTGCGGCACACTGACTAACTCGCAGCCGCTTTCGGTCACCTACGTCGCGCCGACGGGCATTTCGGCGGCGCTGAGCGTCACACTGACGGCTACCTCCAAGGCGCAAACAAGCGTCACGAAAACGGCCACCATCAATGTGGTGCTCGCCCCGGCCTTTTCGACCACCACGCTGCCGAACGGGAAGAACGCGGTGCCCTACAGCCAGACGATCACGATCACGGGCGGCGTCGCTCCGTATACTTATTCGCTGGTCAGCGGGAGCCTGCCGGCCTGCCTGAGTTTGAATCCCGGCCCGACCAATGCGCTCACGACCTCCATTGTCGGCACGCCGTGCGGTTCGGGGACTTCGAATTTCACCGTGCAGGTCACCGACGCGGACGGGGTGATCGCGCAGCAGGCGTTCACGATCATCATTACTCCGCCTCCCGTGCTGAGCATTACGATCACAACCCTGCCGCTGGGTTACACCAATGTGCATTACAGCGCGTTTCTGGGCGCACAGGGGGGAGTGGCCCCGCTGACCTGGAGTTTTCTCAGCGGCACGCTGCCTCCCGGACTGATCCTGAGCCCCACGGGCCAGGTCAGCGGGACACCCACGACCATCGGAGTGTACTCCTTCAACGTGCAGGTGCAGGACTCGTCGCTGCCCGCGCCCGGCCAACAGGTTCCGGGGACGATCTCGCTGACCATCCAAACGCCTCCGCTCCTACAGATTACGACGACCTCACCGCTGCCCTCGGGAACCGTGGCCACCGCCTATTCGACCGGCCTGCAAGCGACCGGCGGCATTCCGCCGTACACCTGGAGCATCACGCAGGGACTTCTCCCCTCCGGGCTGTCGCTGGGCTCGCTGAGCAACGGCACGGGCAGCATTTCCGGGGTACCGGTGCTGGCGACGACGTCGACGTTCACCGTGCAGGTGAGTGATTCGGAGATCGTCCCGCAGACGGCCACGCAACCGTTCAGCCTCACGATCGGCACGGGAGCCGCCAACAGCAATGCTCTGTTCCACGGGACGTACTCGTTCCTGTTCAACGGCTTTGATTCCGGCGGATCGGTGGCGATGATCGGCTTCTTCACCTCGGATGGCAACGGCAAGATCACGATGGGCATCGAGGACAGCAACCGCTCGGCCGGCGTGGTCAACCTGATCTCGTTGACCGGCACGTATTCGATCGGCACCGACGGCCGCGGCACGCTGGAACTCGTGGCCAAGAACCCCGTGACGCTCACCACGCTCACCACGGATTACCAGCTGGTGCTCGATTCCAGCGGCAACGCGCGGATCTTCGAGAACAATTCCATCGGCGCGAACAACGACGCGCTCGGCACGCATGGCGAGGGGATTCTCAAGCCGGTGGCGGGCCCGAGCTTTTCGGCGAGCAGTTTCAGCGGGAACTACGCCTTCGTATTTCCCGGTCAGGACTCGGCGGGAAATCCGACGGCGCTGGGCGGCGTGATTCGCGCGGACGGAACCGGCACGCTAAGCCAGGGCATCGGCGATTACAACGACGGCGGCACGTTCACGCCGCACGTCAATCTGTCCGGAAACTTTGTCTTCGACACGGGCGCGCGCGCTGCCGCGACGCTGACTTTCGCGGCGCCAACACAAGTCAATCTCAAATTCGCTTTCTACTTCGTGTCGCCCTCGGATCTGTTTTGGGCGGAGATGGACGCGGCGGATACCACGCACCCCCGGCTGAGCGGCGAGATGATCCTGCAGCAGCCGACCGTCGCGTTTACCAACAGCATCCTCCAGAACCCGAGCGTGGCCACGGGCTCGGGAGTCAGCAGCAGCAACGCCAGCGTGTTTGCGGGCCTGCTCTCCTCCGCGGCGCCGTGCGACGGAACCACCAACACGGTGTCGCTGGCCTACGACCAGAACAACGGCGGGGCGATCACCGCGCCGGCGCTGGCCGGAACGTGCTCGGTCGATCCCAACGGGCGCGTCAGCTTTACCGGCCTGGGAGCCTCGGCGGCGCTCACGCGTGTCGCAGCGGCCTACTTGACGGGACCCGGCCAGGGATTCCTGCTGGGAAGCGATACGGCGGTCACCACGGGATTGCTGGAGCAACAATCGGGCGGGCCTTTTGCCGCGGCGTCGGTTTTGGGCGGCTACACGCTGAGCGCACCCCTGGTGGTGGAGAAGAACGTGGCCAACGTCCTCGGGCAGGTGACGGGTGACGGCGTCGCGAGCGTGACCGGAATCGTGGACGAATTGGACGCGCCGACCGTGGCGAACCCGGAAGGCGTTCCTCATCTCGCGCAAGCGCTGGTCGCCACGCTCAATAGCCTGGCCGCCAACGGCCGGGGCGTGATGACGACCAACACTCCGATTGGCTTCCCCACCGGCGTCATTTTCTACGTCGTCTCGCCGAGCAGTATTCGTCTGATCTCGAGCGACGCGGGCGCGGCCGGCCAACATCCCGAAGTGATCTTCCTGGATCACTAGCAGCTTGCTGGAAAACGCTTCTGTTCCTGTGATTCCGAGCAAAGCGGGGAATCTGTCTGGCCCAAGAGCCAGGAAGAAGAGGGATTCCTCGTCGCCCCGGCAAATGCGCCGGGGCGCATACCCCGCGCTCCGCTCCTCGGAATGACAAGCTCGCGAGGTTTTTCAACCATGTCCTGGTGCTGAATCAGAAGTTCCTTGCAAAAGCACACCGAGCTTCAGGGGCTAAAGCCCCCGGGAAAACCAAGGCCTTAACGCCGGGGCTGAAGCCCCGGCCTCCTAAAGACCATGTACGAGGTAGGTGGTAGCCGGCTAGGGTTTCTTGCCGGGTTTTTCCTGGGTGAGGCGCAGGGCGGCGGAGTTGATGCAGAAGCGCAAGCCGGTCGGCTGGGGGCCGTCTTCGAAAACGTGGCCGAGGTGGGCATCGCAGCGGCTGCAGAGGGCCTCGACGCGGAGCATACCGTGGGTGGTATCGCGCTGGAGCGCCACGCTCTGGGCGGCCACGGGCTGCCAGTAGCTGGGCCATCCCGAGCCGGAATGATATTTCGCCTCGGAGCTGAACAGCGGCTGGCCGCAACAGACGCACACATAAGTTCCCGCGCTCTCCGCGGCCTCGTATTCGCCGGTGAACGGCGGCTCGGTGCCCTTCTCTCGCGTGACGTGATACTGCTGATCGGTCAGCTGCGCCCGCCACTCCGCATCGCTCTTGCGAATTTTCTCGCTCATCGCGCTCGTCTCACTGGAACTGGGATGGCCAAGATTCGCATCCACTCCGGCAGGGAGTTGGACACCCCACCAGCTTATCGTGAAAGCCGAAGTGCAGCCAATGGAGCAACGGCGAAAAGCGGCGGCAAGCCGCCTCTCTACGAAGAGTTGCCGCTGCGGGCGGGGTAAGCTACAGCAGCGACGGCCGGCTCCTCGCGACCGTTCCCGGCAGCTTGATGTCGCTCAGGGTTCGGGCATATAATCGCGCCAGAATTGGGGCCCAGGGGCCCCGGCCCATAGCCGATCAAAGCCCGACTCGCCATGTCTCAAATGCCCGGGTTCGCCGACTCCTACGCCAGCCACCCCGACCGGCGTTCGCACTCTCGCCAGCGGGTTCACGAGATCGCCTACGTCAAGCTCGACGAAGGCAACGGCGGGATCGTCCTGGACCTGAGCGAGGGCGGGCTGTCGGTGCAAGCGGTGGCCAGCCTGTTAGACGAGTCGCTGCCGTGCATGCGCTTGCAGCTGTTGCCGTCGCCGGGCTGGATCGAAACCGCGGCGCGCGTCGTCTGGACCAGTGACTCGAAAACGGTGCTGGGCTTGGAGTTCGCCGACCTGTCGCCGCAAGAACGCCGCCAGATTCGAAAGTGGCTCTCCCAGGAGTTCATCCCGGAGAGGTTACCCCGGCGGCGGGAGGTTCCCTCCCCAGCAGACCAAAGCCCGGCGACTGCCGTGGGTGTCTCCGAACCAAAGCTCTCCGCGATTCGACCCGCGGAGCTCCAGGGCACTGCGACCGCCCGGAAGAGCCTGCCGGAGACGCCAGCGGTGGCTGTGTCTCCGGGCATCCAGCTCGCCCGCAAGCTGGGTTACGCGCCAGACGTGCAGCCGAAGCGAACTGGCTGGGCCGTTCGGATGAAGGTGCTGGCCATGAGGCCTGTGCCCGGCCAATGGACGCTGCTCGCTCTCGGGGCGTTGCTGGCCACGGTTTCCCTGGTAGCCGGATGGGTGGCAGGACGCGGATATATGAGCCCGACCTCGCAAAAGGCACCCAAGAGTTCGCTGCAAGACGCTGCGGCGATTCCGGCTGCGCCGCCTCCTGCCGGGACGATCGCTCGCGTCTCCCAAATCGAGGTAGTGGACACCGACAACCCGCAGGGGACGATTCCGTCGGCCGCCCCTTCGATTGCTCCGGAAAAAAATCGGCGCGCTGCACAGCCGAGCGAGCCCCAGCCGCAGCCATCTCGCAAAACACTTCCCAAGTTCCAAATCTGGGTGCTCTCTCCCCCACGGCAGGCGCAGCCGGCGGCCGCTGGCGCGGAAATCGACAAGCAGAGTCCGCCGATTCCCATTGGCGCGTCTGGCGACTCGGAAGGCCTATCAGGGGCATCGGCATTCGCTGGGCC
>JAIQGD010000085.1 GCA_020072765.1 Terriglobia bacterium
GTGTGGTGCCATTGGTGCCACGTCATCGACCGCGAGAGCTACGAAGATCCCGGCATCGCCTCGCTGATCAACGAGCTCTACATCCCCGTGAAAGTGGACCGCGACGAACGCCCCGACGTGGACGCGCGCTATCAATCCGCCATCAGCGCCATCTCCGGGCAGGGAGGCTGGCCGCTGACCGGGTTCCTGACGCCGGAGGGGAAACCGTTTTTCGGCGGCACCTATTTTCCTCCCGACGACTCCATGGGCCGCCCCGGATTCCGGCGCATTCTGTCGCTGGTCGCCCAGGCGTTCCAGACGCGGCGCGCTGAAGTGGACAGTTCCGCGCAAGCCGTGGCCGACGCGGTGGCCAAGGCCGAAGCCTTTCGCGATGCCGGCGGCCCCTTCGACGCCGGCGTGGTCGACGCGGTGATCGAATCGGCGCGGAAGCTTTTCGATGAACGCCACGGCGGCTTCGGCGACGCTCCGAAGTTCCCACATTCCTCGATCCTCGATCTGCTGCTCGAACGCGCGCCATGGCCCGGCGGCGCGCCGCTGCGGGCGGTCGCGGAAAAGACGCTCGACGGCATGGCCGGGGGCGGCTTTCACGACCAGATCGCCGGCGGCTTCCATCGCTATTCGGTCGACGAGCGCTGGTGCGTCCCGCATTTCGAGAAAATGTCCTACGACAATTCCGAGTTGCTGAAGAACTACCTGCACGGCTATCAATCGCTGCGGCACCCGCACTACCGCCGCGTGGCGGAAGGAATTATCGCGTGGGTGGGCGAAGTCCTCTCCGATCCGGCGCGCGGAGGTTTTTACGCCAGCCAGGACGCCGATCAGACGCTCGACGACGACGGCGATTATTTCACCTGGACGCTCGGCGAATTGCGCGCCGCGCTCGCGCCCGATGAAGCCCGCGCGCTGGAAATTTTCTACGACGTCGGCCCGCGCGGCGAAATGCACCACAACGCGGAGAAAAACGTTCTGTGGGTGGCCGAGACGCTGGAAAGCCTCGGCCGAAAATTGGGGTCGAGCGAGAACGCGCTGGCGGCGCTCGTGGCTCGCGCCAAGGGAAAACTGCTGGCCGCGCGGCGCGAGCGGCGCCCCACGCCCGCCGTGGATCAGACGCTGTACGTGGCCTGGAACGCAATGTTCGTCTCCGCGTATCTCGAAGCCGCACACGTGCTGGAGCGTCCCGATTGCCGCGCGTTTGCGCTGCGGACGCTCGACCGCATCCTGGCCGAGGCGTGGGAGCCGGAAAAAGGTTTTCTGCACCGCGCCGGCGAACCCCGCCTGGACGGCTCGCTCGACGACCAGATATTCATGATTGCCGCGCTCCTCGACGCCTGGGAGACAACCTTCGATCGCCGCTATTTCGACATCGCCGAGCGCGCCATGCACCTGGCCATCGAACGCTTCGGCGATTCCGAGGGCGGCGGCTTCTTCGACCGCGCCAGCGATGCCGCGCCACTGGGGGGCCTGGAGGTGCGCCGCAAGCCGCTGCAGGATTCGCCCACGCCGGGCGCGAATTCCGCTGCCGCGATGGTGCTCGACCGGCTCTACGCCTTTACCGGCGACCCGCTCTACCGCGCCTGGGCTGAGAAGACGCTGGAAACCTTCGCCCGCCTCGTCCCGCGCTATGGAATCTACGCGGGCACCTACGCGCTGGCGGCGCTGCTGCACGCGCGCCATCCGCTGCAAGTGGTGATCACCGGCGCGAGCGACGATCCGCGGGCCGCCGCTCTTGAAAAGGCCGCGCACGAGGTCTACCGCTTCGGGAAGGCTGTCTTGCGCGTCACGCCCGAGCGCCTGGCCTCGGCCGCGCTCCCCGCCGCCCTGCGCGACACGTTGCCTCACCTGGATGCATCCGTCCCGCAAGCCCTGGTCTGCGTCGAGACCACGTGCCATCCGCCCGTCGCCGATCCCGGTCAATTGATTTCGCTGCTGGGCGCAGTTGCCTCCGCCGCGACGGCCGCGCCGGGTTAGGCAGTGGCCAGCCGCCGCACTCCAAAGAACGCTCCGACTTGCATTGACCATGTGACTCCCTGCGCCGGGAGTAGTACCGCCGGGAAATTGCGCCCGCGGCAAAGCGCAGCAAAACGATTGACGCATGGCAAGGCTGGATGCGATAATTTTGAGCTTTACTAGGCCCTGGAAGCGTTTGTGTCAGTTCAGCGAACCGCACACCGGGAAAAAGCAGCCATAATCAGGAGCGCAGGCTTAATACGTTTTCCTTGCCATGGAAATCATCCACCAGCTCGGTGAGTTGTTTCTTGAAGCTGTGCCCACAGTGGTCATCGTTCTCCTATTCTATTTCTTCCTGCGATGGGCCTTCTTCCAGCCGATTCAAAAGACCATGGCGGAGCGCGCCGCCCGCATTGAAGGGGCGCGCACCGAAGCGGCGGCCGTCGAGGCTTCGGCCAAGCAGGACCTCGATTCCTACAACCAAGCCCTGCGCAAGGCTCGCGCCGAAATTTACACGGAGCAGGAAGCATCCCGCCAGGCGGCCCTCGAGGAGCGCGCCAAGCGCCTCAAGGCCACGCGGGCCCGCGCGCAGGAAAACGTCAACGCCGCCAAGCAGCGAATTGCCGCGGACCTCGCGGCCGCCCGCACCGAAGTCGAGCGCCAGACGCCCGCCCTCGCCGGCGACATCGCCCGCATGATCCTGGAACGACCCGCGCCGCCGAGCGGAGGCCGAGCGTGATGACGCGTCTCCGCCAACTCCAAGAGCGCCTTGCAGGCTGGCCCCTGGCGTCCCTGGCCCTGTTCTTCCTGCTGGCCACGCCCGCCCTGGCGCAGGAGGGGGAACCCTCGCCGGCTGATTCGCCCACCGGCCAGGTGTTTCGCTGGCTGAATTTCGCCATCGTTTTCGCCTTGATCGTCTACGCCTTCCGGAAAGCCGGGCCGTTTTTCCGCAGCCGCGCCGAAGAAATTTCCCGCAAGATCGCCGAAGGCGCGCGGGCGCGCGAGGCTGCGGAAAAACAGCGCCGCGAAGTCCAGGAAAAGCTCGCGGGGATTGAAAAGGAAGTGGCCGCCATGCGGGCCGAGGCCCGGCGCGGAGCCCAGGCCGAGGCGGAACGCCTCCAGGAACTGATGCGGACCGAAGCGGAAACCATCGAACACGCCGCGCAGGCGGAAATCGCCGCGGCGGAGCGGGCCGCGCGTCTGGAGCTGAAGGCCGCGGCGGCGCGTCTGGCCGTCGAGCGCGCCGAAGTCCTGCTGCGGCAGGAATTGACGCCCCAGGCGGACGCGGCGCTGTTCGGTCACTTCGTCGCGGAACTCGAAGGGAGCGCACAATGACCGGCGCGGTGGCATTGCGGTACGCTGCGGCGCTGGCCGACGTGGCGCTCGAACAAAAGGCGGCGGACCGCGTGAAGGACGACCTGGCCTCGTTCACCGAGGCATTTTCCTCCGCGGCCGATCTGCGCATCTTCCTGGAAAGCCCGGCGGCCGCCCGCGAGGCAAAGAGCAAGGTCATCGAGGCGATTGCGGAGCGAATGAAGCTGGCGCCCACCGTGCGGAATTTCGTGCAAACCCTGGTGGATCATGGCCGCATGGAAATGCTGCCGGCGATCCAGCAGGCGTTCCACGGGGAACTGAACAACCGGCTGGGAATCGCCGAAGCCGAAGTCGTTTCGGCGCGGGAGCTGAGCGCCGCGGAGAAGAAGCAATTGACGGCGGCGCTGGAGCGCCGCACGGGCAAGAAGATTGAAGCGCGGTTCCGCGGGGACGCGTCGCTGGTCGGCGGCATGGTCGTGCGCGTCGGCTCGACGGTCTACGACGGTTCGGTGCGCGAGCAATTGACGCGGCTGCGCGAGCAGCTGGAAGCGGAATAGGAGCGGGGATGGCGAACATCAAAGCGGACGAGATTACAAAGATTCTGCGCGAGCAGATCGAAAACTATCAGCAGACGGTCGCGGTCGAAGAGGTCGGCTCGGTGATTTCCGTGGGCGACGGCATCGCGCGCGTCCACGGCCTGGACCGCTGCATGGCCGGCGAAATGCTGGAATTCCCGCACGGCGTCTTCGGCATCGCGCTCAACCTCGAGGAAGACCAGGTGGGCACGGTGCTGCTGGGCGACTACACCGAAATTCGCGAAGGCGACACGGTGAAGCGCACCAACAAGATCATGTCCGTGCCGGTCGGCGAGGCGCTGGTCGGCCGCGTGGTCGATCCCTTGGGCCAGCCGCTCGACGGCAAGGGCCCCATCCTCACCCAACATTTCAACCCCATCGAGCGCCTGGCGCCGGGCGTGGTCGACCGCCAGCCGGTCCGCGAGCCGGTGCAGACCGGCATCAAGGCCATTGACTCGATGATTCCCATCGGCCGCGGCCAGCGCGAATTGATCATCGGAGACCGCCAGACAGGCAAGACGGCGCTCATCGTCGACACGATCCTGAACCAGCGCGGCGGGGACATGATCTGCATCTACTGCGCCATCGGGCAGAAGCGCTCGACGATCGCACAGGTGGTGAAGACGCTCACCGATCACGGCGCCATGGCCTACAGCATCGTCGTCGCGGCCTCGGCCGCCGAACCGGCCACTATGCAGTACATCGCGCCGTTCGCCGCCGCCGCCATGGGCGAATATTTCCGCGACACCAAGCGCCACGCCGTCTGCTTCTACGACGATCTTTCCAAGCACGCGCAGTCCTACCGCGAAATTTCGCTGCTGCTTCGCCGCCCGCCGGGCCGCGAGGCGTTCCCTGGGGACGTCTTCTTCCTGCATTCGCGCCTGCTGGAGCGCGCCGCGAAACTGAACGACAAGCTGGGCGCGGGCTCGCTGACCGCGCTGCCCGTGATCGAGACGCAGGCCGGCGACGTATCGGCCTACATTCCGACCAACGTCATCTCCATCACCGACGGCCAGATCTATCTGGAAGCCGACCTGTTCAACTCCGGCATCCGCCCGGCCATCAACGCCGGCATTTCCGTGAGCCGCGTCGGCGGCAATGCGCAGATCAAGGCCATGCGCCAGGTGGCAGGCACGCTGCGTCTGGACATGGCCCAATACCGGGAGCTGGCCGCGTTCGCGCAGTTCGGCTCCGAGCAGCTCGACAAGGCCACCCAGCAGCAGTTGGCCCGCGGCCAGCGGCTGGTCGAAATCCTCAAGCAGGATCAGTATCAGCCCCTGCCGGTCGAGAAGCAGGTGCTGATCATTTTTGCCGGAGCGAACCGCTACTTGGACGAAGTGGACGTGGCGGACGTGGGCCGCTACGAACGCGAGCTCTACGCTTTCGTGGAAACGAATTACAGCGGCCTGCTCCAGATGATTCGCGACAAGAAGGCCATCGACGATGCGGTGCGCGCCGAGGCCCTGCGCGCGCTCGATGCGTTCAAGGCGACGTTTCAAGCCACGGCCGGAACCAAGGCCGCGGCCACCAAGAGCTGAGACGGCGGCTCACGAGGCAACCAGAGACTGAACTTTATCCATGGCCACCCTACTCGATTTTCGGCGCCGCATCCGCTCGGTGAAGAGCACGCAGCAGATCACCCGGGCCATGAAGTTTGTCGCCGCGGCGAAACTGCGGCGCGCGCAGGACGGCGTGTTCGCGGCGCGGCCCTACGCCCGCGAGATTCTGCGCGTGCTGCGCTCGGCGGCGGCGCGCATGGAATCGACGGCGCACCCGCTGCTGGAGCGCCGGCCCGAGGAGCGCATCCTGGCCGTCGTCCTCACGGGCGACCGCAGCCTGTGCGGCGCCTTCAACACCAATGTGCTCCGCCGCGCCACCACCTTTTTCCGGGAACAATCCTCGAAAAACATCCAGGTGATGGCCATCGGCAAGAAGGGGCGCGACACGCTGCGCAAGCGCGGGGCCAACGTCGTGGCCGACTACATCAATGTCTCGGCCAACGTGGATTACGCCATCGCCAAGGAGATTGGCGGGAAGATCGGGGAGATGTACGCGGCCGGCGAGGTGGATGCAGTCTACGCCGTGTACAACGAGTTCAAGAACGTCATGGTGCAGCGCCTGTGCACCGCCAAGCTGCTGCCCATCGATCCGGCGGTACTGGCGTCCGAGACCGCCGAGGCGGGCCAATCCGCCGCAATCGGCACGGAACACGAAGAGGCGCCGCTCGTGGATTACCTCTACGAGGAACCCCTCGGCGACATCTTCAGCGGGCTTCTGCCCCGCTACCTGGAAGCGGAAGTCTTCCGCATCCTGCTGGAATCGGCCGCCGCCGAGCATGCCGCCCGGATGACGGCCATGGACTCCGCCACGCGCAACGCCTCGGAATTGATCGACAAGCTGACCCTGGAGATGAACAAGATCCGCCAGGCCGGCATCACCAAGGAGCTGATCGAGATCGTCAGCGGCGCGGCCTCGGCAACGTCGTGAAGCGGTGAGCGCTCACGAATCACTAATCACGAGTCACTAGTCACTACTCACAGATTTCATAGGAGCTTTACATGGCAACGGAAAATGCAAAAATGGGACGGGTGATCGAGGTGATCGGCCCCGTCGTGGACGTACAATTCGCGCAGCAGCATCTGCCGCTGATTCACAGCGCGGTGCGCATCTGGAGCGAAGGATTCGATATTCCCACGCCGCTCGACATCGTGGCGGAGGTGCAGCAGCACCTGGGCGAAGGCCGCGTCCGCTGCGTGGCCATGAAGCCGACCGAGGGCATGGTCAGCGGCATGAAGGCGCAGGACCTGGGCGAACCCATCAGCGTTCCGGTGGGCCGCGGGACGCTCGGGCGCGTGCTCAACGTGCTGGGCGAACCGGTGGACAACCTCGGCCCGGTGAAATACGAGAAGCGCTACCCCATTCACCGCCCGGCTCCGTCGCTCGAGGATCAGTCCACCAACCTCGAAATGTTCGAGACCGGCATCAAGGTCGTGGACCTGATCGAGCCGTACCTGAAGGGCGGCAAGATCGGGCTCTTCGGAGGCGCGGGCGTCGGCAAGACGGTACTGATTCAGGAGCTGATCCACAACGTCGCCATGCAGCACGGCGGCGTTTCCGTATTCGCCGGCGTCGGCGAGCGCACGCGCGAAGGAAACGACCTGTGGCTGGAATTCCAGGAATCGCATGTGATCGAGGCGGGCAACCCCGATAAATCGCGCTGCGCGCTGATCTACGGGCAGATGACCGAGCCGCCCGGCGCGCGTCTCCGCGTCGGACTGACCGGCCTCACCGTAGCTGAATACTTCCGCGATGAGGAGCACCTCGACGTGCTGCTCTTCATCGACAACATTTTCCGTTTCGTGCAGGCCGGATCGGAAGTCTCGGCACTGCTGGGCCGCATGCCTTCCGCCGTGGGCTACCAGCCGAACCTCAACACCGAAATCGGCGAGTTGCAGGAGCGCATCACCTCGACCAAGCACGGGTCGATCACCTCCGTGCAGGCCATCTACGTGCCCGCCGACGACTACACCGACCCGGCGCCGGCCGCCACCTTCGCGCACCTGGATGCCACGACCAACCTGAGCCGGCAAATCGTCGAGCGCGGCATCTATCCCGCCGTCGATCCCCTGGCCAGCTTCTCGCGCATTCTCGACCCGCGCATTCTCGGACAGGAACACTACACCGTGGCGCGCGCCGTCAAATCCGTCCTCCAGCGTTACAAGGAGTTGCAGGACATCATCGCCATCCTCGGAATCGAGGAGCTTTCCGACGACGACAAGCAGACCGTGGCGCGGGCCCGCAAGGTGGAAAAATTCCTCTCGCAGCCCTTCTTCGTGGCCGAGCAGTTCAGCGGCGTGCCGGGAACCTACGTCAAGGTCGAGGACACCATCCGCGGCTTCAAGGAAATCGTCGAAGGAAAGCATGACGATCTGCCGGAGCAGGCGTTCTACATGGTGGGTACCATCGAAGAGGCGCAGGCCAAGGCGAAAAAACTCGCGGCCGTTGTCTAGCCCCGGATCAGGATCGAACCTATGCTACCCGAGACCATCGAACTCCAGGTCGTCACCCCCGAGCGGCACGTGCTGCAGGAATCCGTGCAGGCCGTCGAGATCCCGGGGAAAGAGGGCTACCTCGGAGTTCTGCCGGGCCACGCCCCGCTCATCACCGAGCTGGGCATCGGCATTCTGACCTATCACAAGGGCTCCCAGGCCCGCTATCTGACCGTCATCCACGGCTACGCCGAGGTTCTTCCCGGGCGGGTCATTGTGCTGGCCGAGGTGTCCGAACGCGCCGAGGAGATTGATCTCGCGCGCACGCTGGCGGCCCACGAAAGGGCCCAGGCCGAGATCGCCCGGGCCAGCGCCGGAGACGCCGAATGGCGGCAGGCCTCCTTCGCCCTCCAACGCGCCATGGTCCGCCAGCAGGCCGCCACCCGCGGCGGAGCTGGGGCGGGCGCGCAGGAACCGGGATCCTCAGCTTCCTAGAACGGCGTCACGGCAGACCCCGCGGATCCCCGAAAGACGAGTCGCTGCGCTCCTGCCTGCATCTAATTGAAAGAGCTGTTTTTCCGTGAGTTGACGGGAGAGCTGGAGATGGCCGAGATCACCATGTACTGCACCACGTGGTGCGCGGACTGCCACCGGGTGAAACAATTCCTGAGCGAGCGCGGCATCGCCTTCCGCGAGGTGGATATCGACCAGACGCCGGAAGCCGAAGCCATCGTCCTGCGCGTCAACAACGGCCGCCGCAAGGTTCCCACGATCGAGACGGACGGCCGTTTTTTCGCCTGCAGCCCGTTTGACCCCTACCGCCTGGCCGAAGAACTGCACATCCCGCTGAATTCGTGACGCGGAAAGACCCGCCCCTCGCTTACTGCTGGTACCTCTTCTTGTAGAAATCGACCTGCTGCTGAATCTGCTCCTTGGTCAGGCCCTTGGTCCACTTGTGGTAGTCGGAGTTCATCACGTCGCCGGTGACGCCGGGCATCAGCCGCTCCGCCTCGGGAATGAAATCCATGTAGAACAGCTGGGCCACCTCGAAGAATCCGTGCCACTGCGTGTAGTCCGGCCCCATCATGGCCGTGCCCATGCGCGCGCGGCGCCCGGCGTGGTGCCAGAGTTCGTAGTAGGTCCATTCGATTTTCTCGTCGAAGGGCGTGCGCGTGAGCTTGTTGGCGGCGTACAGCTTGTCCATGATCGCCTTGGCCGGCTTGGCGAATTTCTCGTTGTACAGGGAGATGGTGCCTTCGTACTGCTGGTAGAAATTTTCCACCCAGCCGGTGGCGTGGCAATTCGAGCAGACATCCTGCATGGCCGCGCGGCGCTTGTCCCAGTTCTCCAGCCGGATGCTGATGGCCGGGCGCAGCGTGTAGCTGATGCGGTCGCCGACATCATGGGTGACTCCCTGATGCAGGGTCGCGCTCATGTGGCAGGTGGCGCAGGTGGGCGCCGCCGAGTAATCCTTGCCCACAATCCACGACTTCGAATTCAGGTTCATCTTGGCGATGTTGGCGCGGAATTGAATCCCGTGCTTGGACTCGTCGTAAATCTCGATCTGCGGGTGGTCGGGTCCCATGTGGCACTTGCCGCAGTTTTCCGGCTGGCGCGCCTGCGCGGAGCTGAAGCTGTGGCGCCCGTGGCACGCGGCGCAGCTGCCCTTGCTGCCGTCCGGATTGACGCGGCCGATGCCGCTATTGGGCCATGTGTCGGCATCGAATTTTCCGTCGCCTAGGTACTTCACCTCGCTGCCGTGGCATTGACGGCAGCCGCTCACCGCCGCCGGTCCGCCCTCCACGATCTCACCCAGCATGTTGTCGAGCGAGCCGATGAACTGCGCGGCGGCGGCGTGGTGGCTCTTCTCGAATTGCGCCACTTCCGGGGCGTGGCAGCGCCCGCAATAATTCGGCGTGACGATCACGGCGATCTTCTGCCCGTAATGGTCAAACGCCGCCGGATCGCCGGCGTTCGCCCGGTGGCAGGCGTAGCAATCCGTCCCGGCCTTGGCGTGCGCGCTCCCGCGCCACTGCGCGACGATGCCGGGCGTGGTGGTGCTGTGGCACCCCAGGCACGTCTGCGCCTCCGGCGACACCTTGGCCGCCTGGGCACGGGCCCGCGGCTTGGTTTGGGATTGAACTGCGGCGGATACGGACGCGCACAACAGCAATGCTGCAAGGGCAAGAAGAAGGAATCGAGGACGCATCACGGGCCTCCACGGAATCGGCTTCTGGAACCATCCGGGCGGCACCGAGGGCCGCCGCGCGGCGGGTTCGGTTAAGGAAGGGAGTTGAGAATTGCGGCCTGAAAACGACTGTACCAAACTACGAGGAAAGGATACGCCCGCCCGATCTGCGTTTCAACCGTGTGTTTGGCCCGGGTCAATCGGGGCGGCGCACGCAGCGCGCGGGGCCAGCGGCGGTTCTACCGCAGGCCGGCGCCCCGGGTCATCACTCCGGCGACGCGCAGGTCGGGCGTCAGCGCGACCAGATCGGCGTCCGCGCCAGGCGCAATGATGCCCTTCTTCCCCGCCAGGCCCAGCCGGCGCGCCGGCAACACGGTCGCCATGCGCAAGGCCTCGCGCAGCGGCACGCCCAGCCCCACCACATTCCGCAGCGCGCGGTCCAGCGTCAGCGTGCTTCCGGCCAGCTTGCCTTCCGCATTCCGGCACACGCCGTCCTTGACGCTCACGTCGAACGTGCCCAGGCGATAGTTGCCATCCGGCATCCCCGTGGCCGCCATGCCGTCGCTGACCAGCAGCACCGTGTCAAATCCCTTGGCGCCGATCAGCACCTGGATCGCCGGCGCAGCCACGTGGACCATATCGGCGATGATTTCCGCGGTCACCTCCGGGTCGGTGAGGATCGCGCCCACCACGCCCGGATCGCGGTGCGAAAACGCCCGCATGGCGTTGTAGGTGTGCACGGCGTGCCGCGCCCCGGCATGAATGGCGGCCCGCGCCTGGTCGTAATTCGCATCCGTGTGCCCCAGCGCGACCACCAGCTTGGCCGCCACCGCCACGGCAATCAATTCCAGGGCGCCGGGGAGTTCGGGCGCCAGCGTGAGAATCTTCGCCCGTCCATCCGCAGCCTTCAGAAACCGCTCCAGAAGTTCCGCCGACGGCTTCGCGATTGCATCCGGAGGATGCACGCCCCGGCAAGCCTTGCTGATGAACGGCCCCTCGAGATGGATGCCCAGAATTTCCGCGGCCGGCCCGCTAGGCTGCGACTCGTCCGGCGTTTCGTGGCTGGCGATGTAGGCGGCGATCCCCTCGAGGCTGCGGCAGGTATCCTCGACCGGTGCGCTGACCGTGGTGGCCAGCAACGACGTGGTTCCGTGGCGCGCCGCGGTCGCCGTGATGCGATCGAGCGCGGGCGCATTCGCCTCCATGACGTCGTGGCCCCCGGCGCCGTGGATGTGCAGGTCGATAAAGCCGGGCACGACGGTCAGGCCCGCGGCAACGTAATCCACCGCGTCGGCGGGCAGGCGCATCTCATCGCGGTGGCCCACCGCCACAATGCGGCTACCTTCAACAATGATGACTCCGTCGCTGATCTCCTCGTCGGGAGTCAGGATGCGGCTCGCGTGGATCGTGGTCGTGGGCATGAATGTTCGGGCACGCCGCCGGCGTGCTACCTGAGGATGCTACAAGAATTCCACCGCGAAATCACAGCGGACCTTGCATCCCGTGCCGTCTCCGTTACAATCATCTATAGCCCCATCTGCAGAAGGAGACCGCATGGCATTCGACAAACGTTACGTGGCCCAGAAGCGGCAACGCCGTCGCCGCAAGACCGCCAAGGCCAAGGTGAAGCTCTACGAGCAGGGAAAACTCCCGCACGACAAACTCCCCTCGCTCGCCAAGAAGTTCTTGACCCGCAAGATGCGCGCCCTCAGCAAGGCGACCTGATCTTCTTGCACCAAAACAAAGGGCGCCCGGGCTTTGTCTGCCCCGGCGCCCTTCGCTTCGCCTGCTACCGGCCCCCCCGCCAGGAGGTGCCGCACGCGTCTGCTTTACTCTCCGGAAGCTTGCGTGTGCGTCGTGTTGACCTTCGGCACGCTCAAGTAACCCGAGATCTTGTCCTTGCCCACCTGGTTGACCGTGAACTCCACCGGTGCGCGGGAACCACGCATGAAGAAGTAGATCGGCTCGTTCGTCGAGCGGTTCTTCTTCTCGTAGCGCGCGTCGTCCGCGTAGATGGCCACGGTGAAAATGTTCTTCTTCGGGTTCACGCTGCACAGTTCCACCATCAGCTCGCCCACCTTCTCCCGCTGGCCCTTCTTGCTGATGCTGAACTCGTAGTAGTCGCGCTCGCCCAGGCGCCGCAACTCCTCGATCTGGTCATGATTCTTGGCGATCAGCGTTCCAAACTCGCCGCGCGTCATGTTCAGACCGTTCTTGGTGGCATCCAGATCCGACCGCACGCCGTTGACGTCGGTGCCCAGCTTGTTCAGGTCATCGACGCTGGCCTTGGTCGCCAGCTGCCCGTTGACGTTGGTCTGCAGGTCCGTCAATTGCTTGGCGTCCTCTTCCTTGATCCGCTTGGTCTGCACGCGCGCCTGATTCACTTCGGTCTGCGTCAGTTTCATCTTGTCGGTCACGACGCTCAGCTCGCCCTGCAGTTGCGCGTTGATGTCCTCCGCCCGGGCCAGCCGCTGGTTCAAAATGTCCTGGCTCTGCCGGAACTGTTGCGATTGTGTCGCCAGGCTCTGTTCCACCGCCCGGGACC
>JAIQGD010000086.1 GCA_020072765.1 Terriglobia bacterium
ATTTGAAACTAGCTTTCCCGCCTGCCAACTGGTGACAGGTGATACAGTGCGTAGCGCCTTCAAGATCTTTATGAGGACGAGCCAGTGGACCGGGTGAGATCTGAGCACTAGCGGTGCTGGCTACAAAGGCCAAGGCCAGGGCCAGAATCAGGAAAATCTTGCGCACGAACATGGAAACGATACCTAAAGCAAGTGTAGCACCTTTTGCGGAGGACGCACCATGTGACTCGGGCACCGCAGAGTCAGCGGGACTCTCCACTTTGTGTCTTAGTCTCTGCAACCTCAGCGCTTTCCTGTCATCAGATGTACTTGGATTTTGTGTTCTTTGGTAGTGACTCGGGGAGTACTACCGTTGGAGTGGCCTGTTGAAAACCACGGAAGAGTTGCGCGAGAGGATGAAAGCTGAGCACATGCGAATCGCCCCTGCTACCCGATGTGCGGAGAACTGTCAGTGAAGGCGCAGTGTCTGCCATTTCAGCAGATTCCGCACAGCACACGCCTTTTCCTCGATTATCTTTCCTATGTTCCAGCCCTGCGCGAGATGTATCCGCGATCCCCGCTGTTTTCGGAGTGGTTCAGGGACGAAGCATCTCGCGTTCCGAATGATGACGCTCGGCGCAGGAAGGTCAGCGATATTCTGGAGCGGCAGAACCGCGCGTGGGGAGCGTCTTCGAAGACGCTTACGAATATTGATCGGCTCAGGCGGGGCGCGCTCGCGGCCGTGACCGGACAACAGGTTGGACTGTTTGGCGGCCCGCTGTTCGCCATTCTGCGCGAACTCTCCCGGGTCGAGCCGCCCGCCCCGGAAGAAGCAACCGAGCCGGGCAGCCGGTTCTTCCGTGTGCTGTTTCTCGTCCCCTTGGACGTCGCCGGCGCGGTGCAGCCCCTCCTCGAGGAACAAAATCTTCCCTACGCGCTCAAGCCCTATCATCTCCGTGATTTTCTGGAAAAAGTCAGCGACCTGCTGGAAGAGGCGGGGGCCATCGCCCAACCGATCCGCGGCAGTGGCGGCGGCTTCTCCGGCGTGAAGAAACGCCAGCCCGAACGGCACGTCTCGCGCGATGGGCGCGGCACCTCCATGTTTGCTTCCCGCGACGACTACCAGATGACCGAGGAAGAAATCGCGGAATTCGAGCGTCAGGAAGCGGAGGAGCGCAAAAAGCGCGAAGAAGCCTCCAAGCAGAACTCACGCTTTTGACCATCCGCCGCGGCGCTTCCTCCGTCGAGCCAACGAGGATGATCCGCCCGAGCGCAGTCTATGGAGTGCGGCGGCTCGCCGCCGGTTTGCCGCGCCGGAGGATGAGATTTTAATGTAGCGCCGCGGACTTCAGTGCGCTTTCTGCATCCCGGACAGCAGTCGGGACGCGGCACCTGTCTTTTGCGTCCCGATGGGTTGTATGGAAGCCGCTCAGGGACGTAAATTCCAGCCGCCATGCAGGCTTTTTGGCCCCGGCCGTCAGCCCTGCCACCGCCGCACATCGCTGCGGTCCGGCGTCTCGGCGAGCAGCCGGGCGATGCTCCGCTTGAGCACGGGATGCTCGGCATTGGGCGCGATCTCGGCAAACGGCACCAGCACAAAGCGCCGCTCGGCCATCCGCGGATGCGGAATTTCCAGGCCCGGCGCCCGCACCACGCTCGACCCGAACATCAAAATATCCAAGTCGATCGTCCGCGGCTCGCGCGGGCCCGCCGGGCCCGGCCGGGGCTCGCGTCGGCGGCCCAGCGACAACTCGATGGCCAGCAGCGCCTGCAAAAGCTCCGCCGGCGTCAAATCCGTCTCCGCCTCGGCCACGCAGTTCAAAAACCAGCCGCCGCCACGGACGTCCACCGGCTCGGTCTCATACAGCGACGACTGCCGCGTCACGCGGACCCCGTGCGCGCCCAGCGCCTCGATGGCCCGCGCAATGCTCCCCGCGCGGTCTCCCAGATTCGATCCCAGCGATAAATAGATCGTCTGCATTGGCGAAGGAACATTCTAGCCTGAAGCGCCCAAATCTCGCCGCCCAGACGCAGAGTTCGTGGAGGAAGCATGACCTGCTAGCGTTCGCGGCAGGCGCTCGTGCTGTCAGCTGTCGACTGTGAACTGTCAGCTATCGGCTGTCAGCTAAAACAGCCCCGGCTGGCGGCGGGGCTCGTCGAGGCCGAAGTGTTTGTAGGCGAGGGCGGTGGCGACGCGGCCGCGCTGGGTGCGGTCGAGCAGGCCGAGCTGCATCAGGTAGGGCTCGTAGATTTCCTCGATGGCGTCTTCTTCCTCGCTCAGCGACGCGGCGATGGTATTCAGGCCCACGGGCCCGCCGGAATATTTCTTGATGATGGTGAGCAGGAGGTTGCGGTCGACTTCGTCGAGGCCGTGCTCGTCGACGCCGAGCATGGCCAGGGCGTCGCGGGCGACGCTGAGGGTGACGTGGCCCTTGGCGCGCACTTCGGCGTAGTCGCGGACGCGGCGCAGGAGGCGGTTGGCGACGCGCGGCGTGCCCCGGCTGCGGCGGGCGATTTCCGCGCCGCCGTCCTTGTCCATGGCGATGCCGAGAATCCGGGCGGAGCGCTCGACGATCCGCAGCAGATCCTCCGGCGAATAAAATTCCAGGCGGTGCACGATGCCGAAGCGCGAGCGCAGCGGCGCCATGATCAGCCCGGCGCGCGTGGTGGCGCCCACGAGCGTGAAGCGGTTCAGTTGATAGGGATGCACGCGCGCCCCCGGCCCCTGCCCGATGATCAGGTCGATGCGGAAATCCTCCATCGCGGGATAGAGAATTTCCTCCAGCGACGGCTGGAGGCGGTGAATCTCGTCGAGGAAAAAGAAATCGCGCGCGTCGAGCGAGGTGAGCACGGCAGTCAGGTCGCCCTTCTTTTCCAGCAGCGGCCCGGAGCTGATCTTGATCGACGAGCCCATTTCGTTGGCGAGGATTTGCGCCAGCGTCGTCTTGCCGAGCCCCGGAGGGCCGTAGAGCAGGACGTGGTCCAAGGCTTCGCCGCGCGCCCGCGCCGCCTGCACGGCGATCAGCAGGTTTTCCTTCACGCGGTCCTGGCCGATGTAGTCTTCGAAGCTCGCCGGGCGGACGCTGGCCTCGATGCGCGCGTCCTCGTCGAACGCCTTGCCGGAAACGATGCGATGTGGAGAGTCAGTCATTTGTTTTGCACGGCCCCAGCCAAAGGCGCAAAGGATGGGCCACCCGTCTATGCCTCTTCAAAGACGCCGATGCACCGCTCGCTTTCGGTCCAACGCTCGCAGGCGCGGTCCAGCGCCTCGTATGCTTCGGCGAACTGCTCGCGCAGGCCGCGCTGGGCGGCGGCGCTTTCCCAGCTGTCGATCGTGAGATACCGGCGCGGATTCTCCGCGTCGCGCAACAGCAGGGTGCCGCGGTATCCCGGGCTGTGGCGAAACAGTTCCGCCCAGGGACCCGCGGCGGCATAGCTGCGCTCGAACTCTTGCACGCTGTCCGCGCGGGCCACGAATTCCCAGACGAAGCGCACCATCTCGGCCTCCCCGCAGCCTGCCAAACCCACCCGGTGCCTTTATGGTTCCTGCGCGGCGCGGGCGCTCTTGTGCATCGCCGAGCCGCCGAGAATCTGCAGCGAGGCGCGCAGCAGCTTTTCGAAATCGGCGCCGGCGTCGGCCCGCGCCTTCTCCACGGCTTTTTCGACCGAGCGCGCGTCGTAGCCCAAGTTCACCAGCGCGGAGGCCACGTCGGCTTCCAACTGCGAGCGCGTGGCGGGCTTCCCGGCTTCGGGGACCTCGACGGCCACGAGCTTGTCGCGCAGCTCGACCACCATCCGCTCCGCCGTCTTGCGCCCGACGCCGGGGATGCGCACCAGTTGCGCCAAATCGCCCTGGCGGATGGCGGGAACCAGTTCCTCCAGGCCCATGCCCGAAAGAATTTTCAGCGCCAGCGAGGGGCCGACGCCGGAGGCGGAAATCAGCAGCTCGAAGCAGCGTTTCTCGCGCGCGGTCACAAAACCGTAGAGCGCGAGCTGGTCCTCGCGCACGTGCGTGTGAATCAGCAGCGTGGCTTCTTCGTGCAGCGCACCCAAGCCCGCGAACGTCGAAAGCGGAATCTGCACCAGGTAGCCCACGCCGCCCACGTCGAGCAGAACCTGGTTGGGGCGCTTCTCCATCAATTTGCCGCGCAGCAAGCCAATCATGTCGAGCGATTATCGGTTAGGGCCGCGAGGGTGTCAACGAACGTCGCGCGGCGCCCCGTGAACTTTTTGCGGCGGGCATGCGTATCTGCTTACGGTTGGCGTTCTCCCGGGTCTAAGGCGGGGGAAAGCGGCCGCTTCGATTTTGAGGATCGAAGGATCGAGCGGCACAGCCGTCGAATTCCTTGAGCCGGGAGGCCCGTGGGACCGCCTCGGGAGAGGTGCGCGCGCCCAAATTGGCCCATTTCACATGTCAAAGCGGGCCAATGTGGTGCTGTTCAGGGAACCGCCTTCACCCTAGGATTTCACAAGCACGCAGATCGACGAAGGGCGTGCACTCGTATGTTTGGCCGGGGCTGGCATTTTGGCCGATTCTATCGTGGTCGAAAGGCACATGAGTCGAATCCTTGAGGAGGAAAAACAATGCTACACCGCAGAACGAGTTTGACGCTGGCGATCGTGGCCGGGCTAATCCTCGCCATACCCTTGGCGGCACACGCCTTTGCTCCGGCCAAGAATCCGAACACTATCACCGAAACCATGGGCATCTTCGATCCGGTTACGCTGGCCGGCAAACAGCTCAAACCGGGAACCTACGTCGTCACCGCGGACGACACCAAAGTGACATTCACCCTCAACAGCAAGGTGGTCGCCGAAGCGGCGGCACAATGGAAGGATGCGGCCGACAAAGCAAGATACTCCGCGATCCTGGCCACCGACGGCAAAGTCAAAGAGATCCATTTTGCCGGCAAGACGCGCTACCTCGAAATATCCAACTAGCATCGGTGGAAGGAAAGGCGCGGGAACGGCCGCGCGCTATCTGGAGAAGAGCAAGACAGAAAACACAAACAGCGAGATCAGTGGCCGCGCCAAGCAGCCGAAGCTTCGAAACGCGGCCACTGCCTTTTCAGCATCCCCTAGCGGCGGGCGCGATCCTTTTCCAGGGCTTCGTCGATCAAGGCCTCGAGTTCGCGGCGCGTCAGCGTGATGCGTTCGGTGGCATCGCCGCGGGGCGGCGCCGGAGTCTTCGGCTCGGCGGCGGCTGCGGCCGCTTGCGAACCGCTGGTGTAACGGGCCTTAGCCTCCACCAGTTTTTCGAGGTCCCCGCCGGAAAGCATGACCTGCTTGCCGAGCAGCTCGGTGACCAGCGCGACGTTGGCGAAGTGTTCGGCGCTCTCCATGCGCTGGAAAGCCGTGAGCAGATCCGCCCCGTAGGTGACCACGCCGTGATTGGCCATCAGGATCGCATTGTGGTCGCGCACGAACGGCTCGACCGCCGCGGTCAATTCCGATGTTCCCGGAGTGCCGTAGCGCGCCAGGGGAATGCAGCCCAAGCCCATCACGAGTTCGCACAGAATCGGTTTGTCGAGCGCCAGTCCCGCGGCCGCAAACCCGGTGGCGACCGGCGGATGCGCGTGGCACACGGCGTTGACGTCCGGGCGGAGCCTGTAAATGAGCAGGTGCATGGGCAATTCGGAAGACGCCTTGCGCGATCCGCCCACACGCCGCCCTTCCAGATCGGTGACGACCAGATCATCCGGGGTCATCATGCCCTTGCTCATGCAGGTGGGCGAGGTGAGAATCCGGTCCGGACCCAGCCGCACGGAGATGTTGCCGTCGGTCGAGGCCACGTAGCCGCGCTCGTGCATCCACCCGCCCACGGCGCAGATGTCGCGCCGGTGCTGCTCTTCGGTCTTCACAGCTCCCGGGGATATTGACTCAGCATGCACGGTCGGCCCCCTTTGGAGAACCTACGGGGCGTAGTCTATGCGTAAAAGCCCCGCAGTTTCAAGGCCCGCGCGACGCGATCGATCGCCAGGATGTAGGCGGCGATTCGGTTGTCCACGTCGTGCGTCTCGGCGTAACGCACCACCTGGTCGAAACTCTGCTCCATGATGTCCTGCAGGCGTTCGTTCACTTCCTGCTCGCGCCAGAAAAATCCCTGGCGGTCCTGGACCCATTCGAAATAGCTGACGGTGACTCCGCCGGCATTCGCCAGAATGTCGGGGATGACGAAAATCCCCTTCTTCGCGACGATCGGGTCGGCGTGCGACGTGGTCGGGCCGTTGGCGCCCTCACAGAGGATGCGGCAGTCGAGGCGGTGGGCGTTCTGCGCGGTGATCTGGTTTTCGGTGGCGGCGGGCATGAGGATATCGCACGGGCGAAAGAGAATCTCCTGCGCCGTGGTCTTCTCGCCGCCGCCGGGAAAATCGGGCAAGGGTTTGCGCTGGGTATATACCCAGTCGTGGAGTTTCGGGATGTCGATGCCCTTCTCGTTGTAGAAGCCACCGTGAACGTCGGCGATGCCGATGATGCGATAGCCCGCCTGGTGCATGAGCAGCGACGCCTGCGAGCCTACGTTGCCGAAGCCCTGCACGATCACGCGGCAGTTCTGCGGCGCCAGCCCGAATTTCTTGAGGGCTTTGTCGCAGCAGATCATCAAGCCCCGGCCGGTGGCTTCCTTGCGGCCTCGCGAGCCGCCCAGATCGAGCGGCTTGCCCGTGACCACGGCGGTGGTGGCGTGGCGCACGTGCATGGAGTAGGTGTCCATCACCCAGGCCATGGTCTGCTCATCGGTGCCGATATCCGGCGCGGGAATGTCGCGCTCGGGGCCGAACCAGTCGCACAAGCTGGCGGTGTAGCGCCGGGTGACGCGCTCGAGTTCGGACTTCGAAAGCTTTTCCGGATCGCAGATCACGCCGCCCTTCGCTCCGCCAAACGGGATGTTCACGACCGCGCATTTCCAGGTCATCCAGGCGGCCAGCGCGCGCACTTCGTCCAGCGTGACGTCGGGCGCGAAGCGAATGCCGCCCTTGCCGGGCCCGCGCACCGACGAGTGCAGCACGCGGTAGCCGACAAACACCTCCAGGTGCCCGCTATCGAGCACGACGGGAATGTAGACCGTGATTTCCTTGTCGGGATACTTCAGGAAGCGGTAGACGCCTTCTTCCAGGTGCAACTTCTGAGCGGCGGTTTCAAAGCGGGCCTCCGCGGACGCGTAGACATTCAACTCATCGTGCACAGCTACAGGCATGGCAGCCTCCCGTTTCGTTTGCGGCGGTCAGGACCCTCCGCCCGAGTTTCGCAAATCGTGTCCGGTCATCTCGCGGGGTTCGGGAACGCCGAGGACGCCGAGCAGCGTGGGAGCGATATCGCGCAGCGAGCCGCCGGCGCGCAGGCGCGTGCGGCCGTCGGCGGTGGCGAGGAGAAAAGGCACGGGATTGGTGGTGTGATAGGTATGCGGCCCGCCGGTGACGGGATCAATCATCGTCTCGGCGTTGCCGTGGTCGGCGGTGATGATCCAGGCGCCGCCGCGCGGCCGGAGCGATTGCGCGATTCGTCCAAGGCAGGCGTCCACGGTTTCGCAGGCCTTCACGGCCGCTTCGAGCTTGCCGGAATGCCCGACCATGTCCGCATTGGCGAAGTTCATGATGATGGCATCGAAATCGCCCTTCTCGATGGCGTGAATCACCGCATCGGCCACGCCCGCGGCGGACATTTCCGGCTGCAGATCGTAGGTGGGGACCTTGGGCGAGGGCACCAGCACGCGATCCTCGCCCGGGAAAGGCTTTTCCACGCCGCCGTTGAAAAAGTAGGTGACGTGGGCGTATTTCTCGGTTTCCGCCACGCGCAGGTTCTTGAAATCGAGTTCGGTGAACACATTCGCCAGAATGTGTTCGAGTTTTTCGGGCGCGAGGAGATAGCGCAACCACGGCCAGGTCTTTTCGTACTGCGTCATGCCGACGTAGGCCAGATTGTTGGGCCGGGCGGCATCGGCGAACTTGTCGAAACCCGGCTCGGCCAGCGCGCGGGTGATCTGGCGGGCGCGGTCGGCGCGGAAATTGTAGAAAATCACGGCGTCATCATCGCGAATGAGCCCACGGGGCGCGGGGGATTTTCCGGGCGTGGTCATGACGGCGGGAATCATGAATTCGTCGGTGACGCCCTTTTCGTAGCTGGCGCGGATGGCGGCCACCGGATCGCTCGCCTTCGCCTCGGCGTCTCCGTGGACCATGACGCGGTAGGCTTTCTCGATGCGCTCCCAGCGGTTGTCGCGGTCCATGGCGTAGTATCGCCCGCTGACGCTGGCGATTTGCCCCACGCCGTATTCGCGCATCTTCTGCTCGACCTGGCGCAGAAAATCGATGCCGCTCTCGGGCGGGGTATCGCGGCCGTCCATAAAGCAGTGGACGAACACCTTCTCCACTTTGTTTTCGCGCGCCATCCGCAGCAGCGCGAACAGATGCTCGATGTGGGAATGGACGCCGCCATCGCTGAGCAGACCCAGCAGGTGGAGTTGCCGCGTGCGGCCGCGCTCCATGGCCTCGAGCAGCAAGGGATGGCGGAAGAATTCGCCGCTGGCGATCAACTGCTCGACGCGCGTGATGTCCATCTGCACGATGCGCCCCGCCCCCATGTTGAGGTGGCCCACTTCGCTATTGCCCATTTGCCCCTCGGGCAACCCGACGTGCGGGCCCGAGGTATGGATCAGCGTGTTGGGGAAATCCTTCAGCAGGCGATCGTAATTCGGCTTGCGGGCCAGGGCGATGGCATTGCCCTTGGTCTCGGGGCTGTAGCCCCAGCCGTCGAGGACGGTCAGAACGATGGGTTTGGGTCGTTTGGTCATGGTTGATTGGACTGCTGACCACAGCACACGGTCAATAGACCTCTCGCTACCAAGGTGGCACGATGCGCGGCGGGCCGCAAGGGGGTAGATGGCGTAAAGAACACGGGAGCAAGAGGCACAAACCCGGCGGCCGCCAGCCGCAAACCGCCCGGAACAACGCGGACCCTCCCGCCAGGGGCTAGTGTGGTTTGGTTCCTCCGGGCGCGACGGGCGCGGGGGACGGCGGCAACACCTCGGTGGCGTGCGACGCCACGATCAGCCATTGGCCGCTACGCTTCACCACGGTGCGCGTGTAGAGGCCCCGGCGCGGGGGCAACGGAGTGCCATCGGGATTGCGCTCGCCGCGCACGTTCCAGTAGACATGCACGAGAGCGATCTCGGGGGTGAGGAATTTGACGTCGACCTCCTCGTTCTTCCACACACTCTCCTTGACCTTGTCCGCGTGCAGCTCGGCCAAGCTGGCCTCGAAGCGGTCGCGCCCCTTCATCCACGAGCCGGAAAGATTCACGATGTCGGCATCCGGCGCCACGCTGCGGACCAGCGCCGGAACGTCGTGGCGGTTCCACGCCGCTTCCCACTGCGTTTCGATATCGCGCACCGCTTTCTCGTCGGCGGCGCTGCCACCCTGCGCGCAAACCACGCCGGGAAACAGCAAGAGCGCAAGCGCCACCACGGAAATTCCTGTATGCATGAAACACCTCCTCAGGACTCGGCCGTGATTCTCCCCGCCAGACGGTCTGCGAGTCAAGGCATTGCCGGACTCATGTAGTTGGCGCGTTCAACCAACGCGATGGAGCCGCTGTGAAGGCAAGCCTCGGCTGAACGCCCCCAGGGACGTTGATTGGGGCGCACACGGTGCGAGCGAACCGGGTCGCTGGCGCCTTGCGGCGCCGTCTTTACGAGGTTGCGACGGCGTAGACTTCGTCGCGCTGGGCCATGAGCTGAGTGTTCGTGAACTTAGGCACCTCCGCAGCGAGCTGGGCGCCATACTTCGCGTTTCCCGCATTGAACGCCTCTTCGTCCGCAATCCAGATCGTGAGCGTCGCCACGTAAGGAGGCGCGGAGCCATCGGCCGCGGCCAGGCCCTTGCGCAATTCGAATTTCTGAATGGACTTGCCGTACCACTTCATGATGTCGACCATGTGATGGGTCTTGTAGTATTCGAAATCGAATTTGATGTCCGGGCCGTTCTTGTACAGGATGGTCATGCACCGCACCGGCTTGGCGTCGGCCGCGCCGGCCTCCCGCGCCAGCCCGGACCCGAATGCCGCCGCCACCGCGCCCATGGCCGCCGCTTTTCCTGCGCCGATCATCATCGACCGGCGGTCGCGCTGCTTGGAAGAGAGTTCGCGTTCCTTCTTATCACTGCGATTCTTGGACATATTGGAGACCCCTTTCATGAATGAAATGTCGCGCGGGCTATGGTGACCGCAGGACTCGCGGCGATTATATGGGACCCCGGGGCGGTGTCAAGCAGAGTAGCCGACGACGCAGGCGAGAGGTCAGGCGAAAACAAGGCGGTGAAAGGAGCCGGTGCAAAACAAAAAAGGCCGCCCCGAGTGAATCGGGGCGGCCTTTGCAATTTACTCCTGGCGGTGACCTACGTTCCCGCATAGTTTCTATCACAATGTCTTGGTGTGCGGGGCGGTTCAGGCAAAGACAAGTCGGCCTTTGGGAGCCGGGATGGGGCGGCCGAGCTCCTTGGCGGTCTCGATCCATTCTTGGATGACGACTTCAACGTTGGCCAAGGCTTCGCGGTAAGTCTTCCCGTCAGCGGCACAGCCGGGAAGTTCGGGCACTTCGGCGACGAATGCCTGATCTTCCTGGCTCCAGTAGATGATGACTTCATATCTAGGCATTTCGAATCTCCGCGAGCTGATGACGAAGTATAACAGACCGGACCTGCCTTACCTGATAAGGCTTGCACTTCGCCCCTTTGGGCTGCAAGTTCAAAATCTCCTCTACACCCGACCGCGTGAAGATGCGATGGCTGCCCTTCACCCGCTCTTGGAAGCCGAGCCTTGCAAGGAGCCGGCACATCGACGAGAAGGAAATGTTCGCGTCGGAGGTCCCACGCAAAATCTGGTCAAGAGTTCTTTCGGCTCGGCTCATGGCGCGGCGACGGACAGGATAGCCGAACTGGAAAACCAGCGCAAAACAAAAAGGCCGCCCCGAGTGAATCGGGGCGGCCTTTTGTAAATTACTCCTGGCGGCGACCTACGTTCCCGCGTCGTTTCCAGCGCAGTATCATCGGCCCAGCGAGGCTTAACTTCCGTGTTCGGGATGGGAACGGGTGTGGCCCTCGCGGTAAGACCACCAGGAAACTGGAAATCGAAACTCGAGCGATCGAGTTTCGATGAGCAACTGAAGGAAGAGGTGTAAACCACAAATCGTGCTGAAGTAGCGCGATGTGGAAAGGATTACTTGCTTTTCCACACGGATGGCCCCCCGAAGGGAGGGTCACGCGTTGGGAAAGTTTTATGGTCAAGCCGAACGGCCGATTAGTACGGGTCAGCTACACGCATTGCTGCGCTTCCACCTCCCGCCTATCAAAGTCGTAGTCTTCGACTGGCCTTGTTACCCCCCCGCAGGAGGGTTGGGAAACCTTATCTTGAGGCGAGCTTCTCGCTTAGATGCTTTCAGCGATTATCTCTTCCGGACTTCGCTACCGAGCTATGCCACGGGCGTGACAACTCGATCACAAGAGGTCCGTCCATCCCGGTCCTCTCGTACTAGGGACAGCTCCTCTCAAGTTTCCTGCGCCCACACCAGATAGGGACCGAACTGTCTCGCGACGTTCTGAACCCAGCTCACGTACCGCTTTAATAGGCGAACAGCCTAACCCTTGGGACCTTCTACAGCCCCAGGATGCGATGAGCCGACATCGAGGTGCCGTGAGTCTCGCAGTCAACCCGGCTTATGCTCTTGCACTCCACGGCGGGTTTCCAATCCGCCTGAGCCGAGCTTGGAGCGCCTCCGTTACCGTTTAGGAGGCGACCGCCCCAGTCAAACTACCCGTCTGGCCGTGTCCTCCGCCCCGTCTAGGGGCGTAAGTTAGAGCGACAGAATTATCAGGGTGGTATTTCACCGTTGCCTCCCCCTCAGCCGAGACCGAGGGATCCAAGGCTCCCACCTATCCTACGCAGGCAATTCCGTTAATCATGACCAGAGTGCAGTTAAGGTGCACGGGGTCTTTCCGTCTAGATGCGGGCATCCGGCGTCTTCACCGGAACCACAAATTCGCCGAGCCGTTCGCCAAGACAGTCGTTCGATCGGTACGCCATTCGTGCAGGTCGGAACTTACCCGACAAGGAATTTCGCTACCTTAGGACCGTTATAGTTACGGCCGCCGTTCACCGGGGCTTCAGATCAGGCCTTCGCTGCCTTGCGGCAGCTAAGCCCTCCCTTTAACCTTCCGGCACCGGGCAGGCGTCACCCCCTATACGTCGTATTCGACTTAGCAGAGAGCTGTGTTTTTGTTAAACAGTCGCCGAACGCATTTCACTGCGGCCCCCTCGGGCTATAAACCCTACCGGGGCACCCCTTCTCCCGAAGTTACGGGGCTAATGTGCCTAGTTCCTGAGCGAGCGTTCTCTCGAGCGCCTGTGGATATTCACCTTGTCTACCTGTGTCGGTTTGAGGTACGGGCACCGCACGAACTCCTTAGAGGTTTTTCCTGGCAGCGTGAAATCAGAGACTTTGCGGCCGTGTGGCCTCGGAACCGGTCTCACCGTTGAATGACCCCGTGGATTTTCCTGCGGGATCCGGCTAACACCGGGCCATCGGGACGTCCATCACCCGACTCCCCTATCCTTCTGCGTCACCCCATCGTCAAACGTTCGTGCGGCGGGGCAGGAATATTGACCTGCTGTCCATCAGCTACGCCTGTCGGCCTCACCTTAGGACCCGCCTAACCCTGAGCGGATTAACCTTCCTCAGGAAACCTTAGACTTTCGGCGACACGAGTTCTCATCGTGTTTATCGCTACTTATGCCGGCAGAGTCTCTTCCGTGGTGTTGAGTAGTCCTCTCGGTCTACCGTCAGACTCCACAGAATGCTCCCCTACCAAATGACGTTTTCCGTAGAAACCGTCAATTTCGCAATTTCGGTCGCAGACTTTAGCCCCGTTGGATTGTCGGTGCGCGAGCACTTGACCAGTGAGCTGTTACGCTTTCTTTAAAGGATGGCTGCTTCTAAGCCAACCTCCTGGCTGTCTGTGCGCTCACACGTCCTTTCCCACTTAGTCTGCAGTTGGGGACCTTAATTGGCGATCTGGGTTCTTTCCCTCTCGACCACGGAGCTTATCCCCCGTAGTCTCACTCCTGTGCTGTTGTCCACGGCATTCGGAGTTTGATTGGATTCGGTATCCTGGATGGGACCCTAGTCCATTCAGTGCTCTACCACCGTGGCAAATCACACTAGGCTGCCCCTAAAGGCATTTCGGGGAGAACGAGCTATCACGGAATTTGATTAGCCTTTCACCCCTACCCTCAGCTCATCCGAGCGATTTTCAACTCACACCGGTTCGGTCCTCCAGTCGCGGTTAAGCGACCTTCAACCTGGCCAAGGGTAGATCATCCCGCTTCGCGTCTATTCCCACAGACTGAACGCCCTATTCGGACTCGCTTTCGCTACGGCTCGCTTGCGCTTAACCTTGCCTGTGAGAATAACTAGCCGGCTCATTAAGCAAGAGGCACGCCGTCAGGCATTACTTGGCCGAAGCCAAGTCATAGCCCTCCGACTGCTTGTAAGCATACGGTTTCAGGTTCTATTTCACTCCCCTCGCAGGGGTTCTTTTCGCCTTTCCCTCACGGTACTAGTTCACTATCGGTCGCCAACGAGTATTTAGCCTTGGAGAGTGGTCTCCCCAGATTCCCACGGGGTTTCTCGTGCCCCGTGGTACTCAGGATACCGCTTCGAGTCCGGTAAGCTTTCGGCTACATGGCTTTCACATTCTGTGGCCCCGCTTTCCAGCGGGTTCACCTAGCCTCCGGATTGATAACTCTACTTATGCGGTCCTACAACCCCGATGTGTAAACACATCGGTTTGGGCTGTTCCGATTTCGCTCGCCGCTACTATCGGAATCTCGTTTGATTTCTCTTCCTCCAGGTACTGAGATGGTTCACTTCCCTGGGTTAGCTCGTACCCGCCTATGTATTCAGCGGGCCGTTACCTGGTTTTACCAGATAGGGTTTCCCCATTCGGAAATCCCCGGATCAAAGCCTGTTTGCGGCTCCCCGGGGCTTATCGCAGCTTACCGCGTCCTTCTTCGCCTGTTGGCGCCAAGGCATCCACCGTACGCCCTTAGTAGCTTGACCATAAAACTTACCCAACACGTCCCTGCCAGATCATGGCCGGAACCCTGCGGAACCGAGAAGAAGGGTCTTGCCGCCCTTCCTCGCGCGCTCTTCAGGGTAGCGTGCGTGGCTCCCTCACCCTGGATGGGTGCGGGAGATGCACACACGTCGCGTGCGGAAAAGTTCGCCTTTCCACATTGCGCTACTTGAGCAAATTTGCGGTTTACTGCGCCATGCGAACCTTGAAATTCGCATAACGCAATGCCTACTTCCTTCAGTTGTCAAAGATCGTTCGTTCCGTTCAGCAGTTCTCGATCGGAACGTCTCCGCTCCCGGCGGAGCGCGGAATCGGTTTGGAGCCGAAGCCGCGGAAAATAAAAAACCCGGCGTCGAGCGCCGGGCGGATCCGTCCCTTACCTGAGGCGCTCGCGGGGAGCGTCCTCCAGGACGGATGTGCTCGAAGCTCGACTGCTTCCTACCCGGTGTTCGTAACCAATCTCACCTCGTGAGTTAGGCAGACCCGGACCGTCAGCGAACTACTCCCCTGTTCAGGGCACCGCTGACATCAACAGAGTATAACAGAATCCAAATTCCCGTCAAGTTGCATTCAAAATTATTTTAGGTCCCCTCGGCAGCCCCTGTGGATTTCTCCGCCCCTGCGACAATTAAGCCTGGACGCTCTGCAAACCTCAACCCACCGAGCGCCAGCGAACGTCCCCAAAAAGGGACACAGTCAATATACAATGCCGTCTGCCTGCAGCGCCTGAATGGAGCTGCGGATCATATTAAAATCCAAACTCGGGAAATCTCATGCCCCCATCGATGACCGAACTTTTCAAGCCGTTCACACTGAACGGACTCACTCTTGCGAACCGCGTGGTGATGGCGCCGATGACGCGGAATTTTTCGCCGCGCGGCGTGCCCGGGCCGGACGTGGCGGCCTACTACCGCCGGCGGGCCGAGGGCGGCACCGGCCTGATTCTGACCGAAGGCACCGTCATCCGCCATCCCGGCGCGGCGAACATGCCGCAGATCCCGCACATCCACGGCGAGGAAGCCTTGGCCGGATGGGCGCGCGTCGTGGCCGAGGTGCACGCGGCGGGCGCGAAAATCTTCCCGCAGCTGTGGCACGTGGGAGCGGTGCCCGGCATGGGCGAATTCTCGAATCTTCCCGCGTCTCCCATCAGCCCGTCCGGACTGCTCAAGCCCGGCACGAAAGTGGGCGAGCCGATGACGCAGGCCGAGATTGACGGCGTCATCGAAGCCTTTGCGCAGGCCGCGGCGGACTCGCAGCGCATCGGCTTCGACGGCATCGAATTGCACGGCGCGCACGGCTACCTGATCGATCAGTTTTTCTGGGAGGGCACGAATCGCCGCACCGACAAGTACGGCGGGGATGGGCGCGAAGTTCCCGATCGTGCTGCGCTTCTCGCAGTGGAAGCAGCAGGATTTCGCCGTGCGCCTGGCGGCCACCCCGCAGGAGTTGTCCCGCTTCCTCGATCCGCTGACTGCCGCCGGAGTGGATGCGTTCCACTGCTCGACGCGCCGGTTCTGGGAGCCGGAATTCGAGGGCAGCGACCTGAATCTGGCGGGCTGGACCAAGAAGCTCACCGGCAAACCGACGATCACCGTGGGGTCGGTCTCGCTGGGCATCGATTTCATCGCCTCGTTTGGCGGAGCGCAGGACCCGAGCGCCGGAGCAGGCGGCGCCGGGCGAGCCAGCCACATGGACCGCCTGGTGGAAATGCTGGCGCGCGGCGATTTCGACCTGGTGGCCGTGGGCCGCGCGCTGCTGTCCGATCCCGCGTGGGCCAACAAGGTGCGCGACGGCCGCTTCGGCGAACTCAATGCCTTCACGCGGGACGCCTTGGCAACACTGGTGTGAGTGGGAGAGATTGCGACGATGGGCTACTACGCGCTGATCTACGATCTGGTCGACGACTACATGGCCCGGCGCGGGGCTTTCCGGGAAGAGCACTTGAGGCTCGCGCGGGAATCCCACGCCCGGGGTGAGTTGCTGATGGGCGGGGCCTTCTCCGAGCCGCCGGACCGGGCCTTGCTGATTTTTCGCGCCGCGGATCACAGCGTGCCCGAGGCGTTCGTGCGCCACGACCCCTACGTCATCAACGGGCTCGTGAAAAGCTGGCACATTCGCCCGTGGACCGTCGTCATCGGTAACCAATAGCCTCCCGGCTCCCCGCCGCGCCTCCCGCGGCGTATTCACCCCATCATCAGCAGGCAGCTTTTGCCGCCCCGCTTACATCGAATCTAACGTGGTGCCGGCCGCTTCCAAGCCGAGTCTAACCCCTCGCGACTTGCTGACAGCGTGGGGGCGGATCTTGATCGGCAGGATTCCGATGCTGTCGATCGAGATCACCCGCGAGTGTCCGCTGAGCTGTCCGGGATGCTACGCCTTCAGCGACGCGCACCTGGGCGGCGAAGTCACGCTGCGGCAGCTCAACGATCTGCGCGGAGACGCGCTGGTCGAGGGCGTGCTCGGCCTAGTCCGGGAGCATAAGCCCCTGCACGTCTCCCTGGTCGGCGGCGAGCCGCTGATCCGGCATCGCGAGTTGAGCCGGATTCTTCCGGCTCTCAGCGCGCAGCGCGTGTTCACGCTGGTGGTCACCAGCGCCGTGATTCCAATTCCCGTGGAGTGGATCAAACTGCCGCGCCTGCGGGTGGCCGTTTCCGTGGACGGTTTGCCCGAGCATCATGACACACGCCGGAAACCGGCCACCTACGAGCGCATCCTGAAGAACATCGAGGGCCGCGAGGTCAACGTCCACTGGGTGATTACCCGGCCGATGCTGGCGCGGCCCGGCTATCTGGAGGAATACGTCGCGTTTTGGAACAGGCGTCTGGAGGTCAACCACATCTGGGTGAGCCTCTACACTCCTCAGACCGGCGAGCAAAGCCCCGAAATGCTGGCTCCGGATGACCGCAGGATGCTGGCCCGGGAGTTGCCGCCCCTCTCCAAGCGCTATCCCAAGCTCATCTTCGGAGAAGGCCTCGCCCGGGCGTTCCTCCACCCGCCTGCAAACCCTCAGGACTGCATCTTTTCAAAAATGTCCGCTAACTTTTCAGCGGATCTAAGCAGCCGCGTGGAGCCGTGCATTTTTGGCGGCGCGCCTGACTGCTCGCAGTGCGGCTGCGCGATCAGCGGGGGCTTGCACGCGGTGCGCACGATCCGGGTCGCGGGGCCCGTGAAGGTCGAGCATCTGGTTTCCGGTTCGATTCGGATCGGCAAGTGGATCAACCGGCTGCGGTCGCGGTCCGCGCAGGCCTCCCGATGGCATCCCCCGCCGGCACCGCCCGCGCGGGATCAAAAACTGACACACATCCATTCGGCGCGCGCCTAAGCTGCACGCTTCGAGGCTTCTCCGCGCTCCGCGTTACCACACCACCTCATCCGGCCTTGCGGTGCTTGAAGAACTCGACCTGGCGGAGGCGTTTCTTGGCCTCCGTGAGCGTCTTGTAGGGGCCGCCGAGGTTTCGGCCCGTGGTCTCCGAGAGCACCTGATAACCGCCCTTCACTTTCTTGATCATCACGGCCTCCTGCCCAATCCTCGCGGAAGTGCCCATGGAGCGCTGTGTCGGCTGTCACATTCCGGCGGCGAGGGCCGGCCAAGTCCAGCGGCCCCTGATGGGCGCATCCCATCAACAACTGATTGCCGCTAACGGCCGCTTTCTGGTACGGTGCTCTGCGAGTTGCGGGGCACCGGGCAGCCGAGACGGAAGTGGCCGCCCCACGTGATGCGGGTCTGCCCCGCCGGCAGGCGAAGACAGAACCGCGGAGCACGGATTGCGGAAATTCAGAAAAGGAGAAACTGATGATGCCGAGAAAATCTCTGGCGGCGCAGGCGATGCGGGCCGCTCTGGCTGTGGCGATAGTAGTGGCGATTCCGGTCCTGGCGCACGCGCAGGCGGGCGCGCCCCCGGCGAACGCCCCCGCGCCGGGCGCCGCGGCGCCTAACATGGCGCAAATGACGGCCTCCATGAAGGAAGCGTTCGCGCCGTTTCACATCATTGGCAATATTAACTACGTCGGCTCCAAGGGGCTGGCCATCTACCTGATCACCACTCCGGCGGGCGCCATCCTGCTCGACACCGGCTATCCCGACATGGCGCCGCAGATCGAGGCCAACATCAAGACGCTGGGCTACAAATTGTCCGACGTGAAGATCCTGATCGACAGCCACTCGCACATTGATCACGCCGGCGGCGTGGCGGAGTTGAAGAGCGCGACAGGAGCCCGGTTGATGGCGCTGGCCGAAGATGCTCCCTACCTGGAAAGTGGCGGGCACAACGACGTGCTGTTCGGCGACCGCAATCTGTTTCCGCCCGCCAAGGTGGACCGCATCCTGCACGACGGCGACGCCGTGACGCTGGGCGGCGTGACGCTCGTGCCGCACCTGACGGCTGGCCACACGCCGGGCAACACCACCTGGACGATGGTCACCGAAGACAAGGGGAAAAAACTGAACGTTGTCTTCTTCGGGATGATTTCGGTGATGCCCAACGCGGATTTGAACGGCAGCCCGGCCTATCCCAACATTGGGGCCGACTATGCCCACACGATGAAGGTCATCCCGGCGTTGCCGTGCGATGTCTTCCTCGGTTCGAACGCATCGTTCTTCAACTTGGAACAGAAACACGACGCGCTGGCGAAGGGCGCCGACCCGAATCCGTTCATTGATCCGGCGGGCTGCAAGGCGTTTGTGGACCGCACCGAGGCGTCGTATCAACAGGCGCTCGCCCGCCAGAAAGCCGGCGCGGCTGTGGCGCCCGCCGCGCCGGGAGGCATGACGGTGAAATAATCGCCGCCGGGGCGTGCGAGCCTGCCGCTAGGGGTTGGTCACCTGGATGGAAATGCTGGAGTAGCGGAGCGGGACGTAGAGCTTGTCCCAGGTTTCGTGGAGCGGGCTTTCGGCGTAGGCGTCGGCGGCGGCGCGGTCGGTGAATTCGATGGCGAAGCCGGTGTTGAAATCGCGGGGTTCGAGGCGCTCGGCCTTCAACCAGACGTTCTTCACGCCGGGAATTCGGGCGGCCACTTCCTTGACGCCTTCGAGGACCCGCCGCTGGTCGGCTTCCGAGACGCCGGGCTGCCATTTGATCTCGACCACGTGAAGGATGGTTTTGGGCTGGCCGAAGCGGTTCTGCCCGGCCACGTAGCCGGCCGCGAACACGGCGAGCGCCGCGAGGCCGGCGGCAAAAAACTTTGCCGCGCGCGTGAGATGAATAGGCATGATCTCTCCTGTTGGTGGAGTCACCAGCACGAGTGTAAGCAATCGGAGCGCATCACCGCAACATTCCCAGCCGCGGGGCTGCATTTTTCCCTCTGGAGGGCGTGATGTTCTGTTCATCGTGCGGAGCCAGTACAGCGGAAGGAGCCGCGTTCTGCGGCGCGTGCGGGCGGCCAGTCAGCACTACCGCGGCCGGTTCATCTCCCGCCGCCCCTGCGGCCGCTAGCACGGGATCCCCGGCCGCGCCGGTTGCGGCGAGCGGTGGGGCAAAGTACGCGGGGTTTTGGCTGCGGCTGGTCGCCCATCTGATTGATGGCGCGATCCTGACGATCGGCTTCCTGGCCGTGGTGGGAATCACGGTCGCGGTGGTCGGCGTCGGCTTCTTTCGCAGCGTCGCGGCCGGCATCAACGCCCACCCGCCTGCCACCGACGCGCCGCTGGCCGGCTTGCTTCCGGCAGCTCTGTTTGGCCTGTTTCTTGTGGTGATGGCCGTGTTCGTGGTGCTTTCCTGGCTGTACTACGCGTGGATGGAAAGTTCGGCGCATCAAGGCACGCTGGGGAAGATGGCGCTGGGGCTCACCGTCACGGACATGCAGGCCCGGCCCGTCAGCTTTGGCCGCGCCAGCGGGCGCTTTTTCTCGAAGTTCATCACCCAGATGATTCCGCTGGGGATCGGCTACATCCTGGCCGGCTTCACGGAGAAGAAGCAGGCGCTGCACGACATCATCGCCGGCTGCCTGGTGCTGCGCAAGATCTAACAGGTGTGTGGGCAACCTCAGTTTTGCGTCAGGGCACGGCTTCAGCGCCTGTTTGCGTCCCGGACAGCAGTCGGGACCGTGCCGCAACTGCCGCAAAAGGAAGGCGGCTTTAGCCGCTGAGGGACGTAAATACAGTTGCCCCACAGGCTCTAAAGTGCCACTGACAATCTTGTCGGGAAAAGAGACATCTTGTTGAACTGTTCGAAATGCAATGCGGAAATTGAGGAGACCGACGGCTTTTGCCGCGCGTGCGGCCAGCCGGTGGGAGGCTCCTCCGGCGGCGGGGCCCGCTGGGCCGGAGCGGCATCCGACGCCGCGCGCCGCCCGGTCGCCTATGCGGGTTTCTGGCTGCGCGCCGTGGCCTACTTGGTCGACTCACTCGTACTCGCAATCTTGCTGGGCATCTTCATCCTGGGGCCTTTGATGCAGCGTGCCGGAATCTCTCCCGACAATCCCTGGGCGTTGTTCACCAACACGAGCCGCCAGGTCATGGCGATGAATCTCCTGGCGACGATGGCGAGCTGGCTGTATTGGGCGCTGCTGGAAAGCTCAGCCTGGCAGGCGACCCTGGGCAAGAGACTGCTGGGCCTGCGAGTGACCGACCTGCAAGGCCGGCGCATCAGCTTCGCGCGTGCTTCGGGCCGTCACTTCGGGAAAATGGCCTCCGCGCTAACCTGCGGCATCGGATTCCTCATGGCAGGACTCACCGCCAAGAAGCAGGCGCTGCACGATAAGCTAGCCAGCTGCCTGGTAGTGAAGAAGATCTAGACAGCGGGCTCGCACGAGACAGCAATCCGGGTCGCACGTCCGAATTCCACAGGTCGTCGCTATTTGCACAGCGGGGGTGCGCTTGCGCGCCGGGCACGCGGCGACTATGCTTCCAGCATGGCGCGAGCGGATTGTCCCACGTGTGGCGGCAGCGGCTGGAAGGTGGTCGAGCGGACTACGGCCGGCGCGCAGGCGCTGAGCACCGACAAGCCGGGCTCAGCGGCGCAAGGGGAGCCGAAACTGGTGTGGGCGGTGCCGTGCGATTGCACGGCCGGGGACCGCACCGAGCGGCTGCTGGCCAAGGCGCGCGTTCCCGATCGCTACCGCCATTGCGACTTCGACAATTTCGAGACGGACAACGAAATCGAAAGCGTTCCGCGCGCGCAGCAGGAAGCGTGGAACCGCAGCTTGGCCCAGGCCAAACTGGTTGTGGAACGGTTCGCCGCCGAGTTTCCGGTGGGCAGCGAGCATGGCCTGCTGCTGATGGGCCCGTGCGGCGCGGGCAAGACGCATCTGGCCGTCGCGGCGCTGAAGGGAATCGTCCTGCGCGGCCACAGCGGACTTTTCTACGACTACCGCGAGCTCCTTAAGGAAATTCAGGATAGTTACAACGCCGAAAGCCAGGCCACGGAAATGAGCGTGCTCGAGCCGGTACTGAAGGCCGAAATACTGGTGCTCGACGATCTCGGTTCGAGCAAACCTTCGCTGTGGGCGCTGGAAACCGTCGGGCACATCCTGAACACGCGCTACAACGAGAAGCGCGTCACGCTCCTCACCACGAATTACCTCGATGCCGAAGCCGCGGGGAATCCCGCGTCGGTTCCCAGTCCACGAGTCGCCGGCATGCGCGCGCCCAGCATCGAGGATTCGCTTACCGGGCGCGGCGGCAAGCGCATTCGTTCCCGCCTGTATGAAATGTGCCGCACCGTCCTAATCACCGCCCCCGATTACCGCAAGGAAATCCGCAACATCAGCCGTTCCCGCGCCTAGGCGCGCGAACCGTTGCCGCATCGCGCGGCTTTCCCGCCGGAAGCTTTTCTTTGCTACCGGGCCGATCCGGGCGTAGAATGGGCTCGAGTTTCCCGACCTCTGGGTCCTACAGGAGAGACATCCTACGGCCCGGAGGCGATGCCCCCGGCGGTTGGGGGCTGAGGGTTCGGGCGGAAACGCCCGTTCCTCCCGGTGACGGTGAGTCCGCCTTGCGCGGAGGACCCGTTTGGAAAGGGGAATGCCTGGTGGGCGCGGTGCGCCGCCGGGCCTGCGCCTAAATCCAAACGTGGATTTAGGCGTTTTTGTTTGATGACCCGATGAGGGCCGTCATCGTGAGCGCAGCGAACGATCTCTCTTCGCAGCGCTCCAGAAATGGCAGGCGGACAGCCAACCATGCCACTCGTTGACAAATTCGGCCGGCAAATCACCGACGTGCGCGTCTCGGTGACGGACCGCTGCAATTTCCGCTGCGTCTACTGCCGTTCGGCTAACCCTGAAAACCACATGCCCAGCCGCGACCTGCTCGAATGGGAGGAGTACGAGCGGCTGGTGCGGCTGCTGATCGGCATGGGCATCCGCAAGGTGCGCGTGACGGGCGGCGAGCCGCTGGTTCGGCCGGGCATTGAGGATTTCATCGCGCGCGTCAAGGCCCTGGGCGCCGCCGACGTCTCGATGACCACCAACGCCTATCTGCTGGCGGAGCGCTGCAAACGCCTGGCCGCGGCGGGCATGGACCGCATCAACATCAGTCTCGATTCGCTCGACCGGGATAAATTCGAGCGCGTCACGCGCACGCGGACCTTCGATCAGGTGATCGCCGGAATCGACGCGGCCCAGGCTTCGCGCCTGCGCCCCGTGAAAGTGAACGCCGTGCTGGTGCGCGGGTTGAACGACGACGAAGTCGAGGCGTTCGCGGCCTTCGCGCGCGACCGCGACCTGATCATGCGCTTCATCGAATTCATGCCGCTCGACGCGGACCGCGTATGGACCCGCGACCTGGTGGTTCCCGCCGCCGAGGTGTACCAGCGCATCGCCGCGCGCTGGCCGCTGGTGCCCGTGGCACACGAACGCAGCGAAACGGCCCGCAAGTACCGCTTCGCCGACGGCCGCGGCGAAATCGGACTGATCGCCTCGGTCACCGAGCCGTTCTGCGGGGCCTGCTCGCGCATCCGCCTGACGGCCGACGGCAAACTCCGGACGTGCCTGTTCAGCCGGGAAGATCATGACCTGAAACCCTTCCTGCGGGGCGGCGCGAGCGACGACGAGCTTTCCGAGGCGATTGTGTCGATCGTGATGAATAAAGAGCCGGGGCACCGCATCAACCAACCCGATTTCGTTGCGCCGTCGCGCACCATGGTCTCGATCGGCGGATGACGCGGCAAACAGCAGCATGAAGCTGGCGGGGCGCCCGTGCGGCAGGAGTTTCGCCGCGCATGGCAATTGAAAAAAATGGCGGACGAAGAATCCAAACTGTTTTCGCTGTCCGAAGCCGAGCGCCTGCGCGCGCAACTCGAGCCGGTCCTGATCGAGGCAATGGAGCTGCGCAGCAAGCTGGCCGACGTGGAGGAAAAGCTCGTCACGCTGGCCGAACGCATCCAGCGCTCCGGGGGCATGCTGGTTCCGTTTGAGATGGCGGCCAACTGGCGTCTGGAACGCAATCGCCTGGTCGATGAGATCCACGCGGCGCTGGAACGCATTCACGCCACCGGCTGCGTCGTCAAGGATCTCGAGGCCGGCCTGCTCGATTTTCCCGCGCGGCTGAACGGCGAAAGCGTCTATCTCTGCTGGAAGCTCGGCGAGGACCGCATCCGCTTCTACCATGGCCAGGACGAAGGCTTTTCCGGCCGCAAACCCATCGATCCCCGCGACGCCGATTACGGCAAACCCATCCAATAGCTTCGCTGGCCTCGGCGCGTGGTTATCGCCTTCCCTCACACAGAAGAGACGGCTACAATCAGGCCTCGCGGCTGCGCGCGACGCCGGTGATTGCCTGCGCCGCTTCCAGTGCGTGCAGACGAATCGCACCGGCATCCACAGGAACGATGCCAAGAGGTCATCCGGCTCCATGGCCAATCCGCTGCTCTCCGTGACCAACCTGAAAATCGCCTTCGGAAGCCGTGTCATCATTCAAGACTTGAGCTTTGAGGTGCAGCGAGGAGATTGCCTTGCCGTCATCGGTCCCAATGGCTCCGGGAAGACCGTCTTGCTTAAGGCGCTGCTGAACCTCGTCCCTTATGAAGGAAAGATCCGCTGGAGCAACGCGGCTCGGCTCGGATACGTCCCGCAGAAGATTGCCGCGGATCGGCAGCTTCCTCTCCGCTTGAGAGATCTCCTGGAGGCGAAGGCCACCGTGGTCAAGCTGCCGGCCGCGGAGTTGGACCAAGTTTCCTCCGAGGTCGGTCTCACAGAAGAGCTTCTCGATACCAGCATCGGGCATTTGTCAGGCGGCCAGTTCCAGAAAGCTCTGATTGCCTTCGCGTTGCTGGGGCAGCCAAACGTGCTGCTCTTCGACGAGCCCACCGCAAGCCTGGATGAGCTCACCGAAGAACGCATCTACGAGTTGCTTCATTCCCTGCAAAGGGACAAAAGCATGACGTTGATTTTGGTCTCCCACGATCTCACCGTTGTCTATCGCTATGCCAACATGGTTTTGTGTCTCAGCAAAGGGAAACCTTGCATGGGCCCTCCCAAGGAGATCCTGACACCGGAAATGCTGGAGGATCTCTACTCGGCTCCGCCCAAGTACTATCGTCACATCGAACACCACTAGAAAGGCTCACGCCAGAGTCACGAATCTCGAGGGAGTCACGAACATGCCAGGAGGCCAAGGTCTTCTCTTCTTGCTGGCGCTCTTCTTCGCGCTCGCGGCCGGTCTGGTCGGTTGCTTTGCTTTGATGAAACGGATGGTTCTGGCCAGCGACGTGATTTCCCACCTGGCTCTGCCCGGCCTCGGCCTGGCGTTCCTCCTAAAGATCAACCCTTTGCTCGGCGGCGCTGCAACTCTCTTTCTGGGAACACTCCTGGTGTGGCAACTGCAAAAGAAGACAGGTTTAGCCACGGACGCCACCATCGGCGTGGTATTCGCCGCGGCCCTGGCAACAGGCGCGGCAGTTACGCCGCGTGAGGATCTGATCGAGGCTCTGTTTGGCGCATTGCAGCACATTTCGCTTCTCGGGTTTCTTCTAGGCTTCGCGGCTACGCTATTTGTGGTCCTTTCCATCTTTCTTCTCAAGGACCGGCTGGCGCTCAGCGTCTTCTCACCGGAGTTAGCTGCCGCGACCGGTGTGAACATCGCTCGAATTGATCTCTACTTTCTTTTGCTCTTCAGCTTGACCATCCTCGTCGGCTTGCGTTTTATGGGGACGCTGCTGGCCAGCGCCTTGATCATCTTGCCTGCAGCGACGGCCCGGCAGTTGACCGGCAAGCTCTCGCACTTCCTTCTGGTCTCTTCGGCAGCCGCCGTTGTCTCGGTATTCGCAGGATTCCTGCTCAACGTCTTGGTTCTGAAGCTTTCGACGGTTGGGCCGACCATCGTCATCTTCTCCGCGCTTTTGTTCGGTTTGAGCCTGCTGAGGAAGAGAACGTAGGATACCCAGCATTAGGTGACCGAGGCCGCCTGTTCGATCTTCTTGAACCGGGCTCAGTTCAGAGCATTCCGCACGACGCGTTCGATCTCATCGCCGTTCGGTGGATAGAGGAACCGCTCATTCCGGCTGGGGCGAAGAGTCCAGATACGTCCAACTTTCTGAGAGTGAACCCCATCAGCATGAGAGCACGATTTGCCAGTCTTGGATCGCCTTTGAACGAAAAGCTCCGGCGCTCGACAGGAGATAATATTTCCACATGCGGTAAAACCGGTCGCCATACCGCACTTTGAGCTTGTCCCAGTTGGCCTGGAAGTTCTCGAACCATGCCATCAGGGTCTTATCATAGGATTCCGCCCAGTCTTGCAGTTCTTCCATCGCGAAGATTCCATCGACTGCGGCGCCAATTTGAGCAATCGAAGGCAGCATGCCGCCAGGAAAGATGTACTTGTCTGTCCATGGGTTTTGGCAGCACCCGGATACATTGGCTCCGATCGTATTCAGATAAAAGAGCCCCTCCGGTTTTAGGCAGCGGCGGACAATTTCCATGTAGCGTCGATAGTTCTTGTAGCCAACGTGTTCAAACATTCCGAGTGATACAACATGGTCGAATCGCTCGTTAAGTTCCCGGTAATCGTGGCATCGAATCTCAACCGGCAGGTCGCTGCATGTCTGGCGCGCGAGGCTGGCTTGCTCAACGGAAAGCGTGATGCCCACAACCTCAACGCCGTACTTTTGGGCGGCGTACTTCGCGAATCCGCCCCATCCACAGCCGATATCAAGAACTCTCTGACCTGACCGGAGATTCAACTTCCGACAGACGAAATCCAGCTTCGCTTCACCCGCTTCATCCAGATTTGCTGCCTGTTCCCAGTTTGCAGACGAGTACAGCATCCATCGGCCCAGCATGTTCCCATAGAGATCGTTTCCCAAATCATAGTGCTGGCGCACATTCTGAACCGCTCGTAATTTTCCCTGACGATTCGTAATCTTGGCCTTCAGGTAGGCGAGCATTGCCGCGCCGTTGATCGAAAACCGTTGATCCAAATGGGCCTTGAGCAGCTTGCAAAACAATTGTGCCAATTCCGCACAGTCCCACCAGCCATCCACATAGGACTCGCCAAACCCAAGAGAACCCTGTAAGACTACTCTTGTATAAAATCGATCATCGTGAACCACAAGATCCCATGGACGGTCACAGCCGATCCGCACATCAGCGAGCGCCAACGTGTCTTCCACTTTCTTTCGCAAGCTTGGTGCCAATGTCATGGTGAAATTCCCGCTTCACCGCAAATCATTCCTTGGCCGGCGACCATCGCCCTCAAAGAGCTCGAATGCCCCTCGAGCGATCGAGTCATAAATGCAGTCGAATTGTTCCAACCGGTCTCCTGGACTCCTTCTCGCCGGCACTGATTCCTTCGCAGGTTCCATCGCCATCGCCAACTGTGCCGTCACCTCAAACTCCCTCCTGATTGTTTGTGTGGTCCGGAATCCTTTGGGGTTCAGTTACGGACTTCTGCGTAGAATCCTTCGGAAGCACTTGTCCGGCTTGTGCCCTAGTCCCTGCCTCCATTAGGAAACGTCTCACCGCCCGACCCGGTTGTATGTGACGTCAATTACGTGCACTCGTGATCCCGCTCACAATCTGCACGAGAGGCGAGCATCCATAGTTGGAGCCGCTCCTAGAGCAAATAACCACTTGGCGCGACGCCGGTCCGACAGACAATGGCTGAGACACGCGAGTACTAGGAGCCCTTGGATGAAGATTCTGCTGGCAGCGGATGGATCCCCGTCTAGCGAAGCTGCGATCCAGCAAGTGGCTTCACGGCATTGGCCTGCCGCTGCAGTCCCCCTAAGCTACCGTTCCCCTGTGCTTGCCGAATTCTTTACGCCACACGCCATCTGCATCGTGTGATAGCGTGGAAGTGATGATCCGACAGGAATCGGCATCTCCGGTTTCAGGAGTCCATATACCGGAGCCGAATGCCTAGCGAGAACCGACGGGTTTCGATCATGAGACATCCTACAGAGCGCGTAACCGGCTTCGAGCCCTCTGCCTCCGGCTCACTTCCTACTTCCAACTCCTAACGGATACAGCCATGAAGACAGGAATCGCCGTAACTCGCTCACAACACACGACGGCGAGCCGTTCTAATCGGTGCACTTCGCTGAGGCCCGACCGATGACGCAAACCTCCGAAAACCGTTTGAAGAATTCCACGAGCCCCTATCTACGTTCGGCGGCGCATCAGCCCGTGGACTGGCACGAATGGGGCGAAGAGGCCTTCGCCAAGGCCCGCGCCGAAGGCAAGCCCGTGCTGCTGGATATCGGCGCGGTGTGGTGCCATTGGTGCCACGTCATCGACCGCGAGAGCTACGAAGATCCCGGCATCGCCTCGCTGATCAACGAGCTCTACATCCCCGTGAAAGTGGACCGCGACGAACGCCCCGACGTGGACGCGCGCTATCAATCCG
>JAIQGD010000087.1 GCA_020072765.1 Terriglobia bacterium
GTTGCGCAAGATCGCGCCGGTGGCGCAGGAGTATCAGCGTCAGCTTTTGAAGGGACAGCGAACCCGCGACGTGGAACGAGTTCTCGATTTGCTCGCCGCTCGCGCCGAAGAACTGTTTCAGCGCCGCAGCCCGAAGAACAAGGGATCTCGGCGCCGCCGCTAGAGTTTTGCCGGCCGCGCCGGCCGCCTCGCGTTATCGCCAGGCGTCGATCGACGCGCCTTTTTCGGGCCTGAAATCCGTCGCAAACCATACGCTCGCCGTCTTCCCGCCGACAACAACGGCGTGGATATCTTTCGGGTTCGCGAACGGCTTGATGGTTGTATCTCCGGGAAGCTTCTTCCACGTTGCGTAGGGCTCAAGCCCCTGTGCCGCCAGCGGCCCCAGCATGCTCGATACGATGGAATTCCCCCAATACGATCGGGCGGTTTTCTCGACATTCTGAGAGAGCCAGTCGCCGAGCATGGCCTTGGTCTTGAAGCCCTGCACGTCCTTGAGCAGATCCGCAACCGAGGGGTCCATGATGAGCGTGGCGCCCATCCCGGAGAGCGAGGCCATGTAGTCGCGCATCAACATTTGCGGGGCGTAATGCTGCTCCACCCAGCCAGTACTGTTAATGAAATTCCAGCCCGTAAAGACCGTCACCACGCTCTCCGCAGGCTGGTGGCCCATTTGGACATGAAGAGGCAGCCATCCTTCCGGGAGAGCTTCCTCGTTCTCGGCCATGCAGAGATTGTCGTATCGCAGAGGGTTGCTGAGCGACGCGAAACCCGTCACGCCCTCCTGGTAACCCTGGATTACCTTGTGGATGAGCGTCATGGCTCGTCCGATGACGGAATTGGCCTCGTTGTCCGGTCCCAAGGCCCCCATACCGGAATTCATCCCGATCTGTTTGCGGATCGGCCCGTTCACCACAATCATCTGGGCGATCGAGGTGGTGGAGTCCTGATACGGCACCAGGCTGGCCAGCGCCAGGATGACGGGAAAATACTCGGGCTTGGCGCCTGCCATGACCGCAAGCACAGCGACCTTTTCCACCGTAAAGGGACGACGCGTCCCGAACGTTCCGGCGGCGGTTTTTACGATTTCCTCCGGCTTGTGGCTGGTCCCCTTCAGCATCGCGGCGACTCTTACCTGTGTGGGGAGGATGACCGGATTATAGTCGGTCCAGCCTTTTTCCTTGAACAGGCGTTGCAGATGGTCTTCGGTATCCGGCGGAAGCAGCCTCGGTTCCGGCGCGGCCTCCGGAGGGCGCCCGGACATTTTTTCCTGATCGGTGAGGGGTTTGGTGAGGCCGTCGACGATGGCCTGCATCATCGGCTTGCCGCTGACCGTGTCTTTGCCTGCGATATACCCTTTGAGCACGGATCTCGGCTGACCGGAGAAAGGAAACGGCACTCCGATGTAGCGAATGGGCATGCCGGTGTTGTAGGTGGCGTTCGGGCCAATCCCGAAAGAGACGACGTTGGAACCGGCAGCGGCCACGGTGGGTATGCGGTACTTTTGCTCGATCTCTCCGGCTTCGAGGCTCACGGCCCCGACACAGCCGTGTCAACCGGCGACGCCGAGGACAACCCCATCTCCCTTGTTGTCCGCGATTTCCTTCCACAGCCCAGGATCGTCGGTGACGAAATTTCCTTTCTTGATCTTGATGATCGTCTTGACGCTGGGCATGTGCTCGGCAAACCACGCTTGCATTTCCTGCAGGATGCCGTCGTTCTGCCCCATTCCTCCCCAGTCGGTGTCCACCAGGTAGATCGTTTTGCCGTCCAATTTGTCCAGGCGCGGCGCGAGAGGTATGCGCTGCGCCAAGCCGGGCGCGACGGCAGGATTCAGAACGGTGATCAACCGGTCCGCCGCGGAAGCGGCGGCCTCCGGCACGGCCGTGGAAGACGTCCCCGCGTAGGACGGCGCAGCGGCGACGAGCGCGGGGCTGGCTCCCAATAACGCCAACATCTTTCGTCGATCCATAATCCCCTCCTCCTTCTACATGTTTGCGCGGCGAAGTCCTCGGACAAACAGAGTCTCCCTGCCGTGACCTTGGACGCCGCCCTCTGTATACTTGGATTGCGACACTGTTGTCAAGACATCATTGCCGCGGCGCACACTACCGCGCGGAGCAAGACCCACACGGAGAACCATCGAACGAATCCCGTTCTCCGGAGGCGCTGAAGAGCATTGGAGTGTCTAACGAAGGAGTGTGGATGTCGTGGTTCGCTCGGGTCTGGCGCGAGGTGTTCGCGCTCCATGCCAGCAGCCCGGGCGCTATTTCTTTTCGTCCGGCCCGATCAGGCCCGGTTGCCGGTTGCCGAATGGGGCCTGGACCAAGTCGATCTTGCCTTCCGCGTTGTAATTGCATGTCCGGCGCAAAGCTTCGGTGCAAGCTTTGCGCCGGACACGGCTAGGAGATGGGAGTGCACACCGATTTGACTTCGGTGTAGAGATTGAGCATCTCGTGTCCCATTTCGCGGCCCCAGCCGGACTGTTTGTAGCCGCCGAACGGCATGGCCGAATCCAGAACGCCGTAGCAGTTGATCCAAACCGTTCCCGCGCGGAGTTCCGACGCGATGCGATGAGCTTTCTTGATGTCGCGCGTCCAGACCGCTGCGGCCAGCCCGAACGGCGTGTTGTTCGCCCTGGCTACCAGATCGTCGACATCGCTAAACGGCATGACCGTAACGACCGGCCCGAAGATTTCTTCGCGCACGACTTTCATTTTCTCGTTGGTGTTGACCAGAACCGTGGGCTTGACGAAATAGCCCTTCGTCCCCTCGCGACTGCCGCCGACCACGGCCTTGGCGCCCTCGGAGAATCCGGATTCAAGGTAACTGCAAACGCGATTCATCTGCTCCTCGGAGACGACCGGACCCATTTGGGTGGTGGACTCCATCCCCGGGCCGAGACGGATCTTGGAGGCGAGTTGCGAAACGCCCTCGACGACCTTGTCGAATTGTTTGTCCTCGACATAGAGCCGGGATCCCGCGCAGCAGACCTGACCTTGGTTGAAAAAGATCGCGTTGGCGGCTCCGGGAATGGCGCTTTCGATTTCCGCGTCCTGAAAAACGATGTTGGGGGACTTTCCGCCCAGCTCGAGCGATACCTTCTTTAGATTTCCGGCGGCGGCATGGACGATCAACTTTCCGACCTCCGTCGAGCCGGTGAACGCGATTTTGTCGACGTTCGGATGGGCCGCCAGCGCCGCGCCGGCCGTTTCCCCGTAGCCCGTGACGATATTCACGACACCATCCGGGAAACCGGCTTCCTGCACGAGTTCGCCCAGCATGAGCGCGGTGAGCGGAGTTTGCTCGGCGGGCTTCAGAACCACGGTGCAACCCGCCGCCAGCGCCGGAGCCAATTTCAGGGTGGCCATGACGAGCGGAAAGTTCCATGGAATGATCTGGCCGACCACGCCGATGGGTTCGCGGAGCGTGTAGGCGAGAAACTTGGCACCGTGCGCGGAAATCGGGATCGTGTTGCCTTCGATTTTCGTGGCCCAGCCGGCATAATAGCGGAGCTGGTCAACGGAAGTGGGGATGTCGGCGATGCGGGACATGGTAATCGGCTTGCCGTTATCCAGCGACTCGAGCTGCGCGAATTCCTCGGCGTGTTTCTCGAGCAGGTCGGCGAGTTTCCAGACGATGCGCCCGCGCTCGGACGGCGTGAAATTTCTCCACGGCCCCTTGTCGAACGCGGCGCGCGCGGCCGCCACCGCACGGTCGATATCTTCCTTGTCGCCTTCCGCAACCTGGCAAAGAATTTCCCCGGTGGACGGATTGTAGGTGGGGAACGTCTTGCCCGAAGCCGCCGGCACCCATTTTCCATTGATCAACATGAGGCGCGGTTTCGCGACGTAGGCGGCGACACTCTTCTCCATCGGAATCGTCTGTGTAGCAGTAGCCATCTCCATCCTCCTTAAGCTGGTGCAGCCTATCCAGGATAGGTTGAAAAGTCCAATGCACGCGGTGCGGCCGAAGCCATGGCATTGTACCGCGTCCGGAATCGGCTTGCACGCAGCACCAGGGACAGGCCGACGAAATTGCCATCGTCACAACCCCCCAATTCGACCGCGTTCGATGTCCGGCGCGCCCCTCGGCCGTCCCGCGGGACTGATCTGCTCGGCGCCAGACCGTGGATTTCCCGTGCGCGACGGCTCGCCTGCGGTCACCATGCCGTGGTAGAATCCCCGGTCTGTAATGCCCGAAAAGGAAGACTCACACTGGATGCGCGACCTGCTTGCGTCATGGCGTGACGCCACGATTTCGCCACCCGCCTGTTTTTCACAGGGGATGCGAGGAGCGTCGAGCGATCGCGGCATCCTCGTGCAGGGTCGCAGGCTCAAGACCGGGATCCATATTGCGGCCGAAGGCGGCTATGCGATCGGCGTCTGTTTGGATCCGGCGAAGGCACTCGGGAAGATTCGTTCGGGCAACTTCTATTTGGCTCAGCAGCAGGCGTAGCCTAGGAGGCTCCGTGATGATGGGGATGACGAAATGGAAATTGGCATTCGCGCTTTTGGTCGCAGCAATCGTATCGGCCAGCGCCGCCAGCGCTCAGGTCACTCTGGAAGTGATGAATCCGCGCGGAGAGATTCCCCCGCCGCCCACCGTGGGCATCAGTCCCCGCGTGCCGAATCTCGACGGCAAGAAGATCGTGCTGATCGATAACGGCAAATTCGGCGCGGACAATTTTCTCGCGGTCGTGGGAAAGATGCTGAAGGACAAGTATCCGACGGCCACGATCGTGATGTATCCCAAGCCCGCCGCGCAGACCATCACCAGCCTGCCGAAGTGGTACCCCACGGTGAAGCAGCAGGGAGACCTGTTCGTCTTCGGTGTGGGTGATTGAGGGAGCTGCACGTGGTGGGGTTCCCACGACACGATCGAAATTGAAAAGTCCGGCATGCCAGGCGTTTACATCACGACAACCGAGTTCCTCAACGATGCGAAGTCGGCAGCCCGAGACCGCGGCATGCCGGGCATCCGCACCATCGCGCTTCCCGCGGACAAATACTATCGCGCCCGCGCGAGCAACCAGGAACTGGAGCCCATCGCCTCCGCTGTGATCCGCGAATTGGTGGAGGATGAAGTGCGCCCGCTGAGCGCCGACGAGGCCAAGCCCGCCCAGGTAAAGCCTCAGTCGGAAACCGCCAACATCACGGTTACGGCCGCGGACTATCAGGATGCCGCCGAAAAGATCAACGAACTGTTTCTCTCCAATCATTGGGCCGACGGCTTGCCCGTCGTTCCCCCAACGCCAAAACTGGTGAAGGCCATGCTGGCGGGGACGACTCGCTCACCAAAAGAGGTGGTCGGCCAAGTGGCGCCGAAGAACGGCACCGCGACCATCGAAAAGATCGCGATTAACGCCGTGATGGCGGGCGCGAAGCCGGAGTATCTTCCGGTGATTCTCGCCGCGCTGGAGGGCTTCACCGACAAGCACTACGATTTGACGCACGTGGTGGCCTCCACGGGATCGTTCACGCCGGTCATCGTCGTGGACGGCCCCATCGCTCAGGAGCTGGGCTTTAACTCGGGCATCGGGATGTTGGGTCACGGGTGGCGATCCAACAGCACCGTCGGCCGGGCGATCCGGCTGTCGCTGCTCAACATCGGACAGACGTGGCCTCAGGTGAACGACATGGCGCTCACCGGGAGGCTCGAGGCGTACACGTTCTTCACGTTCGCCGAGGACACCGACCGGAGTCCGTGGGAACCGTACAATGTGAGTCGCGGCTTCAAACCCGGAGAGAGCACGGTCACGGTAGCCAGCTCCGGGAACCCGGTGGTGATCGGCGGCGGAGCCGTGGCGCCCTGGACGGGGCAGGGCATCCTCGATTCGGTGGTCGCCCGAATCAAGAACGGCGGAGTGGTTTGGCCTCACGCCCAGACTCATATCCTGGTGCTTCACCCGGATTGCGCCGTCGAACTCGCGAACAAGGGCTACACTCGAAGAAGTATTCAGGAATACCTCTACGAGCAAACACGCGTGCCGTACGAACAGGTGGTGGCACCGGCCTTTTTCGGACACGGCGACGAAATCAGCTTTATCCGGACATCGATCGCCGACGGCCGGATTCGGCCCGACCGCGCCCAGATATTTCTCGACGCGCTGAAACCCGGTGGGCGCATTCCTGTCGTCCAAAGCCCTGACGATTTTCACATCATCGTGGCGGGCGGCTCGCCTGGATACACTCTGCTCTTCACGTATCCGGGAACGAATTGGGCGAATCAGACCAAACGAGTTTCTGGAGCCACATTAACCAAGGCCGGACGGTAAGAGGAACGGAACTTACCCACGGCTACGCAGGAAGGGTGATCGTGAGCACATCCGATAAGACGAAGGGCTTTCCGCTTCCCAGTTCGCTGCAAGTGATCCCGGGCACCGAGCGGGCGCAGGCCGCCTATCCTTACTACATGCAGTTCACCAAGGATGACGACGAGCGATTCTGGTTCTACAACTCGATGCACTTCCCCGAGCCGATGTACGTCTTCGACACGATTACGGCCGAAGCGGCCTACGTCGCGCTCGGCGCGTCGAACACGCGCGTCCAATCCCTGCCGACCACGCTCGGCATCGACTGCCGGATCATCAACGGGCGCTTCTACATCGGAGGAAACGGCGTCACCGACCCGGCGGAGATCGCGCGGCGCACCAAGGAATTTGAGCAGCGCGCCTTCTACTATTACGCGAACTGGGAACGGCTGTTCGCGCAGTGGAAGGAAAAGATGATGAAGCTCATCCGCGACGCGCAGGCCCTTCCCAAACCGACGCTTCCCGAATTCGAACCGCTGGAGAACGTTCACGCGGGCCGCGGCATCGCCTCGAATCACTACATTCTGGATACGTACCAGAAGACACTCGAGGGTTACTTCCGGATGTGGCACCACCACTTCGAGTTTCTGCTGCTCGGGTACGGCGCCTATCTCACCTTTTTCAACTTCTGCAAAAAAGCGTTCCCGGAAATCAGCGACCAGACGATCGCGCGCATGGTGGCCGGCATGGAAGCCGAAATCTTCCGTCCCGACGACGAACTGCGACGGCTCGCCAAACGCGCCATGGAACTGGGTGTGGATGGCGAGTTCCGCGAAGGCGCGTCGCCGGACGACATCCTGAAGGCCATCGGGAATCGCGGCGCAGCCGGCAAGGCGTGGCTCGAAGATCTGGCGCTCTCGCGCGACCCGTGGTTCAACATCAACGTCGGCGACGGCTTCTACCACTATCATCGTTCCTGGAACGACGACCTCTCGATGCCCTTCGCGGCTCTGCCCGGCTACATCGCCAATCTGAAGGCGGGCAAAACGCTTGAGCGGCCCACGCAGAAGTTGCTCGAAGAGCGCAAGCAGCTGATCGCGGATTACCGCGAACTGCTGGAAACCGACGAGGAACGTGCCGCCTACGACCAGATGATTCACCTGACGCATCGCGTCTTCCCTTACGTCGAGGGCCACAAATTCTATTGCGAGCATTGGTACACAAATCTGTTCTTCAACAAGATCCGCGAATTCGGCGAGCTCCTCTCGCAGCACGGCTTTTTTCCCAAGGCCGATGACGCGTTCCACCTCACGCACTACGAGTTGAAGGCGGCGCTCGTCGATCTCATGATGTCGTGGGCCAACGGCTCGCCGCCGCGCGGCATCGCCATGTGGCCCGCCATCGTGAAGGAGCGCCAGGCAGCGATCGACGAATGGGCCAAGCACAACACCCCGCCCGCGCTCGGGCCTGTCCCGGACATTATCGACGATCCCTCGATCGTCATGCTGTGGGGCATTACGCGCGAAAATCTCAACAAGTGGCTCGAAGCAGACGCCGAGCCGAATTCGAACGAAATCAAGGGCTTCGCCGCGTCCAGGGGTGTGGTCGAAGGCGTGGCGCGCGTGGTACAGTCAGTAGAGGAGATTGACCGCCTGCGTCAGGGCGACATCCTGGTCTGCCGCGTAACGAATCCCTCCTGGGCGCCGATCTTTCAGAAGATCTCGGCGGCGGTGTCGGACATCGGAGGCTCCATGAGCCACGCGGCCATCGTGGCGCGGGCATTCGGCCTGCCGGCCGTGGTGGGTACGGGAACCGCCACCCACAGGATCAAGGACGGGCAGCGCATCCGCGTCGATGGCGGCCGGGGCGTGGTGACCATTCTCTCGTAGGACACAGCACGTGAACTCTACCGACATCATTGGTTGGTTTGCCCACGTGGGCCTCGCCGACCGCCCAACGGTCGGCGGCAAGGGCGGCTCGCTCGGCGAACTCACCCGCGCAAGCATCCCGGTGCCTCCCGGCTTCGTGGTGCGGACGGCCGCGTTCGAGCTCTTCCTCGGCGCGCTCGAACGCGAAGACGCGATCCGGCCGAAGGTCGAGGCGCTCGGCAGCGAGCAACTCTCCGAAATCACCGCGCTCTCCGCACAGCTGCGCGCGCGCGTCGAAAGCGCGCCACTGCCGGAGGACGTGCGGGCCGAAATTACCGCGGCGCACGCCGAGCTTTGCGGCGCGGCTCCCAACGAGCCGCTGGCGGTGCGCTCCTCCGCGACCACCGAGGACGCGGCGGACGCCAGCTTCGCCGGATTGCAGGACACCCAGCTCTGGGTCATGGGCCCCGAAGCGACGCTGCAATACGTGCGGTCGTGCTGGGCCAGCCTCTATTCGGTCCCCTCGATCGCGTATCGCCGCAAGCACGCCATGCCCGAAAGCGGCGTGGCCATGGCCGTGGTGGTGCAGCGAATGGTGGACGCGCGCTCGGCCGGCGTGATGTTCACGCGCAGCCCGCTCACCGGCGACCGCTCGGTGATCACCATCGAAGGCGCCTGGGGCCTGGGATCGGCCGTCGTCAGCGGAGAAGTGACGCCGGACCGTTTCGTCGTCGCCAAGATCACCGGTGAAATCTCCGTGCGCGAGATTTCCGACAAGCACATCCGGCACGTGCCGTCCGAAGGGGGCGGAGTCACCGAAGTGGAGACGCCGGCGGAAATCCGCCAGGCGCCCTGCCTCAGCGACGAGGAACTGGACGCGCTCCGGGAGATCGGCCGCAAGGTCGAGCGCCATTACGGGCGGCCGCAGGACATCGAATGGGCGATTGACCGCTCCGGAACAATTTTGCTATTGCAGAGCCGCCCCGAAACGGTGTGGTCCTCCAAGGAGCGCGCGCCCGTGGCCAAGCCGGCGGATAATCCGCTGTCGCACGTCATGAACATTTTTGGAGGCCGCCGATGACTCTCACGGCCAAGGATGTGGCGGAGATCATGCGGTTGCTCGAGCAGTCGAGTTTCGACAACCTGTCGCTCGAAATGGACGGTGTGAAGCTCAACCTGCAACGTGGCTCGGCCGCGCCGATGCAACCCGCGCCGGCTCCTCCCGTGGCGGCACGGCAGCCGTCGAAGCCGGAGCCGCAGGCTCCACCCAGGGCCCGGCCCTCCTCGGAGCCTGGCCTATCCGAAGTTGCTTCTCCCCTCCTCGGGATTTTCTACCGCGCACCCAAACCGGGCGAACCGCCTTTCGTGGAAGTGGGATCGAAGGTGAACAAGGACACCGTCATCGGCATCGTCGAAGTCATGAAGCTGATGAACTCCGTGCACGCGGGTATCACGGGTGAAGTGGTTGAGATCCTGGCCGAGAACGGCGTACTGGTCGAATACGGCGAAGTTCTGCTGCGCGTACGCCCGGAGGCCTAGTCATCGCTATCCGCCGCATCTTGATCGCCAACCGCGGGGAAATTGCTGTCCGCGTCATTCGCAGCTGTAAGAGCCTCGGGATCGAGACGGTCCTGGCGGCGTCCGAGGTGGATCTGGATTCCCTACCGGCTCGTCTGGCGGACCGCACTGTGTGCATCGGCCCGGCCCGCCCCTCCGACAGCTATTTGAAAGTAGACACGATCGTGCAGGCGGCCTTGGGCGTAAAGGCCGATGCCATCCATCCCGGCTACGGTTTTCTATCCGAGCGCGCGGCCCTTGCCAGACTCTGCGAGGAAGAGGGCGTGATCTTCATCGGCCCGACCTCCGCGCAGATCGAGGCCGTGGGCGACAAATTGCGCGCGCGGGCCGAAGCCGAGGCCGCGGGTGTGCCCACCGCGCCGGGCGGGCCTGTGGAGACCGTGGGCGAGGCTATGATGCTGGGCCGCGAGATCGGCCCTCCGTTCCTGATTAAGGCCGTTGGTGGGGGCGGAGGCCGCGGCATGAAGCGCGTCGATCGGCTGGAGGATCTGCCGGATGCGATGAAGCTCGCCGCCGCCGAGGCCGGCGCGGCCTTCGGCGACGCGCGCGTCTATCTCGAAAGATTCGTCGCGCGCGGCCGTCATGTGGAGGTCCAGATCCTGGGGGATGGCGAAAAACACGTGGTCCACGCCGGAGAACGCGACTGTTCGGTCCAGCGCCGCTACCAGAAGTTGATTGAGGAGACGCCAGCCCCCGGCCTTTCCACGGACTTTCGCGCGCGCATTCATGAGGCGGCCGTGCAGTTTGCCGAGCGCCTCTCCTACCGCGGAGCGGGCACGGTGGAATTCCTCGTGGATGTGGAGCGGGATGCCTTCTACTTCCTGGAAATGAACGCCCGCATTCAAGTGGAGCATCCGATCAGCGAAGCGGTAACCGGCATCGACCTGGTGGCCGAGCAGATTGCTATCGCCGACGGGCGCGGCCTGCGTTTCAAGCAGGCGGACATTCAAGCACAAGGATGCGCCATCGAGTGCAGGATCAATGCGGAAGATCCTGCTCGCGACTTCCATCCCAGCCCGGGCACGGTGCGATCCGCTGTCTGGCCCGCCGGCGATGGCATCCGCGTCGACACGCACATTGTTTCCGGCGCGCGCATTTCGCCGTTTTACGACTCGCTCATGGCGAAGATCATCGCCCACGGCCCGAATCGCTCCTCCGCGCTCGCACGCATGCGCCGGGCCATCGCGGAGACTCGGATCGAAGGCGTCGCTACCAATTTGGCCTTCCACGCCGACGTGCTGACCGATCCAGAGTTTGAGCGCGGCGGCGTCGACACGTCCTACGTGCCTCGCTTCGTTGAACGGCGGCGCCCGTCTCAGGAGGTCGGGGCGAATGGCTAAGATCCAGATCGTCGAGACGTCGCTGCGGGATGGCAACCAGTGTCTCTGGTCGGCTCTCGGCATCGACACAGCCAAGACGTTGACCGTCGGGCCCGTCATGGACCGCGTCGGCTTCAAGGCCATCGACTTCACCACCTCGACCCACATGGGCGTTGCCGTCCGCTACAAGAAGGAAGACCCCTGGGAACGCATTCGTCTCATGGCCAAGGCCGTGCCGAAGACGCCGTTGCAATTCCTCTCGACCGGCTTCCGTTTCATCTCCTGGGAAACCGCGAGCCCCGAGTTCATGGCGCTCGCATTCAAGACGATCGTCAAGAACGGCATTCGTCGCATCGCGCTCGCCGATCCGATGAACGACGCCGATTCGAACGTCGCGTGCGCCCGGATGGCAAAGCAGGGCAGCGCCGAATACGTGATTGGCGGGCTCGTGTTCACGCTCAGTCCCATCCACGATGACGCGCACTACGTCGAATGCGCGCGCAAAATGGTCGCAAGCCCCGATATAGACGCTCTCTATATCAAGGACATGGGCGGCCTGCTGACTCCCCTGCGCGCTCGCACGCTCATCCCGGCCATCATGAAGGTGATTGGTAGGAAGCCGCTCGAGCTTCACTCCCACTGCACGATCGGCGTGGGCGAGTTGACGTACATGGATGCGCCCGAATGGGGCGTCAGTGCCGTGCAGTGCGCATCGGGCGCCGCCTCAGACGGCATCTCCAATCCGCCATCGGAGCGCGTGGTGTCCAATCTGCGCGCGCTCGGACATCAAATCGATATCGATGATCAGGCCCTCGCCGAGGTGAGCCGCTACTTCACTCGCCTTGCCGACGCGGAGGGACTTCCCTCAGGACGCCCGCAGGCGTTCGACGCCAGCTATCTCCACCACCAGCTGCCCGGTGGGACGATCGGCACGATGCGCCGGCACCTGTCCGAGGCCCGCGTCTCGCATTTGGAAGGAGCGGTGATCGAGGAATTGGGCCGTGTGCGCCAGGAACTGGGCTGGCCCATCGTGATGACTCCTTTTGCCCAGATGCTGATCACGCAAGCGGTGCTGAACGTCACCGGGAAAGAGCGTTACGCCATCATCCCCGACGAAATCATCCGCTACGCCGTAGGTCGATTCGGCCGGCCCAACGTTCCCATCGCGGCGAAGGTCATGGACCGCATCGACTCTCTGCCGCGCACGCGGGAGCTTCGTCAGGAACCGGCGATGCCGCCGCTGGCCGAGTTGCGCCAGCGCATTGGGCCATCGCTCTGCGATGAGGAGTTTCTTCTTCGAGCGACGATGCCCTCGGGCCAAGTCGATGCCATGAAGGCGGCCGGCCCCGCGCCACGAACCTACGATCCGGCCATGGTTCCCGTGATGAGTCTGGTGCGTCAATTAACTGCCCGGCGCGACCTCACATACGTATCGATTGAGAAGCACGGTTTCAAACTTGAACTGCGCGCCCAGGCCGCACC
>JAIQGD010000088.1 GCA_020072765.1 Terriglobia bacterium
GTTGGCGAAGCGGCTTCATATGGATCTCGCTCGAATCCTCGAATTCAAAAAAAGAGGGGGGAGATGGTTCCTCTCCCCCCTCTTCCACAATCAACTAACCCGCTAGTTCCCGAGCGCTTGGGAAGCGGAATCGCAACCGCCGGTGGTAGCGTCAACCGCTATGACCGCGTTGCTCTGCCGGATGACGTTGGACGCGTCATTGCAGTAGAACACCGTCCCGGTGCTCGCGCTGACCGGATTAGCGTTGAACATAAACATGGCCGAGTCGCCTGCAGTTGCGCAACCGGAACCCTTCGTCGTAACCGGATTGGTACCTGGGGTTATAAGGAAGCTATAACCGGACTTCGAGCCAGACGCCAAGGTGGCATCAATCAAGCTGGCGTGGTCGCAGGTCGGGGTCGCATTGTAAGCCAACTCCGCCATCGTTGTCGGAAAACCGTTTCCGTAGGTGCTGCTGTACATGACCGACGCGCTCCCCAAGGTGCGAAGAGACGCAGCGGCGGACGACTGGTTGGCCGCAATCTTGGCGCGCAGCAGGTTCGGAATGGCGATGGCCGCGATGATCAGAATGATCGCCACGACGATCAGCAACTCAATCAACGAAAAACCTTTCTCTCTCTTGTTCAGTTTCATGCTTATCTCCTGGGAGCTATCGCTCCGAATCTCTGTACGCCCTGGCGGGGTACGCCTGCCGTTAGTGCAAGGCCGATGCCAGAGGCGCGCCTGGATTGATGCTCGCGACACGTTTCCATTATACGGCGCACAATCAATAAGATACAGCTTATGTCCGTTGAGGTTTCCTTCCGGGCACGGCTGGTCTTCTCGGCGCGGCCCCGGAAAGATGACAGTTTTTGACCGCCCGGAATGACCAAAACGGCTGCATTATCCAACTGCGGCCGAGATTCCAAGCACAGACTACCCGGTCCCGCTTCGCGGGACGGGCCGCTACAAAAGGGGTATCGTGGGACAGCCACTCCTGGCTGTCCGCGCGCGGTGTCGCCGCAGCATCCCTGGACAGGCAAGAGTGCCTATCCCACAAAACCGGTCTTCTCCGTGAACTCTGCGTCCCTCGGTGTCCTCTGCGTTAAGGTTTTGACGTGCGTGGCAAAGGCAAAAGATTTAACGCAGAGGGCGCAGAGAATACGCAGAGAAGAACCGCTGCGCGGACAAGCAGGCGCGCGCCGAAAACGATTACCCATTGGTACGGTGGGGGGCATTTCCCCGGCGCGCCTTCAACTCTCCCGTGATAAATTTTCGGCATGGGCTTGGATCATCTGCAAAAAAACCACGAAGGGGCGCAGGCGGGGACGGAGAACTCCGGCCGGGGTGCGCGCGTCCCCATTCTTCTGTGCATGCTGCTGGTCGCGGCGGTGACGGCGGCGCCGGATGTCTCTACGTTGCGGTATGGATTGGTGTTGGATGACAACCCGCAAATTATGAACAACCCGGCGGTTCATAATTGGGCATCGCTGCCCCGCAACTTCGTCGTCCCGCTGTGCGGGCTGGTGGAGTCGAACCAGACGGCCGAGAAAGGACAAGCGACATACTATCGTCCGTTGTTCTGCGTGTGGCTGACCGCCGGCTACGCCCTGTTTGGCACTAATGCCGCTTCGTGGCACGCTGCGACCGTGGGCCTGCACGTGGCGGTGACCCTGCTACTGTTCCAGTTGCTGTTGTGGCTGGTGAAGGACTATCGCGCCGCGACGGCCGGCGCGCTGATTTTCGGCGTGCACCCGGCCCACATCGAGTCGGTGGCCTGGATCTCGGCGGCCCCGGACTTATTGGCGGCGTTGGCTCTGCTCGGAGTGTTTCTCATATACAGCCGGTCGCTGGACTCGCCCCCGCTGTGGCGGAGCTTGGCTGCGCATGGGTTGTATGCCGCAGCGCTGCTGTCCAAAGAGCCTGCGGTCTTCTTCGCGCCCGTCGCTTTGTTCTACGAGGTTGCGCGCGGCGACCTTGCTCCTGAGATGCGGGTTGCGGAACGGCTGGGGCGGGCGCTTCGCCGAACGGGCGTCTTGTTTCTGATGGCCATGGCCTACAGCTTCGTCCGAGTGGAATTGCTATTGTCCGCCCGGCCGCTGGTTTGGGTTTCCCGCCACGACGCGGTGCTGACGGCGCCGTCGATTCTGGTGTTTTATCTGCGCCACTTGGTCTGGCCCACGCGGCTGAGCTACTACTACGATCTGCCCATCGTTACCCGCACCGCCAGTCCGGGGTTCTGGATGCCCATGCTGATTCTGGCCGCGGTCTGCGCCGCCGGATGGATCTGGTGGAGGAAATCCCGGAGCATCGCCATTCCCTGGGCCGCCGCCTGGATTTTTCTAATGCTGGCACCGGTTTTGAATATCGCTTTCTTCTGGCCCTACGACTATTATCACGACCGCTATCTCTATCTTCCGAGCATCGGCCTGGCGATCCTGGCAGCGCTGGCCTTCCAGCAGTTCGCTCCCCAAGACGTCCCGGACCGGCGACGCTTGGTCGCCACCACCGTCGCAGCGGTGGTCGTAGTGGCGTTTGGCTTTTCGACCGCGATTCAGTCGGCTCCGTGGCAGAGCGGCATCTCCATGTTCACCTACGCTGTCCAGAGCGCGCCCGGAAACGCGATGGCGAAAAACAATCTGGGCACGCAGTACATCGAAAAAGATCGTCTGGAGGAGGCGGAAGCCATCTTCCGCGAAGCCCTCAGCCAGCACCCGGATTTCTGGCTGGGCACGTACAATCTGGGATATACGTACTACAAGGAAAAGCGCTACGAGTTGGCGGAAACGTATTTCTGCCGCGCCATCGCTCTCTGTTTGAGCAGGGGGGGCACCCGGTACAGGCGCGCATGGCGTTTCTGGAAGAATTGAAATATCACCCGGACAATGAGATTGCCAAGATGCAACTGGCTCACCTTGGCGGCGCGCCAACCGCCAAGTAGCGTGGTGCTCCGGAACTACGTCTCCAATCTCACAACCCAGGAAGGCGCGGCAAGCGACGCCCCTGCAGACCCACCGCACCGCAGCAGCATAACCACGGGAGCAACGAAGACGCGTTGTGCCTGACGGCGACGCCGGGAAACTTCGCCCTGCAAAATTCCCACGACGAGAAAGGCGCTAGACGCCGTATTTTTTGGCGTAGTGGCGGAAGGAGCGGTAGGACATTTTCAGCAGCGCGGCGGCCTGTGTGCGGACGCCCCCCGAGCGTTCCAGCGCGGCCAGCAGGTAGGAGCGCTCGAGTTTTTGAATGTGTTCTTCGAGGTTGACGCCCTCTTCCTGCAGGACGATCCCATGGCCGTTGCCGTTGGCCGCAGCTTCCGGAATCGCGGCCTGAAAATGGTTGCGGATGCGGTCCGGGAGCGCCTCGGTGGAGATGCGCTTGCCGGTTTCCAGGGCGACGGCGCGCTCGATGGTGTTTTCGAGTTCGCGGACATTGCCGGGCCAGTCGTAGACTTCCAGGCGGCGCATGGCCTCGGGTTCGATGCCATCGCTGGTCTTGGCCATGGCCTTGAGGAAGCGGTCGAGAAATTCGCGGGCCAGAAGCGGAATGTCCTCGCGGCGTTCGCGCAGCGGCGGAAGCTGAATGGGGATGACGCTCAGGCGGTAAAACAGATCCTCGCGGAAACGGCCCTCGGCGATTTCCTTCTCCAGGTCCTTGTTGGTGGCGGTGATGACGCGGACGTCGACATCGGCTTCTTCCGTGCTGCCCACCGGCCGGAGCTTGCCTTCCTGGAGGACGCGATAGAGCTTGACCTGCATGGTCACGCTCATATTGCCGATTTCGTCCAGGAAGAGGGTTCCGCCGTCGGCGGCCTGGAACAGGCCCCGGCGATTCTCGTTGGCGCCGGTGAACGCGCCCTTCACGTAGCCGAACAGCTCCGATTCCAGCAGGGTCTCGGGGAAGGCGCCGCAATTGATGGTAATGAACGGCTTCTTCGAGCGGGCGCTGTTTTCATGGATGGCGCGCGCCACCAGCTCTTTTCCGGTGCCGCTCTCGCCGGTGATGAGCACGCGGCTGGATTGCGGGGCGATGTTTTGAATCAGCTCGAAAATGTCGCGCATTTTCGGGCTGGTGCCGATCATGTGGTCCAGCCCGGTCAGGCGGCGGAGTTCGCGGCGCAGATAGCCCGCTTCGCTCTTCAGGGCGAGATTTTCAGCGACCTGCTGGATGGCCGGGCGAAGTTCGTCGAGCAGGCGGTCGCCCTTGACGACATAGCGGTCGGCGCCGAAATTGACCGCATCAATGGCCGTGTCAATCGTGGGCACACCGGTGATGAGGATGAACGTGGTGGCCGGGGAGGTTTCCTTGCAATAGCGGAGCAACTCAACGCCGGTCATATCCGGCAAGCAGATGTCGGAGACGACGATGTCGAAAATCTGGGAGGCGAGCTTGCGGCGGGCGGCTTCCGCGCTGGTGGCCACCTCGACCTTGTGGCCTTCCTTGCGGAAACTGATCTCCAGCAACTCGCAGATAGAGCGTTCGTCGTCAACAATGAGAAGGTGTGCCATGTGTGCCTAGCCCCTCCCCAGCGGCCGGACCAATTCGGCCTCGGCGCCCGCAGCCGGACGCGCGTTCCGTTGGGTGCGCGGCGCGCGCGGCAGTTCCACGACAAATTCCGTGCCGCGTCCCTCGGTATCCCCCACGCCGATGCGGCCGCGATGCGCCTGGAGAATCTGGTAGACGATGGCCAGCCCCAGCCCCGTGCCTCCGGTGAACGCCGATTGAAAGGGCTCGAACAGACTGGCGGCCACGCGCGGGTCCATGCCCCGGCCAGTGTCCCGGATGGAAATGCGCACGCAGTCCGAGGTTGCCGTCAGGCCGACGGTGAGCACGCCGCCGTCGGGCATGGCGCGGAGGGCATTGTTGCAGAGATTCCAGAGGATCTGCTTCATGGCATCGCGGTCGGCGCGGACGCGCAGATCGCCCCGGGCAAAACTCTTGTCAATGCGATATTTGCCGGTGTTTGCGGCATCGCGTTCGAGCAGGAGCAGGGTTTCTTCGGTTACCGCGACGAGATCGACGCTGGCAAACGCGTAGGCCTTGTCGCGGGAATAATCCAGAAATTCGGTGATGATGCGATTCAGGCGCTGCGATTCCCGGGTGACGATCCGCACCAGCTTCTGATCGTCCTCATCGAGGGGCGCCAAGCGGGCCAGTTCCTTGAGTGCGCCCGTCATGGCCGTGAGAGGCTGGCGGATTTCATGGGCGATGGCGGCGGACAGGCGGCCCAGCGCGGCCATGCGCTCCTTGGTCACCACTTCCCGCTCCAGGCGCTTGAGTTCCGTCAAGTCCTGAAAGCTGAATACAAAGCCGCTGCTCTCGCCCTGGCCGGTGCGCAGCGAAGAGATTGAGAGCCCCAGGAATCGCAGCTCCCCATCAGCGGTGTGGATTTCGATCTCGCGGCGCAGCGCCAGCGGCACGCCGCTTGCGTCGGTCTCGACGGGCCACAATTCCGGAAAGACTTCCACGACGCCCCTGCCTTCGAGCGCGTTCCAGCCGTGTCCCAGCATTTCATCGCCCGCGCGATTCACCAGGAGGATGCGTCCGGCCAGATCCGTGGTCAGCAGGCCACCGCGCATGGACTCGATGATGTCGCGATTGAAGGCCTGGAGGTCCTTCAGGGCTTCATTCTTTTCCTCCAGCTCAACGCCCTTGGCGCGGAGCGTCTGCGCCAGCAAGGTGCCCAGATACGCCACAGCAAAGAAGGCAAACAGATTGCTGCCCAGCCACGATTCGAGCGCGCGGAGATCCGGCAAAGAACGCGCGGTTGGCGGAATGACTCCGTAGTAGGCCATTTCCACTGTGCTGGCCAACAGCACAAAGCTCACGCCGGCCGCCAAGAATGCGCCGCGCCGCGAGAACAGAATGCTGCCCATCAAAATCACGAGCAGATACAGGGATATGAAGTAACTGTCCTGCGCGCCACTGGCGTACACCACGGCGGTGATGACCGCCAAGTCCAGGCCGAGCTGAAGCGGCGCTTGCCAGCGCGAGGAGGGGGCCCATCGCCACAACATCAAATCCACCACCGCGCAGGAGTACCACACGGCGGCCAGCAGAATCAGGGTCCCCGCGGGAAGCGGGATCAGGGTCAACTGGCGAATGGCGACGACCACGGCGATCAGGAAGGTAATGACCAGAAAGCGGACGCGCCCCAGCCAGGGCAGCCATTCACTCGCGCTGGGTGTAAGTGTCATCGTTGAACTGTCGCCGGCTTTCGGCTCCCCTGCGAACCACCCCGTTCACGAGGCGGAGGAGGAGTTTGCGCACGCGCGGTTCGTGCGCGTCCGGCCCCGGTGGACCGGTGCAAATCTCCGCCAACCCCTTTGCAGCACTGGACCCCTGGGCCGGACGCTACTTTCCGGCGAGTTTGCCGATCAAAGAGAACAGCGGCAAATACATCGAAACGACCACGCCTCCGACGATCACGCCCAGGACCACGATCATGATCGGTTCGATGGCCGTCAACATGTCCTTGACGGCTGCGTCCACTTCGTCTTCATAGAAATCGGCGATCTTCGAGAGCATGGCATCCATGGCGCCGGTTTGTTCGCCCACGGCGATCATTTGCGTCACCATGCCTGGGAAGACATCGGTTTCCTTCAGGGGCTCGACCAACGAGCGCCCGGCTTCGACCGCCTTGCGGGTCTGCGTGATGGCCTTTTCGACCACGGCGTTGCCGGACGTGCGCGCGGTGATGTCGAGGCCCTCCAGGATGGGGACGCCGCTGGAGATCAAGGTGCCGAGCGTGCGCGTGAAGCGCGCCACGGCGATCTTGCGCATGATGAGCCCGACCACCGGAGCCTTCAAAATCAGGGAGTCGATGGCCATGCGGCCCGGGGGCGTGGCATACCAAAACTTCACCGCAAAGAAACTTCCGACGAGGAACGCCAGCAGCATCAATCCATAGATGCTGCCGATGAAGCTGCTCAACCCAATGACAATGCGCGTGGGCAAGGGCAGGTCCACGTCGAGACCGTTAAACAGCGAGACGAAAATGGGCACGACCTTCCACAGCAGCAGGGTGATGACACCCGCGGCAATGCCGATCACGGAGACCGGATAGATCATGGCCGACTTGACGGCCCGCGCGAGCTTGACGTTCTTTTCGATGTACACGGAAAGGCGCTGCAAGATGGTATCGAGAATACCGCCCGTCTCGCCGGCGTCGATCATGTTGTAGTACAGCGCGTCGAAAACCTTCTCGTGCTCTTTCATGGCGGCCGACAGGGTGGTGCCACCCTCGACGGAACTGCGCACGCCGGTCAAAACCTTTTGAAAGGTCTTGTTCTCCTGCTGTCCGCCCAAGATCTCCAGACACTGCACCAGCGGCAATCCGGCGTCGATCATCACCGAGAACTGGCGGGTGAACACGGCCAGTTCCTTGGCCTCCACGCCGCCCCCGAAGGTGGGGATGTTGAACTCCTTCCCCTTTTGAGACAACTTGCTGACGGTGATCTGCTCCCGGCGCAGCGCGGCGGTGAGCTCGGCTTTGCTTTCGGCGGTGCGCTCTCCCGTGACGGTTGCGCCCGCCCTGTTGACTCCACGATAGGTAAAGACCGGCATGGCTGCTTACCCCCCTGTTATCGTCGTGCGGGAGCCTTGCCGGAGCTTGCCGGCGAGGTCACCCCACGGTTGATTAGATCCTGCAATTCATCTGGATTCGAAGATCGGGCCAGCGCCGTTTCCAACGTGATGGCCTTCTGAAAATAGGCGTTGGCCAGGCTTTGATTGAACGTCTGCATCCCCGATTGCCCCGTTCCCGTTTGCATAGCCGAGTAAATCTGGTGAATTTTGTCTTCGCGGATCAGGTTGCGGATGGCGGCATTGGGAACCAGGATTTCCATCACCATCGCGCGCCCCTTGCCGTCGATGCGCGGCAGCAGGGCCTGGCAGAGAACGCCTTCCAGAACCATGGAGAGCTGGGCGCGAACCTGGGGCTGCTGGTGCGCCGGGAAGACGTCCACGATGCGGTTGATGGTGGAGGACGCGGAGTTGGTGTGCAGCGTCGCGAAGGTCAAGTGGCCGGTCTCGGCGATGCGGAGCGCGGACTCGATGGTTTCCAGGTCGCGCATTTCACCGATCAGGACGACGTCGGGATCCTCGCGCAGCGCGGCGCGCAGGGAGTTGGTGAACGAATGGGTGTCGGAATGCACTTCGCGCTGGTTGACGAGGCACTTCTTGTGATTGTGCAGAAACTCGATGGGGTCCTCGATGGTGATCATGTGCTCTTCGCGCTCGCTATTGATCTTGTCGAGCATGGCGGCAAGCGTGGTGGACTTGCCCGAGCCGGTCGGGCCGGTGACCAGCACCAGGCCGCGCGGCCGGTCGCACAACGAGCGCACCACCGGCGGAAGGCCGAGTGAATCAAACCCCTTGATCTCCCACGGAATGGTCCGGAAGACGGCGGCCACGGCGCCGCGCTGATGAAAGATATTGCCGCGGAAACGCGCCAGGTTCTTCAAGCCGAACGAAAAGTCCAGCTCCAGCGTTTCCTCCAGCCGGTGTTTCTGCACGTCGGTGAGCACGCTGTACGCCAGGGCCTTGGTGTCGGCCGCGGTCAGCGGGGGCATATCCATGGGCCGCAGATGGCCGTGCACGCGCACGCGCGGCGCGCTGTTGGTCGATAGATGCAGGTCGCTTCCCCCCATCTCGATCATGGACTTCAAAAGTTCGCTCAGTGTAATTCCCGCCATTTTCCCTCCGCCTACAGAACCGTTTCGCGCAGGACTTCTTCCATGGTGGCTATCCCCGCGGCCACCTTGGTCAGGCCACTGCGCCGCAATGTAATCATGCCCAGTTCGAGCGCCTTCCGTTTCAACTCCAGGGCCGAAGCGCCCACCAAAATGAGTTCGCGCAATTCGTCGGTGATCTCCATGACCTCATACAGGCCGAGGCGGCCCTTGTAGCCGCTGTTGTTGCAGGTGGCGCAGCCCTTGCCGTGGTAGACCACGGTCTTGGAGGCTTCCTCGGGGGTAAAGCCGGCGTCAATCAGGGCCTGGGGCTGAATCTGCAGCGGTTCCTTGCACCCCGCGCAGATGCGCCGAATCAGGCGCTGGGCGCAGATCAGGTTCACCGAAGTGGCCACCAGGAACGGCTCGATGCCCATGTTCATCAAACGGCTGACGGTGGACGGCGCGTCGTTGGTGTGCAGCGTGGAAAGCACCATGTGGCCGGTGAGCGCGGCCTTGACGGCGATTTCCGCCGTTTCGAAGTCGCGAATCTCTCCGACCAGAATAATGTTGGGGTCCTGCCGGAGAAAGGCGCGCAGCGCGGAGGCGAAATTCAGCCCGATCTGTTCTTTCATCTGCACCTGGTTGATGCCGGGCAGCTGGAATTCGACGGGGTCCTCGGCGGTCATGATGTTGGTATCGGGCTGGTTGAGCCGCGCCACCGAGGAGTACAGGGTGTTCGTTTTCCCCGAGCCGGTCGGGCCGGTAACGAGGACCATGCCGTAGGGCCGCAAGATGGCGCGCTCGAATTTCTGCAGCGATTCGACCTCGAAACCCAGCTTGGTCATATCCAGCCGCAGGTTCTCTTTGTCCAGCAACCGCATGACGATTTTTTCGCCGAACAGGGTGGGAACGGTGGAAACGCGGAAGTCCAGCTCCTTCTTCTTCCCGTCCCGCATGTACTTGATCATGATGCGGCCGTCTTGCGGCAGCCGCTTCTCGCTGATATCGAGCTTGGACATGATCTTGATGCGGCTGGTGATGGCGTCCTTGAGTTTCAAGGGGGGAGCCATGACGTTGTGGAGCACGCCGTCAATGCGGAAGCGGACGCGGTACTCTTTTTCGTAGGGCTCGATGTGGATGTCGCTGGCCCCGCGTTTCACGGAATCGGTCAGGATCAGGTTGCAGAGTTTGATGATGGGAGCTTCGTCGGCCGCCCGTTCCAGCGAAGCGGCGTCCAGCTCGGATTCTTCGACGGCCAACTCGAGCTCGTCCGCATCGTCCTCGGTGAGGTCCTTCATCACCTTGTCGAGCTCTTCCTCACTCTGCGCCGCGCCATAGAATTTCGAGATGGCCTCGTCGACGGCCGTCTCGGAAGCCACCACGGGCTCCACGTTGAACCCGGTCATGAACTTGATGTCGTCCATGGCGAAGACGTTGGTCGGATCGGTCATCGCAATGGTCAGCGTCGAGCCCACACGGGACAGCGGGACGATCTGGTAGCGGACGGCGGTCTCCTGCGGAACCAGCTTGATCACCGCGGGATCCACTTCGTAAAATTTCAGATTGATGGAGGGAACGCCGTATTGGCGGGACAGGACCGCGGTGATCTCATCGTCGGCGATCAAGCCCATCTTGACCAGGCAGGTGCCCAGACGTCCGCCGTTCTTCTTCTGATAGTCGAGCGCCTGCTTCAGCTGATCGGCGTTGATCAGGGCTTCTTTGACAAGAATTTCACCGAGCCGGGAAGACATTCTTATACGCTCACGGTACTAGAACCACTACTCGAGTTGCAGCGTAACATGCCCGCGCAAATGATTTGGGAACTCGGTGCGGGCTTCGTAGTGAATCTGCCAACACCTGTGGGAACCTGTACCAAAGCACAGGCTTTTTTTTGTCCCTGTACGATCGTACGGGTGACGCCGTGAGGGCACACGAAGCGCGGCCTCCCATCTTGATTCATCGGAAGAAATCGAAGTGAACTTCAGAGCAGGACGGTGAGAGAGTCAGCGTCCGGGTATTCGGGCGCGCGGGGCGCCGCGCCGCTGCGCGCATGATTGTAGAAAGTCTAGCGCCGGGCGCGCGGGTTCTGCTACGATGAAGCCAGGGCGGTTAGCTCAGCGGTTAGAGCATCCGGTTTACACCCGGAAGGTCCAGCGTTCAAATCGCTGACCGCCCACCACCAGGTAGCAAGGTTGCGGGGACGTAGTTCAGTTGGTTAGAACGCTGCCCTGTCACGGCAGAGGTCGCGAGTTCGAGTCTCGTCGTCCCCGCCATTTTCTTTGACATAGAGAGAATGGAAAGTTTCTCAGTTGCACACCGCTGAGGCCGCGCATCGCGTTGGCGGCAGGATGTCACGGCGAATTCCGGAGACGGAATGCGGTTTGACCCTAATCAAACCTTCGACGGATCCTTTCAAAGAGTGTCGGGGGTTCGATATCGACGTAGTCTGTATCCGGCAGGCGTTTGCGGATGTCCCTACGTATTTGAATAGGGCTAACTTTCAAGATTAGCCGCTTACTGAGATTCCTATTCTTTATGTACGAGAGCAGGGATCCGGCTGTAAACCACGCCGAACGAAAGCGCTGCTCGTCCTTCGCAAAGTGTCCGTTGATGACGTGCTCCATCCCCGAATAAAGAAGCTCAATCCAGTAGCGCTCGTCGTAGCCAAGGCCGTAATAGATGACAGGATCGCGCTGTGCTAGTTCGAAGCTCGATTTCTTAAAACTCCGGCGGAACCGATCGTCTATGCCACCTTTCATCTCTGGATCGCGCTCGGCCATGAAAACTTGCCCGTCGAGTGCTCTGAAGTTCAGGACCATTTCGTGATACAGACTTCGACGCACTTCACGCCTTCTCAGCCATCGCTGAATCACTGCTCGCACGGGTTCTATGAGGCAGAGTGTAAAGAAGGATGTTGCAAGCGCGATCGCTAGCGTCTTGACCCACTCTGGAATCGACCTTCCCATGATGGGTGCCGCGTGCATGGGCGGCAGGATAGCACGCCAAGTGGAGTTCGCGTTGGAAGTTTGGACCCAGCAACTTGCGGAAGCTCGCGCAGAGTGGCGACGGAAATACTCGAAGCTTAGTAGTGGCGGTTCGTAAACGCTTACTAACACATGATCCATAGAGTTAGCGTAGAATTCAAACAGTCGCGGGAGGGGTCTATGGTTTCCGACATTCGTGTCTTTCTATTGGCGGTTATCCTTCGTTGGCAAAGCTACGTTACGGGAGGAGTTCTGACTGCACTTGTTGTTCTTGTCGAACGACTGTTCGACTGGAAGATGCCTAAGAAGACATATGCTGCACTTTTTATCGTGGGGTGTCTGTTGGTTTCCTTTTTTCTAGCTTGGAGAGATCAATACAGAGAAGCTCTAAGAGTCCCGTCGCTTGAACAGCAAATAGCGAACTTGAAGGCCAAGCCCCCTCAAATTCAGGTTACCGTCCCCACGCCCATAGTAAATATTCCACCACAGATGGCTTACATGTCTCCGGCAGACCTTGGGATAGCACGGCCAAACTACCGAATCGGAGGGAATATAGCGGCTAGCGCGACATGTCAGAATATTAGTCCGTCTATAGTAGCCGAGAACGCGGGTTGCGTCCGCGGACTCCGCGTAGTTGAAACACAATTGAACGCTCTGAACCAACCGATAGTGACGCAAGCGGTTCAGGACAAAACGTATCGCCAATTCCAAAGAGATATTGCTTCTATCGAGATACAGCGAAGAAGCTATGGACCGGGAGAAAAGGCTTTCGGGAACGTGTTTTCCCCGACGGTTGACGAGTCGCTGGATGAGGCATTTAGGCGAGGATCAAAGACAGTTCTATTCCTCGGCGCATACAGTTGGAAAGACGGACTCGGCGAGCACACCAATGAGATTTGTGCGTGGTTGCAAATGTATCCGGACATGTTCACTGGCCCCGGACAGATGGCTGCCAATGCCACCATTACTTGGAATCAGTGCAGGAATCACAATGGTCTTAAGAAGTGATTACCTTTTCGCGCTGGCCCGCTACCAAAGTCGGGATCGACTTTTCAGAATGAGTGCGAGGGAATGTGTGGCGTATGAATCGAACGCCGTCGAGTGGCGCCGGAGACAGTGCCGCCCGGAGAGATCGCAACCCGCGTTTTTCGATGCACCACAGTAGGGCACCGTTGCACAAAAACTGCCGCCGCTGCCCAAAAAAGCCAACGGTTGCCGACTACCGCACTTCTAACCTGCTGATTCTGCTTGCGCCAGTCGTTGAATAACGGCCTGTCACGGCAGAGGTCGCGAGATCGAGTCTCGTCGTCCCCGCCATTTTCTTAGTGACATGTAAGTGCGCCCGCGGTGCGGGTGTTTGGTGCCGTTGTTCGTCTCGTAGCCCTGCCCAAGACTCCAGGCGCCTGCCCCAAGCGCGAACGCTCACAGATTCAAATCTTCGTAGCGGCCGGCTAGCGTTGCGTCCTTTTTGAGGGAACGCTTCCCCGCCGCCTGGCCGCGCACGTTGGTCCATCGGCCGGGAATGGCGAGACCGCAGGTAGGGCAGCAGCCATTCTGGAGATAGTTTTGTTGCACATCGTGCCAGGAACGCAGCACCAGAAGCGTCTTGCACGAAGGGCAGTAGGTGTGCGCGCCATTGCCGCGAATATTGCCCTCGTAGACGTAGTGCAATCCCATCTGGAGCGCCGTGGCGCGCGCCGCGTGCAGCGTCTCGGGCGGCGTGCCGGGAAGGTCCCGCAGCTTGAAGTCGGGATGAAAGGCGGTGAAGTGCAGCGGGACGTCCGGCCCCAGATGTTCCAGCACCCATTCGCACAGGGCGCGGGTCTCCGCCGGGGCGTCGTTGAGCGTGGGGATAATCAGATTGGTCATCTCGATCCAGACGCCGGTTTCCTTCTTCAGCCACTCGAGCGTTTCCAGAACGGGTTGCAAATGGCTCAGGGTGACGCGCGCGTAGAAATGGTCGGTGAACGCCTTCAGGTCGATGTTGGCCGCGTCGATGTGCTCGTAGATATCGTGCCGCGCCTCGCGGGCCGTGTAGCCGTTGGACACCATCACCGTGTTGATTCCCTGCTCCCGCGCGGCCTGGCTGATGTCGATGACGTATTCGCCCCAGATGGTCGGCTCGTTGTAGGTGAAGGCGATCGACGGACACCCGTGCCGGATGGCAAGCTGCACCACGTCTTCGGGCGGAATGTAATTCGCCCGCACCTGGTCGGCGCGGGACTTCGAGATATCCCAGTTCTGGCAGAAGAAACAGCCCATGTTGCAGCCGGCCGTACCCAGGGAAAACACGCGCGTGCCGGGGAGAAAATGGTTCAGCGGCTTTTTCTCGATGGGGTCGACTTGCAGGGCGGCGGGATGAGCGTAACCGAGGCTATAAAGCTTGCCACCGTGGTTGGCGCGGATGAAGCAGAAACCCGCCTGGCCTTCGCCGATGTGGCAGTGGCGCGGGCACAGGTAGCAGTGCACCTTGCCGCCGGGCATCGCTTCCCACCAGCGCGCCTCGTGCCGTGACTCTGCTTTTGGAAGGGTCTCCAGGCCGTGCATGACTCCGCTCCCCGATCCCGAGTATACGCCGTAAACGGCATGCGGAGCGGAAGGGGCAGGATTCAGGACCACCCGGTGCGGGATGGCCCGTTACTTCGTCCGCGCCCTCTGCTCCCCCACCCATGCCAGAAAGCGTTCCATCCGTGCGCGCTCGCGCCACATCAGGTGGAAGAATTTGCGGGCGTCCAGATTGGCCGCCTCCTGCCCGAAAAATGTTTCCATGCGCCAGCGGATGTAAGGAGACTTCCAGGGGCGCAGGCGGTAGCCCTTGGCGATGATCCAGTAGTAGCGCAAAGCGTTGAGCATCGGGTGCAGAGCACAAGCCGGCCGGCGATGTGCCCGACGCAAGCGTACCACGATCCGCGGGGCTCGGCCGCAGTCACAAATCAGGAGTCACGAATCACTACTCACCAATCACTGCTCACCGATCACTGAATCCGCCGCACCCAGATGCGCTCGGTGGCCGGTTTGCCCAGGTAGACGCGGGCGGGGCCGCGGCCCATCACCGCCAGCGCCATGGTCTCGTCGTATTCGCGGTGCAGCACGCGCACCCGCACGGAAGGTCGCAGGTGGCGCTGCTCGAGAAATTCCAAAACCTTCGGGTCCTTTTCCCATACGCGCAGCACTTCGTAGGAATGGCCGACTTCCGCGTCCGACAGCCGTGCCGCTCCCTGCGTCCGGCGCAGCCGCGCCATGCCGCCGAACAGCGGCACGCCGTGCGGGCAGCAACTGTCGCGCC
>JAIQGD010000089.1 GCA_020072765.1 Terriglobia bacterium
GCGTTGACGGCGTCGGCGGTCTGCAGGGCCTGCTCGACGCATTTGCCGATGGCCGGGCCTTGCAGGTAATTGCCGGCAAAGAACAGGCCGGGAAGGGCGCGCTCGCCGTCGCGAATGGCCTCGACGACGTGCCCGTGGCCGAGGTTGTATTGCGGCAGGGCCTTGGGATGCTTCCAGACCCCCGACGCGATCGGCGGCCCGGAAATCTCCAGTATCTTCGCGTTCTCCATCTCGACGATGGCCGCGATCTCCTTGGGCGGCTTATCGCCCATCTCGGGATCGGTCGCCCCGCCGGCAAAGCTGGTCATGGCGAATTTTCCGGCGCCCGCGCGTCCCGGGAAAAGCGACGAATTCCACACCGTTCCCAGCGTGCGATATTTCTCCGCGCGGGGAATCAGCACGCCGAACCCGTCGATGGGCCCGCTCGCCTGTCGCGTGTAGTACCCGCCGGCGACCACGGCCACGGCCGCGTAGGCCACGCCCGAAAGCATCTGCGCCAGCGGCGCGGAAACCGGCGCGACCAGCCGCGAAGCGGTGTACGCCGGAGTCGCCAGCACCACGGCCTGCGCGGCGATGGTTTCCTGCTGGCCGGCCTGCGTCACCCGAATCTGATAACCATCCGTGCCGCTGGTGGTAACCCGGTTCACTTCGTCGGCGCGCGCGCCGGTGCGGGCGCAAGCGCCGAGCTTGGCGGCGAGCGTCTGCGTCAGCGTCTCGAGGCCCTGCCGGAACGAAATGAGCGGCGGCGAACCCTTGCTCGCTCCGTTGGCCGGGCGCGACTTCATCGCCCCGCGCAGCACGCTGCCGTATTCCCGCTCCCACTCCTCGATGGAAGGGAACGCCGCGCGCAGGCTCAGCTTTTCCGGGTCTCCGGCGTAAACTCCGGAAACGAAAGGCGCCACCAGGTACTCCAGAATCTCGTTCCCGAACTTCCGCCGCACGAATGCCGCCACGCTTTCTTCGTGGTCCGGCGGCCGCGTCGTTCGGAACATTTCGGAAACAATCTTCCAGAACGAAGTCACGCTCAGCAGGGAAGTGGTGAGCAGCGCCTGCGGCGTCATGGGAATCTTCTGCAAGCGCCCGCGCTGGAGCACGTAGCGCGGCGCGCGCGAATCGGCCTTGCAAAGCTCCCCGTCGAGACCGGCGTCGCGGATCAGATCGAGCAGCGCCGGCGTGCCCTGCACGCTCTGCGGCCCCGTTTCGAACAGGAACCCATCCTCCCGCGCGGTTCCGATCAGCCCGCCCGCGCGCTCGGTTTCCTCCAGCAGCACCACGGACATCCCCAGTTGCTGGAGCCGGTAGGCGCACACCAGCCCGGAGATGCCCCCGCCGATTACGGCCACCGTCATTGGTGTGGATTCAGCCATTCACTTTGGCTCCGCCCGCATCCGTGCGCCTCCGGTACGACCACTACCGCGCTGTCATCCCGAGCGGAGCGCGTTGTTTGCGTTCCGGATGGGTTTGCGGAACGAGGGATCTCTCTTCGGTTTGGCTTCCCGCAGTGCGCACGCCAAGAGGGATTTCTCGTCGCTCTGCTCCTCGGAATGACGGGCGCTGCGCGAATCTCAGCGTCATCATCGGCCCCGCCTATAGCGTCTTGGAAAACAGCGGCCGCTTGTCCATTTGCTGTTCCTGGAGGTAGCGGTCGAACACCATCGCCATGTTGCGGATGAAGATCCGCCCCAGCGCCGTCACGCGAATTTCGCCGGGCGCCAGCGTCACCAGTCCATCGGCGCGGGATTCCTCCAGGCGCTCCAGTTCCGCGCGAAAATAGTCGTCGAACGAAATCGAAAACTCCCGCTCGATCTCACTCTTGGGGATGACGGTGTGGCACAGCAGGCGCCCGATCACCGCGCGGCGCAGCCGGTCGTCGGCCGATAGCCGGTAGCCGCGCATCGTGGCCAGCCCGCGTTCGGTGACGGCGGCTTCATAGGCCGGCACCTCCCGACGGTTTTGCGCGTAGGCATCGCCGATCGAGCTGATCGCGCTCACGCCCATGCCGTACAGATCGGCCCCCGCCTTGGTTGTGTACCCCTGAAAATTCCGGTGCAGCGTGCGGTTCCGTTGCGCCGTGGCCAGTTCGTCCCCGGGCCGCGCGAAGTGGTCCATCCCGATGTACACGTAACCCGCGTTGAGAAACCCTTCCAGCCCGGCCCGGAAAATCTGGAACTTCTCGCGTCCCTCGGGCAGGTGCGCCGCGAACGACCCTTGCTGCTTCCGCAGCCACGGGACGTGCGCGTAGCTGAACATGGCCACGCGGTCGGGCTCGAGCGTCAGCACCTGCGCGATCGTCTCCCGAAATGTCGCCCCCGTCTGATACGGCAGGCCGTAAATGACGTCCACGTTGATGCTCTGAAAACCCATCGCGCGCGCCGCCAGGATCAGGTCGCGCGTCATTTCGTACGGCTGGATGCGATGGATGGCCTTCTGCACCTGCGGGCGAAAATCTTGAATGCCCATGCTCAGCCGGTTGAACCCCAGCTTGCGGAGCGTTTCCAAGTGCGCCAGGCTGGTGACGCGCGGGTCCACTTCGATTCCCAGCTCGGCATCGGCCGCGAACGTAAACCGCTCGCGCGTGTGTCCGAACAGGTCTTCCAGTTGCTCGGGCGCGAAATAGGTCGGCGTGCCGCCGCCCCAATGAAACTGCTGCACCGGCCGCTTCTTCGACGCCAGCCCCGCCATGTGCTGGATCTCGCGCTTCAGCGCGGCCAGGTAGGGAACTCCCACGCTCTTGTTCTTCTGGATCGAGACGTTGCACGCGCAGAACAAGCACAAGCTCTCGCAGAAGGGAAGGTGCATGTAGAGTGAAAGCGGCGTGCCCTGAGCCTCGGCCTGGGCGCAGGCCTGCTCGAAATCGTCGGGGCCGAAGTCGTCGGTCCAGACCGGCGCGGTGGGATAACTCGTGTAGCGCGGGCCCGGCCGGTTGTATTTCTCCAGAATGGCGTCCGAGATCTGCCCGATCTCGATCTTGTCGTCGCGTCCTGCGTCCCCCTGCGTCATCGCGGTAACCCTCGTGTTGCGCCGCGCGGTGTGGCTCTCGCGTGGCGCGGGATGCTAATCCTCGCGGCCCGCCTGTGCCCGCGCCGCTACCATCGCCGTCTGGCCGGCCTCGACGAACGCGCGCGCATTGGCCACCGGCGTATTCGGCAAAATTCCATGGCCGAGATTCAGGATATGGCCCAGGCCTCCGGTTTTCTCAATCGCTTCCCGTGCGGCCCTGCGAATCGTCGCTTCGTCCCCCAGCAGAGTGGTTGGATCGACATTGCCCTGGAGCGCGACGCGGTTCCCCAGCAACCGGCGCGCTTCGGCCAGATCGGTGTTGGCATCGACGCTCAGGACCTGCGCGCCCGACTGCGCCATATTCTCCAGATGTTTTGCCGAGCCCTTGGCGAACAGTATCTTCGGCACTTCGGGCGCGCCCAGCGCCTGCAGGACCATCTGCGTTGCCGGCAACTCGAACGCTTCGTATTCATCCGGCGTCAGCTCGATCGCCCAGGTGTCGAACAGTTGCACCACCGCGGCGCCCGCGGCGATCTGCGATTTCAGGTATTCCGCGGTCGTCCGCGCAATCCGTTCCAGCAGTTCGCGCACGGCCTGCGGTTCCTCGCGCAGCATCTGCTTGGCCCGCGAAACGTCTCCCCGCGTCCGCCCCTCGATCATGTAGCAGGCCAGCGTCCACGGCGCGGCGGCAAACCCGATCACGGGCACGTCCGGCCCGGCTTCCTTGCAGATCGCGCGGATCGCGTCGCCCACGAACTTCGTCTCGCGCCCCGGATCGAAATCGCGCAGCCGCCGGATCGACGCCACATCCCGCACCGGATTGGAAAGCACCGGCCCCGCATCGGGCACATCGAGGGGCAAGCCCATCGCTTCGGCGACGATCAGAATGTCCGAGAAGACGATGACGGCGTCCACGCCCAGCGCGCGAAACGGCTGCAGCGACACTTCGGCGGCAAGCTCCGGCGTTTTGCAGATTTCCAGGAAGGTGTGCCGCGCCCGCACGGCCTGATACTCGGGCAGAAACCGCCCCGCTTGCCGCATCATCCAGACAGGAACGCGCTCGACCGGCTCAAAACGGCAAGCCCGGACGAACAGTTCCTTCTTGTTTTCGCGCCCCTGCGGCATCGGATTGAAAGCCCAAGGCCATCATATCAGAAACCCCGCGGCCCCTGCTCGGCGCGCTTGAAACAAACACGAAAAATCTTCCGCAACTACTCCAACTCTCGCCGCCTTTTCGGCGCTATAATCTTTCTTGATTGGGGGATTTCCCTTTCATATGCCCATTCATCTTGGCGTTCTGACGATCGCGCTCTACGCCGTAAGTTTTCTCTGCTACGCGCGGATTCTGTACGCCCCGCATGTCTGGCTGGGGCGTCTGGCGACGCTTCTGCTCTTCGGCGGAATCGTGGCCCAGTACTTCGCGCTGCTGCAGCGCTCCCACTGGACCCACTCCGTTCCCTACGACGATCTCTACGGCTCCATGTCTCTGTTCGCCTGGCTGCTTGGCCTGACCTATCTGGGCCTGGAAATCCTGCACCGCCAGCGTTCCGTGGGCGCCTTCGTAACGCTTCTGCTGGTTGCCTGGATCACCGCGCTGGGCTTGCTGGTGCCCACGGTGGTTGTGCCCGCTCCGCCGGCGCGCGGCCCGCTCTTTGCCTTTCACGTCACGCTCAACACCTGGGCCTACGCGGCCTTTGCGCTCTCCTTTGTGTTTAGCGCCGTCTATCTCGTGCAGGACCGCGTCCTGCGCTCGCATCATCCCGGCGCGGCCTTTTGGCGTTTCCCCGCGCTCGACGTGCTCGACCGCATGTCCCGCAGCAGCGTCCGCATCGGGCTGGCTGCCATGTGCGTCGGGGTGACCAGCGGCCTGATCTGGCGCCACCGCCTCACCGGCGCGTATTCCTGGGGCGACCCGAAGGTCATCGTCACGCTCGTCATCCTGGGCGTCTACGTCGCCTACCTGCGCCTTTCGCGCACCGCCCACTGGCGTGGGGCGCGCGCCGCGCTGCTCTGCGCCATCAATTTCATCGTCGTGCTGTTCAGCTACACCTTTGTGAACGTCTATCTCACGAGGTTTCATCGCTTCTTCTGATGGCCGCGCATTCCAATACGAAGCCTTCTGAGTCCGGCCACGCCCGCGGACGCATTCAGGTGGCGCTGATCGGCTGCAGCCACCGCACCGCGCCCGTCGAACTCCGCGAGCGCGTTTCCTTTACCACCGAGCAGGCCCTCGAGGCCGCCCGCGAACTTCGGCGGCAGGGCATTCTCGAGGAAGCGGTCGTTCTTTCCACCTGCAATCGCAGCGAGCTGTATGGCGTGCCCGCCGGCGATGGCTCCGATGTCACCGAGGCGATGCAGGATTTCATCACCTCCTATCACCGCATTCCCCGCGCGGAACTCGACGCCCACATCTATCGCTCGCTCGGCGCCGACGCACTCCGCCACCTGTTCCGCGTCGCCGCCGGCCTGGATTCCATGCTCCTGGGCGAGGCCGAAATCCTCGGCCAGCTCCGCACGGCCTACGGGCAGGCTCTCGATAGCGGCTCGACCGGCCCCGTGCTCAATCGCGCCTTTCAGGGTGCGCTCGAGGTTGGCAAACGCGTCCGCGCCGAAACCGAAGTCGGCGCCCGGCCCATGTCGGTGGCGCTGGCGGGCGTGAAGCTGGCCGAACGCGTCTTCGGCAACCTCAAAGGACACACCGCGCTGATCGTGGGCGCCGGCGCGGTGGCTGAACAAGTGATCGAGCATCTCCGCAGCCGCCATATCGGCAGCCTGCGCGTCGTCAACCGTTCGCGGGACCGCGCCGCCGAACTCGCCGGCCGCGTGGGCGCCGAGGCCGTCGCCTGGGAGTCGCTGGAAAAGGTTCTCGCCGCGCCCGACATCATCGTCACGTCCGTCAGCAGTGAGGAGCCGGTCCTGACGCGCGAAATGCTCTCACGCGCGCTCGATGCCCGCGGCGGCCGCCCGATCTTCATCGTCGATCTCGGCGTTCCCCGCAACGTCGCCCCGCAGGCCGCCGGCCTCTACAATCTCTACCTCTACACCATCGACGACCTCGGCGAGATCGTCGAGCAAAACAAACGGGCGCGCGAAGCCGAAATCCCGCGCGCCGAGGCCATCATCGCCGAGCACATCGGTAAATTCGAAGCCTGGCGCGCCGCGCTCGAAGCCACCTCCATTGTGGACGACCTCCGCGGCCGTTTCCGCAAGCACCGCGAAACTCTGCTTCGCGAACGCCTGTCCGGCGGCGCCGAGATCTCCGCCGAGGAGCGCCAGCGCCTCGCCAGCATCACCGAGGAATTGATCGAGCGCGTGCTCAGCGACCCTTCCGAGCGGCTCCGCAATGGCCGCGGCATGCGCGGACGCCTGGGCGCCATCGAAGCCCTGCGGCATCTCTTCGCCCTGGACGAAAAAAGTGAAGGCGGCGAGGGCCGCGAATGAAGCCGCTGCGCATCGGAACACGCGGCAGCCCGCTCGCCCTCTGGCAGTCGAACCATATCGCGCAGCTCCTGGCGCAATTCCACGGCGTCCCTTCGGAAATCGTTCGCATCCGTACGGCGGGCGACCGCCTTCAATCCGTCTCTGTCTCGCAGGTGGGCGCGGCGGCCGACGGCAAGGGTCTGTTCATCAAGGAACTGGAAGACGCGCTCCTGGCCGGCACGGTGGACCTCGCCGTCCACAGCATGAAGGACGTCCCCACGGAAATTCCAGCCGGCCTTGTTTTTCCCGCCCTCACGCGCCGTGAGGACCCGCGCGACGCCCTGATCGCGCGGGGCGGCGGCACGCTGCAGACTCTGCCGCAGGGAGCGCGCGTCGGCACCAGCAGCCTGCGCCGCCAAGCCCAGCTCCGCCACCATCGCCCCGATCTGGTTGTGGTGGACGTGCGCGGCAATGTCGACACGCGCCTGCGCAAGCTCGCCGATGGAGAATTCGACGCCATCGTTCTCGCCGCCGCCGGGGTCAATCGCCTGGGCCTGGCCGGCCAGGTGACGCAACTGCTCGACGCCGATATCATGCTGCCCGCGGTGGGCCAGGGCGCCATCGGAATCGAGACGCGCGTGAGCGACGCCGAAACCTCCCGGCTCGTTGCCACCCTCGACGACGCCGATACGCGGGCCTGCCTAACGGCGGAACGCGCTCTGCTGCACGAACTCCACGGCGGATGCCAGGTTCCCCTGGGCGCCTGGGCGCGTATTGTGGATGGTCGCTCTTTAGGGGGTCGGAGCTTCAGCTCCGACATAGGTTCGCGTCCGAAAGAAGGGGCTTTCGCGGTTTCTGCGTCCCGGTCGGTTGTGGACCGGGAAGCCCCTGAAGCCATTCCCGCGAATGCGCTGGCGTCTACTGAGCTCTTGATCGAGGCCGCCGTTTTCTCCGCGGACGGCAGGGAATTTGTGCGCCGCAGCGAGCGCGGCTCGCCGGCCGATGCCGACGGGGCAGGGAAGCGCCTGGGAAAAAGTTTGATCGAGGCCGGCGCGGATCGAATTCTGAGCCTCGCGGGAAGGTCCGTTGGCCTCCGTTGAAAAGCCGCTGGCCGGCAAGCGCATCGTGCTCACGCGCGCGCCCGAGCAGGCCCGCGAATGGGCCCGCGCCCTCGAGCAAATGGGCGCCGAGGTCATTCTCTTGCCCACGGTGGCCTTTGCGCCTCCGGAAGACTGGCGCCTGCTCGACGAACAATTGCGCCGTCTGGACGTCTTCGACGCCATTCTTTTTCTCAGCAAGAATGCGGTACGATATGTTCTCGAGCGGCTCAATCAGCTCGGCATAAAATTCGAAATGCTGCAATCTCCGAATCGCATCATCGCCGCCGTCGGCCCGGGAACAGCCGGGGCCCTCACCGCCCAGGGAGTCCGTGTGGATCACGTCGCGGAAGGCCGCACCGGCGAGGCGCTTGCCGGCGAGCTTCGCCAATCGCTGAAGGGGCGCAAAGTTCTTTTACCTCGCAGTGACAAAGGGGATGACCGCGTGCTCCACGCTTTGCGCGAAGCGGGCGCGGAGGTCACCGAGGTGATCGCCTACCGCACCACCACTCCCGCATCACTCGATCCGGCAATCGTCGGCCGCATCCGCCGCGCCGATGTCGATGCGATTGTCTTTGCCAGCCCCTCGGCCTACCATAACCTGTCCGACGCGCTGGGCCCGGCCGAAGCCGCCGCGCTTTCGAGCCGCGTGCATTTCGTGGCCATTGGTCCGACGACGGCCCGCGCCATGCGCCAAGCCGGCGCGCGCGTCGAAATCGAAGCGAGCGAAGCATCGGCGGGCGCAGCGGGATTGGCTGCTTCGATCGCTAAGTTCTACGGCAGCGCGCACGTTCCAGCAGGGAAGCGCGCCCTGCCGGAACACCCGGAGGATAGGCAACGCACATGACATTTCCGGTTCATCGTCCCCGCCGCCTGCGCCGTTCCGAAGCGTTGCGCGGATTGGTCCGCGAAACGCGCCTCTCGGCACAGGGCCTGGTCTACCCCATGTTTGCCTGCCCGGGCACGAAGGTCCGCACCGAAGTCAGTTCCATGCCCGGTGTGTTTCAGCAGTCCGTCGATCAGATCGTCGAGGAGTGCCGCGAGGTCGCCGATCTCGGTGTTCCCGCTGTGCTCTTGTTTGGATTGCCGGAACATAAGGATGAGACGGGCTCGGAAGCCGCCGCGGCGCACGGCGCCGTGCAGCGCGCCATCGAGGCCATCCGCAAAGCCAAACTCAATCTGCTGGTTGTCACCGACGTCTGCCTGTGCGAATACACCAGTCACGGCCATTGCGGCGTCGTCAAGGATGGCGAAGTCCTCAACGACCCCAGCCTCGCGCTTCTGGCCGAAGCGGCGCTTTCCCACGCCCGCGCCGGGGCCGACATCGTCGCGCCCTCCGACATGATGGATGGCCGCGTCGCCGCCATCCGCCAGAAGCTCGACCAGAAAGGTTTCGCCGACGTGGCCATCCTTTCCTACGCCGCGAAATACTGCTCGGCCTTCTACGGCCCGTTCCGCGAGGCCGCCGAGTCCGCCCCGCAGTTCGGCGATCGCCGCGGTTACCAGATGGATCCAGCCAACGCCCGCGAGGCGCTCCGCGAAGTCGCTCTCGATCTCGAGGAGGGCGCCGACATCATCATGGTCAAGCCCGCGCTGCCCTATCTCGACGTGATCCAGCGCGTCCGCGAGCGCTTCGACGTCCCCGTCGCTGCCTACAATGTCAGCGCCGAATTTTCGATGGTGAAGGCCGCCGCCCAAAAGGGCTGGATCGACGAGCAGCGCATCGTCCTCGAAATCATGACCAGCATCCAGCGCGCCGGCGCGTCCATCATCCTCACCTATCACGCCAAAGACGTCGCCCGCTGGCTCAAGGCCTGCTGACATCGCCATGCCGGATTTTCTCAAATCAAAATGACCCAACGCTCCGCTGAACTCTTCGAACGCGCACAGAAAATCCTCGTCGGAGGTGTGAATAGCCCCGTCCGGGCATTTCGCTCCGTCGGCGGAACGCCGCTCATCGTCGATCGCGCCAAGGGCTCCCGCCTCATCGACGCGGACGGCCGGGAATACATCGACTATGTTTGTTCGTGGGGCGCGCTGATTCTCGGCCACGCGGACGCCGACGTTGTTTCCGCCATCGCCGATCAGGCCCGCCGAGGCACCAGCTATGGCATGACCTCGCCCCTTGAAATCGAGCTGGGCGAGCGCCTCGCGCGCGCCGTTCCTTCGATGGAGCGGGTGCGTTTCGTAAGCTCCGGCACGGAAGCCACCATGTCCGCGGTTCGCGCCGCGCGTGGTTTCACCAACCGCGACCTGATCTTGAAATTCGAGGGCGGCTATCACGGCCACGCCGATAGTTTTCTCGTCGAAGCGGGTTCGGGCCTGGCGACGCTGGGGATTTCTTCGAGTCCGGGCGTTCCGGCTGCCCTCGCGGAACTTACGCTCAACGTCCCCTACAACGACGTGGCCGCCGTCGAGCGTATCTTTGCCTCGCACGCGGGGAAGATTGCTGCCGTCATCGTTGAGCCCGTCGCCGCCAACATGGGCGTCGTTCCTCCCGCCCCGGATTTCCTGGCCGCGCTCCGCCGCATCACCCAGCGCGATGGCGCGCTTCTCATCTTCGACGAGGTTATCACCGGTTTCCGCCTGAGGTGCGGCGGCGCGCAAACGGTTTTCGGCGTCCAGCCGGACTTGACTGCGCTCGGAAAGATCATCGGCGGGGGATTGCCCGTGGCGGCCTACGGAGGCCGCCGTGACATCATGGAAATGATTGCGCCGCTCGGGCCCATCTACCAGGCGGGAACTCTCTCGGGAAATCCGCTGGCCATGCGCGCCGGCCTCGCCATGCTCGCCAAACTCGAAGTGCCCGGATTTTACGCGGCACTCGAACACAAAGCCGAGCGCCTCATCGGTGGGTTGCGCGCCGCGGTTCGCGAATCCGGCGTGCCCGCTCAGATCAACGCCGCCGGATCGTTGCTGACTCTGTTTTTTACCGGCGAGCCGGTGCAAAATTATGCTGGCGCGAAAAAATCCGATACGTCCCGCTTCGGCGCGTTCTTCCGCGAAATGCTCGCGCGCGGCATCTTGCTGCCGCCCTCGCAATTCGAGGCTCTGTTCGTCTCTGCAGCGCACTCCGACGACGACATCGACCGCACCATCTCCGCCGCTCGCGCCAGCCTCCAGGCTCTATCCGTCTCCAAGTAGCGTATCGCAAAGCTGCGGCAGGGAACTGGTCCGTGGCGCCTACCCTGATACACAGTGGAAGTATTCTTCCACTTTGAGGAATCTCCTGATCTCTTTTCCCTTCTCAAAATAGCGCCCAGCGATCGCCATGTTGTTGAAGCACAAGGACGTAGGCGTACGCCAGCACTGGGCCGATCATTGCTCTTCCGTTCTGTGCAATATTAAGGAGCTCTTCCATGCTTCTCGGCCTTGCTTGTCTCTTTCTTCAGCTAGCCCCTGTCACCCGAACTCTCCCCGCCATCGCTTCTGAACCTGTCCCGGTAGTCGCGGTATCGTCCGTGGCCCTGCCCACCCTGTCGGCATCGACAGACTCGCCGTCGACAATTCCAGTTACACCTCGAGCCTCATTGGCGGATGCCGAGTCCAGTCGGAATCCTTCGAGCCTACGCCATGTGAACTCTACGGCGTCTTCCACGCAAAACTCGCAGTCTCTTTCGACTATCCGCGTGCCGCCAGTCGAGCCGGGACGGACCGTCCGCGCTGCCAAAACCATTCCTTCTCGCAAAAGCTGGGTTATGTTGTCTCTGGCGCAGCACGGCGCTGCTACGTTCGATGCGTATGCCACTCGTCGCGCGGTTTCCTCCGGAGCGATGGAACGCAATCCCTTCATGCGTCCCTTTGCCGGCTCGCCGTCCATCTACGCGGCGATTCACGTTGCCCCTATGGGCCTGGATTATGTTGCTATTCGAATGCAGCGCAGCCAGAATAGCTTTCTTCGCCATACCTGGTGGCTCCCGCAAGCCGCCAGCACCGGCTTGTTCATTTTCTGTGGAGCGCACAACCTCCAAGTGGCGCATTAGTTCCGATCATCCAGTGGTTGGTTGCTTCCGTGGATCTGACGAATCACTTCGCCATATCGTCCATCTGTGCAATTAAGCCCACCATGCCATAAAGGTCCACACTCCTTGGGAGGTCTACCATAACTGGTGTCCTGAGGCGTGAGTTCATTCCATGGTTTTTCAGGAGGCCGGGGCTGAAGCCCCGGCGTTAAAGGCATTGGTTTTAGCGCAGCTTTAGCCCCCGAAGCTCGGTATGGCTACGCTAGGAACTTCTGATTCATCAAACTAAGATGCTGCTGAAAAAAGGATGCAGGACGCAAGGGCGGGATTTCGGCCACGTCGCAAGTCCCGTACCTTCCTATAGAGGTCATAACCCCTGAACCCTGCCACCGAATCTTTCGGCACCCTGCCAACCCCCAAGCAGCAGGCCAGCTATCGGACCCCTGGTCTAACGAAACCCGGCACAAGTGGCCTTTCTCACCTGGAATCTCCACGGCATGGAGCGATAGAAGAAGCAGGCCGTAGAGTCCGGCCTCAACGTTAATAAGGTGCTCCCCAGAGGGTGCTGCCCGTGCCTTAACGCGGCAAAAACGCGTGCGCGAAACACCCCAGCACGCGCCGCGCCCAAACCGTCCATGGAACCAAGTTCTTGTTTGCTACAACATAGTATCCATTAGCGGTAGTCAAGTGAAACGTTGGTTGGGGCGTATGGGTTGCCGGGGCGGGTCCATGAGGGATCCTTCAATGTGCTGGCCGGGTACTATGTTGATGACTGCGCGGTAGAGGTGGATGACAAAGTTGGGGATGCTCATGTTCCCTATGGTACGGGATGACGGCGTGGGGGAGATTCCGGCGGGGGCGGGCGGGGCGG
>JAIQGD010000090.1 GCA_020072765.1 Terriglobia bacterium
TTGCTCCACGCCAGGCTTTGGCGCAGAAGGGCGGCGCCGATTCCGTGCCGCCGCGCCTCGGGCCGCACCGCGAAATTCAAGATCTCGAAGTCCGTGGCCACTGGGCGCGCGATGAGAAACCCGGCCACTCCCGCTTCATCTTCAGCCACCCACCCGGCCATCTCACCTTGCGCGATCCGGGCGTACTCGGCCGCCGACCATTGGGCGAGTTCGGGAGACGCCGATTGGATGGCCTGGATTCCCTCGACGTCGCGAAGCTCGATGGGGCGGATGTTCAAGACCCGCGCGGCCCTTTCAGGTGCATTTCGGCGTCGGACCGCCGGATGTAGTTCGCGTCCAGGGTAAGCGCATCGGTCAGTTCGCCCCGCTGCGCGTGCAGGTATCCGAGCTGTCCCACGTGGGGCGCGAGGATAGCCGAAACGCGATCCACGGGAATAGCGGCCGCAGATTCGCCCGCTCCCTCGCGATGGGTCATCACGCTCGACACGATCTCGGGCGCCGGCGTGGCGATCACAAGTCCGGAGTGGAGGAGATTCCGCGTGCGCAGCTCCGCTGCAAATTCCTCGGGGGTGGCCACGCGTTCGTCGCCTTCGAGCACAAGCCGAGGCTGCTCCGGCGCACCCGCCCGCCGGTAGATGCCGAAATAGACCTGCCCGCGCCGCGCGTCGAGAACCGGAATTACAACGGGCGCAGTGGAACGCACTTGCGCCGCCACGGCTTCCAGCGCGCTGATAGCCGCGATGGGCTTGCCGTACACCTCGGCCCAGCCCTTCACCGCGGCCAGCCCGACGCGCAAGCCCGTGAAGGAGCCCGGTCCGGCCACCACGGCGAACAGGTCAAAGGCATCCAGGCCCACGGCAACCTCGCCCAAGAGGAACTCCAGATGGCGAAAGATACGCGAAGAGTAGGCCTCGTCAGTCCACGTGGAGATGCTCCCGATGACGCTCTGATTTCGTAGTACCGCCAGGCTACCGCAGGGCGAGGATGTGTCCAGGGCGAGGGTAAGCACGAGCCGATTATAGGGCAATTGCGCTGCCAAACCCTGCAAAATCTGACGGTTCCACCCAATTTCATTTTGGGGCATCGCAGGGAATCTCTTGACGTTGTTCTTCGCATGAGCCTAGAATTTCCTCAGTATTGCTTCGGGGAGGGAACCTCGACTCATGGAATTTAAACTAGGCGAGAAAGTTGTATATCCGAATCATGGCGTTGGGCTCATCGAACAGATTAGTTATGGTTATGTTGATGGCAGGTCCGAACGCTTCTACATGTTGCGGATTCTTTCGAGCAATTTGAAGGTCATGGTCCCGCAAACGAACATCGAAAACGTTGGTTTGCGGCCGGTCATTCGTTCCACGCAGGCGGGCGCGGTCCTCTCTTATCTGGAGAAAGGCCGTTCCGCTTCCCATCACGATTGGAAGCATCGTTTCAAGGAAAACTCGGACCGCATGCGCACCGGATCCCTGATGGAAGTAGCCGCAGTCCTCAAGGGCCTGGTCGCACTGAGCCGTACCAAACCCCTGTCGTTCCGCGAGAAGAAAATGCTCGAACGGGCAAAACATCTTCTGGTGAGCGAACTGGCCATGGTACGCAACACGTCCGAGCAAACCGTGGAATCGAACATCGTTCGCGCTCTGGCCAAAGCGAAGCTGCAAATGCCGGAGGCGGGCGCGCAACTGGAGTAAACCCTTCACTTTTTCTCCCGGTTTCGGCCGGGCGCAATCCCCGCGGATTGCGCCCGGCCCGTTTTTTTTTCGAGCGGGTCTGCCGGGAAACCCGGTGGGGCGTTCGCATTGTGTCCCATACGGCCGGAACCTAAGTTGACGCTGCCCCTCGCCCCGTTTAAACTTTTTGTATAGGCATGCGACAATGTATTCCTACAGGGCTGCCGGCGCGGTAGGATGAGAGTTCCAGCGAATCCATGAGTCCATCGGTCATACAGCAGAAGCGGCACCAGCAGATCCTCACGGATGTGGTGCGCACCTATATCGAGACCGGCGAGCCGGTCTCCTCGCGCAGCGTGGCCCTGCGCCACGTCGAGCCGTTGAGCTCCGCGACGGTGCGCAACGTGATGGCCGACCTCGAGGAGGGGGGCTATCTCTACCAGCCGCACACCTCCGCGGGGCGCGTCCCGACGGCCGCCGCGTACCGCTTCTTTATCGAACAGGTGGCCTCCCAGGCGACCGCCAGCCCGGAAGACCGCCAGTGGATTCGCCGCGAGCTGGAGGCCGCGCAGACGCCCGAGGCCGTGATGGAGCGCGCCAGTCACGTCCTGGCCGCGGTTTCGCGCGGCGTGGGCATCTTCATTTCGCCGCCGCTGTCGCGCAGCGTCGTCGAGCATGTGCGTTTTCTGATCGTGCCGGAAAATCGCGTGCTGGTGATCCTGGTGACCACGGGCGGGGTCACGCGCGACAAGCTGATCCGCACCGAGCGCGTGTTCCGGCAGGAAGATCTCGACCGCATCTCCGCCTATCTGAACAGCCACTACGTCGGCTGGACTATCGAAGCCATGCGCGGCGACCTGCGCCAGCAGGTGGAGCGCGAGCGCCAGGAGTACGGGCGCCTCGCCCAGGACGCGCTGATGCTGTGCGATCCCTCGATTATGGGGGACAGCGGCGAAAGGAAAATTTACGTGGAGGGCGCGTCGCAGATCGCCGCGGCCTTCGATTTCACCAGCCAGGCGCAATTGCGCGAGCTGCTCGAGGCCATCGAGGAAAAGGACCGCCTGATCGCGCTGCTCAGCGGCTGCATCGAAGCGCCCGAGCCGGTCCACGTCGAACTCGGCCTGGACCAGATGTCCCACGCCGGAAAGAATCTGGCCATCGTCTCGGCGGCCTATAAGTCCGGGGATCAGGCTCAAGGGACGCTCGGGATTGTGGCTCCCATTCGCATGCACTACGAGCGCGTGATCACCGCTGTCGCTTTCATGGCCCAGTTCTTCTCCGACCAGCAAGAGGGGAGTTAATCGTCGTGGCGCCGCACAAGCACAAGGACAAGCAGGATCCCGCGAATTCTTCGCCCGAAGTGGTTTTCTCCGGAGAACCGCCCGCCGCGCCCACCGAACAATCCGATCCGGCCGCGGTCGGCGCCTCCAGAGCCGCCGAAGAGCCCTCCGCGGGGTCCCTGGCCGAACAGCTTCAGCTGCTCCTCACCGAGAAACAGGAGCTGATGAACACGCTGGTCCGCCGGCAGGCCGATTTCGATAACTATCGCAAGCGCCTCGAACGGGAACGCGAGCAGGACCGCCATCGCGCCGTCGAATCCCTGCTCGAACGCCTGCTTCCGGTGCTCGACGCGTTTGACCGCGCCCTGGCCGGGCAGGAAGTGGCCGCGCACGCGGAATATCGCAAAGGCTTCGAGTTGATCCGGCGCCAGCTCTGGGATGCGCTTTCCAAGCAGGGGCTGGTGCGCATCGAGTCCACGGGCAAAGAGTTCAATCCGCATTTCCATCATGCGATCCAGAGCGTCCAGACCAGCGAGCACGCCGAAGGAATCGTGATCGAGGAATTGCAGCCCGGCTACCTGTTTCACGAGCGCGTGCTCCGGCCCGCGATGGTTCGCGTGGCCGCCGCGCCGGGACCGAGGTCGGCGCACGCTTCGAAGCTCGAATCCTGAGCGGTTGCGCTCCATCGGATTTGTGGTGACGTGCTGGGATCACACAGCGGCCGCCTGCGGGCGGTTGCATCATTGTTACCGGGAGGAATCGCGGGGAAATGGCAGCAACGAAAAAGCCCGACTATTACGAGTTTCTCGGCGTCGCCCGCGATGCTTCGGCCGACCAGATCAAATCGGCCTATCGCAAAGCCGCGCTGAAGTGGCATCCGGACCGCCACGCGGACAAAAAACCCGAAGCCGAGGAAAACTTCCGCCAGGCCACCGAAGCCTATAGCGTCCTTTCCGATCCCCAGAAACGCTCCGTGTACGACCGCTATGGGCACGAAGGGCTCGGCAGTCGCGGCGTCGACGCCAGCGGCTTCAACTCCTCGATCTTCGACGAGTTTCAGGACATCTTTGGCGAGATGTTCGGCTTCGAGCAGGTGTTCGGAGGCGGCGGGCGCCGCGGGCGCGGCTCTCGCGGACAACGCGGCGCCGATCTGCGCTACGACATGTCGCTCAGCTTTGAGGAGGCCGCGGCCGGCATCAGCACCAAGATCCGCATCGCCCGCCGGGAAAACTGCGAGGCGTGCAAAGGCACCGGCGCCAAGCCCGGCAGCGGCATGGCCGCCTGCCGCACCTGCGGCGGGCGCGGGCAGATGGCCTACCAGCAGGGATACTTTTCCATCACGCGCACCTGCCCGGCCTGCCAGGGCATGGGGCAGGTGATTCGCGAGGCTTGCGCCGAGTGTCGCGGGCAGGGACGCATTGAACGCGACCGCACCCTGGAAGTTGGCATTCCCGCCGGCGTGGATTCCGGCACGCGCCTCCGCATGACCGGCCAGGGCGAGCCGGGCACCAACGGTGGCGCGGCGGGCGACCTCTACATTTTTCTCGAGGTCAAAGAGCATCCCTTTTTCGAGCGCCGCGGCGCCGACCTCTATTGCACGATCCCGGTCAGCTTCTCCCAAGCCGCGCTGGGCGCCAAGATCAAGATTCCCACGCTGCAAGGCGAAGGCGAACTCGATGTTCCCGAGGGAACCCAGTCGGGCCAGATTTTCCGCCAGAAGGGGAAGGGGCTTCCCAGTCCGCACGGCGGGCGCGGCGACCTGTATGTCAGCGTGCGCATCGTGACCCCATCGAAGCTCTCGCGCGAGCAGCGCCGCCTGATCGAGCAACTCGGCCTGTCCCTGAAAGTCGACAACAAGCCCGCCGAGCGCTCCTCCAGCTTCTTCGACAAAGTAAAAGACATTTTCGGATAGAAATTCTGAGGTAGAGGAAGTAGAGGAAGCAAAGGAGGTAGAGGATAAGATCCTGCGCTCGTAGTCATACGCTGTAGCGCCGCAACGGCGTGCGCGACCTGGTGTTCTCCTCTACCTCCTCCCCCCTCCTTTGCTTCCTATCTTTGCTTCTCGCGTTACAATCCTTACATGCGCCGCCGCTTCTTTGTCGATCGCTTCGAATCCGACTCCGCGGCTCTTCGCGGCGAGACGGCCGAGCATCTCGGCCGCGTGCTGCGGGCCGAGCCGGGCCAGCTCTACGAGTTGAGCGACGGCCATCGCGTCTGGCTGGGCCGTGTCGAAGACGTCGCGCTCCCCAAGCGGGGCGAGAGCCGCATCGAGTTCGCGCTGGTCGAGCCCATCCCCGCGCGCGAGCCCGCGCTGCGGATCGAGTTGCTGATCTCGGTGGTGAAATTCGACCGCTTCGAATGGTGCCTGGAAAAGGCCACGGAGCTGGGAGTGAGCGAGATCGTCCCGCTGGCGGCCGCGCGCACCGATAAGCCACTCCTCGCCGCCGCAGGCAAGCGCCATGCGCGCTGGGAGAAGATCATCCTGGAATCGGCGCAGCAATCGCGCCGCCTGCGGCCTCCGCTGATCCGCGCCGTGGCGTCTCCGGAAGAAGTATTCGCGCACTCCTCCTCCGCGTGCAAAATCTTCCTCTCCGAACGCCCGGACGCGCCTCGCTTACATGAACTGCTGCGCTCGCCCAGCATCCCCCCGGCTGGAACGGCAGGCACGGCGGCGCTGGCCATTGGTCCCGAGGGCGGCTGGACGGATGCGGAAATTGCCGCCGCTGGTGCGGGCGGTTTTGCCGAGGCGTCTCTCGGGGAAACGATCCTCCGCACCGAAACCGCCGTGCTCGCCTCGATAGCCGTCATTCGTTTCGCGCTCGGAGATTTTTGATTCGGTGCGCCGCATGCTTGGCGCGCATCGCGGCGCCGTGATATAAATGGGTGAGCGAAGCATGCAGGAAAATTCCCAGCCCGGCCCGTTGAACTCGCCTGAGCCAGCGCCGCACCCTGTGTCACGCCGCGAGTTGCGCGGCTGGACGCGCGATCTGGCGGTGGCGCTCGGCCTGGTGATTGTCATCATGATTTTCCTCTACCAGCCGGTGAAGGTGGAAGGGACCAGCATGAACCCGCTCCTGAGCGATCAGGAGCGCATCTTCATCAACAAGTTCGTCTACCGGTTCGAGCCCATTGAGCGCGGCGACGTCGTCGTTTTCTGGTATCCTCTGGACCGCTCGAAGTCGTTCATCAAGCGCGTGGTGGGATTGCCGGGGGAGATGCTGGAGATTCGCTCGGGCCACGTCTATGTGGACGGCCGCGAACTCCACGACCAGTTCGTTCCCTCCGGGTATCTCGACGGATCGAACTACGGCCCCCGGCGCATCACGGCCGGCGAATATTTCGTGATGGGAGACCATCGCGATAGCTCGAACGACTCGCGGGTTTTCGGCCCGGTCCCGCGGCCGTACATTTACGGCAAGGCCGTCTTTGCCTACTGGCCGGTGGAGCACTTTGGATCGCTGAGTTCATCGTCAACGGTGAACGCCGCATCGAGATGAAATCTTCTGGAGGACACTCTGACCGCAGCCCTCGCTGGCCGCGCGACACTCGCGCTCGAGGACGGAAAAGTATTTAACGGCCGCGCCGCGGGTGCTCGCACCCGCCGGGGCGGTGAAGTCGTTTTTAATACCAGCCTCACCGGTTATCAGGAAGTCTTCACCGACCCCAGCTACACCGGGCAAATCGTCGCCCTCACCTATCCCCACATCGGCAACGTGGGTGCCAATAGCGAGGATGAGGAATCGTCCAAGACCTATATCGAAGCGCTGGTGGTGCGCGATTTTTCATCCATCGCTTCCAACTGGCGCTCGGCCGAATCCGCTCACGAATATCTGGAGCGCCATGGCGTCCCGGTCATCTGGGATGTCGACACGCGCGCGCTGGTGCGCCACCTGCGCGATGCCGGCGCCCTGCGCGGCGTGCTGGCCACCGACGGCACACCCGCCGAACAACTCATCGCCGAGGCGCGCGCCCTTCCGCTGATGGCCGGCCAGGACCTCGCCAGCCGCGTCACCACCGCCAAGAAATACGACTGGACGCAGGGCTCGGTCGCTCTCATCAAGCCTCTGGCCGCCGCCGCGGGAGCCGGGCTTCTCTCTGCGGGCCGGGCCGGCAAGTCTGCCGCCGCCGCGAAAGCCAAGGCGGCTCTCGCCCCAGACGAAGGCCGCCGCTATCGCGTGGTCGCCTACGATTTCGGCATCAAGCAGAATATTCTTCGCCTTCTCGCCGACCACGCGTGCAGCGTGACGGTGGTGCCCGCCAAGACTTCCGCGGAAGATGTCCTGGCGCTGAAACCCGACGGCGTCTTCATCTCCAACGGTCCGGGCGATCCCGAACCGGTCACCTATGCCATCGCGAATATTCGCAAGCTGCTGGGCCGCGTCCCAATCTTCGGCATCTGCCTGGGACACCAGCTCTGCGGCCTGGCCCTAGGCGGCCGGACGTTCAAATTGAAGTTCGGACATCACGGTTCGAACCACCCGGTGAAAAATCTTCTGACCGGCAAAGTCGAGATCACCGCCCAGAACCACGGCTTTTGCGTCGATCCGGATTCGCTGCCCGCCAGCGATGTCGAGGTCACGCACATCAACCTGAACGATTTCACCAACGAGGGCCTGCGTCACCGCTCGCTCCCGCTGTTCAGCGTCCAGTATCATCCCGAGGCCTCGCCCGGCCCCCACGACGCCCGCTACCTACGACGCCCGCTACCTGTTCGATGACTTCATCACCATGATGAAGTCCGTTGGGGGTGCGAAATGAGGACGCTGCTCGCAGTCCTAAGAATTCATGTTGCCAATGCGGCGGGGACGAAACCCCGCTCTTCCGAGTCCCAATAGACCCAATGCCCAAACGCACTGACATCAAGAAAATCCTGATTATCGGCTCCGGCCCCATCATCATCGGCCAGGCCTGCGAATTCGACTACTCCGGCACGCAAGCTTGCAAGGCCCTGCGCGCCGAGGGCTACCAAGTCGTCCTCGTCAATTCGAATCCCGCGACGATCATGACCGACCCCGAGACGGCCGACCGCACCTACATCGAGCCGCTTTCCCGGGAATATCTGGAAGCCATCATCGCGATCGAGCGGCCCGATGCGGTACTTCCGACCGTGGGCGGCCAGACCGGCCTCAACCTCGCCGTGGAACTCGCGGAAACCGGCGTGCTGGAAACATATGGCGTGAAACTGATCGGCGCGTCGTTGCGCGCCATCAAGATCGCCGAGGACCGCCTGCTGTTCAAGGATGCTTGCCGCAAAATTGGCCTGGAAGTGCCCGCTTCCGCCGTGGTCACCAACATTCCCGAAGCGATCACCCTGGCCGATGAGCTGGGCTACCCCGTCGTGATCCGCCCGTCGTTTACGCTGGGCGGCACGGGCGGCTCGATCGCTTACAACCGTGAGGAGTTTTCCGATCTCATCTCTCGTGCGCTGGACGCCAGCCCAGTCCATCAGGCGCTGATCGAGGAATCGGTGATCGGCTGGAAGGAATTCGAACTCGAAGTGATGCGCGATGTGCGCGACAACTTCGTGGTGATCTGCTCGATCGAAAACGTCGATCCCATGGGTATCCACACCGGCGATTCCATCACCGTCGCGCCCGCGCAGACGCTCACCGACAAGGAATACCAGCGCATGCGCGATGCCGCCGCAGCGATCATCCGCGAGGTGGGTGTCGAAACGGGCGGATCGAACATCCAGTTCGCCGTCGACCCCGAAACCGGCCGCATGACCGTGATCGAAATGAACCCGCGCGTCTCGCGCAGCTCCGCGCTGGCCAGCAAGGCCACCGGCTTCCCCATCGCCAAGATCGCCGCCAAGCTCGCCGTGGGCATGACGCTCGACGAAATCCCCAACGACATCACGCGCAAAACTCCGTCCTGCTTCGAGCCCACCATCGACTACGTGGTCGCCAAGATCCCGAAGTTTCAGTTCGAGAAGTTTCCCGGCAGCGAAAGCACGCTGACCACGCAGATGAAATCGGTCGGGGAAGTGATGGCCATCGGCCGCACGTTTCAGGAAGCCCTGTGCAAGGCCATCCGCGCTCTGGAGCCGAGCACGGCGTGGAGGCCTCCCGCCGAGGTCAACACGGCGCTATTGCGCGAAAAACTCCACGTTCCCGGTCCCGACCGCCTGCACTGGCTGTTCGAAGCGCTCGAGCGCGGCATGACCCGTGAGGAAGTCTGCGACCTCACCCGCATTGATCCCTGGTTCATCCGCCAGATGGAGGAAATGGTGGCGCTCGATCAACGCGTCGCCGCCAGTTCGCTGGAGACTGTTTCGCGGGAATTGCTGCTCGAAGCCAAGCGCTCCGGCGCCAGCGACGAGGAGCTCGCCAAGCTCTGGAACGTGAGTTCCGCCGACATTCGCGCCCGCCGCCACGAGTTCGGCGTGCGCCCCGTCTTCAAGCGCGTCGATACCTGCGCTGCGGAGTTTGAATCCTTCACGCCCTATCTCTATTCCACGTACGAGGACGAGGACGAATCCGCCGCCGTGGACCGGCCCAAAATCGTTATCCTCGGCAGCGGCCCCAACCGCATCGGCCAGGGCATCGAGTTCGATTACTGCTGTTGCCACGCGGCCTTCGCGCTGAAGGAAGACGGCTTCGAGACCATCATGGTCAACTGCAACCCGGAGACCGTCTCAACCGATTACGACACCTCCGACCGCCTCTATTTCGAGCCGCTCACCCTGGAGGACGTTCTCGCCATCCTCGACCGGGAGAAGCCGCAGGGCGTGATCGTGCAGTTCGGCGGGCAGACGCCGCTAAATCTCGCACTCGCTCTCAAGAGCAACGGGGCGAAAATCGTCGGCACCGATCCGGAGTCCATTGATCTGGCGGAAGACCGCCGCCGCTTCGGCCGCCTCCTGGACGAGCTGAAGATCCCGCAGCCGCGCAACGCCACCGCTCTGGCGCCCGACGAAGCGGTCCGTGCCGCCAAGGAGATTGGCCTGCCCGTGCTGGTTCGCCCGAGCTACGTTCTTGGCGGCCGCGCCATGGTCATCGCCTACGATCTGAAGACCGTCGAGGATTACGTTATTCAGGCCGCGCAGATCGGCACCACCTCCGACCCCAAGCGGCCCATCCTGATCGATCAGTTCCTCGAAGACGCCACCGAAGTGGACGTCGATGCGCTGGCCGATGGCGAGGACGTCGTCATCGCCGGCATCATGGAACATATCGAAGAAGCCGGCATCCATTCCGGCGATTCCTCCTGCGTGCTGCCCGCCGTCACGCTGAAGCCCGCGGTTCTCGAACAAATTCGCAGCTACACGTCGCGGCTGGCGCGCGCCCTGAATGTCGTTGGCCTGATGAACGTGCAGTACGCCATCCAGCGCGACACCGTCTATGTGCTCGAGGTCAATCCGCGTGCCTCGCGCACCATTCCCTACGTCAGCAAGGCCACCGGCGTGCCGCTGGCGAAAGTGGCCGCGCGCCTCATGACCGGCCGCAAGCTGAAAGACCTGCATCTTCCCGTCATCGAGACCAACGGCGTCAAGGAACTCGCCGTCCGCGATTTCTACGCCGTCAAGTCGCCCGTGTTCCCCTTCAATAAATTCCGCGGCGTGGACACCATTCTCGGCCCGGAAATGCGTTCGACCGGAGAAGTGATGGGCGTCTCCTCCACCTTTGGCCTCGCGTTCGCCAAGGCGCAGCTCGCCGCCGGGCAGCGCCTGCCGCTGGAGGGAACCGTCTTCATCAGCGTGAACGACCACGATAAGCGCCACGTCGCCAGTGTGGCCAAGGAGCTGGCCACCGCGGGACTGAAAATCATTGCCACGCGCGGGACGGCCACGGCGCTCACCCGGGCCGGCATCGAGGTCGAAGGGGTCTACAAGGTCAACGAAGGCCGTCCCAACATTGTGGACCTGATCAAGACGGGCAAGGTTCATCTGGTCATCAATACGCCGCTGGGGCGCGAATCGTTTTACGACGAGAAATCGATTCGCCGCGCCGCCATTCGCTACAACGTGCCCTGCATCACCACGCTGTCTGCGGCCAGCGCGGCCGCGCGCGGCATCCGCGCCATGGCCGGACATGCGCCCGATGTCGCCGCGCTCCAGGATCTGCACCGCCGCAAATCCGCCGCGCTGCCCTAGGGAGTCTGTGTGACAACACAAGATTCTTTGTGGGTCGCGGCTTCAGCGCGCCATTTGCGTCCCGGACAGCCGTCGGGACCGCGACATAAGTAGCGCAAAACGAGAGCGGCTTTAGCCGCTGAAGTTCTCTGCGGCAGTTGCCATACAGCTTCTGTAGCCCCCGAGTACAGACCGAGAAGCAAAGTTACTCGATGCGTTGTCGCATTCTCGCGCGCGGTTGTTGCCGCCCTTTCGCGCCCCGTGTATCATGATTTCGCCGATGGAGTCTCACTGCCTCCCATTCCGCGAAATTCCTCACACCGCGAAGCTCTTTTCCTCGTTCCTCGGGGATTTTAGCCGCGTCGCGGCGTATTACGCGCATCCTCCCACGACGGCGGGTATCGACGCCGCCGCTGGGGAAGTGCGCCTCGATCCCTCTGTGCGCAGCGCGGTCGTCGGCATTTTGCGCGAGCAGAATCTCCGGTTTGCCCAAAGCGAGATTGACTCAGCGACGCGCCGCAATCTCGACCGTCTGGCCGCGGGCGCCGTCGCGATCGTAACGGGCCAGCAGGTCGGCCTCTTCTCCGGCCCGGCCTACACCATTTACAAAGCCATCTCCGCCATCCGCTGCGCCGAGGAGACCACGCGCCGCGGCATCGAAGCGGTCCCCATCTTCTGGCTCGCCACCGAGGACCACGATCTCGCCGAGGTGAATCAATCCTCCTGGGTGACGCGCAACGGCCTGGCCCGCTACGACCTGCCCACGCACGATGCCGAAGCCGGCCGGCGCGTCGGCGAAGTCATGCTCGGCAGCGCCATCGATCCGCTGGTGGACACCGCCGCACAGACCCTCGAAGGCCCCGGCGCCGAAGATGTCGCGCGCGCACTGCGCCACTCCTATCGCTCCGGGGAGACCTACGGTTCGGCGTTCGGAAAACTGATGGCTCGCCTGCTGGCGGGGCGGGGCATGATTTTCATCGATCCGCTCGATCCCCGTTTCCACCGTTTGGCCGCGCACGTGTTCTCCCAGGCGGTTCGTGACGCCGCGCTTCTGCGCGAGGCGCTGGTGGCGCGCTCCCAGGAACTGGACGGAGCAGGATTTCACGCCCAGGTGAAGGTCACGCAAGAAACCACGCTGCTGTTTCGCAGTGGCGCCGGCCGCCGCGAGCCCGTGCGCAGCCGCAACGGAGCTTTTGTGGTGGGCGACGCCGAACTCAGCGGACAGCAGCTCGCCGCCGCGATTGAGAGCACGCCCGGGGAGTTCTCTCCCAGCGCTCTGCTCCGCCCGGTTGTCCAGGACACGCTTCTGCCCACCGCTGCGTACATCGGCGGCCCGGCCGAGGTCGCTTACATGGCCCAGGCGCAGGTGGTCTACCACAAGCTTCTGGGCCGCATGCCCGCCATCCTCCCGCGCGCCAGTTTCACGATTGTCGAGCCGCCCATCGCGCGCTTCCTCGCTCAGTATGGTCTCGAGGTCCGCGATCTTTTCGCGGGGCCGCAGCAGGTCCGCGCCGCGATGGAACAGAAATCGCTCTCCGGCGCCCTCGCCGCCCGCTTTGATGCCGCCGAGCAGGACGTGCAGAAATTGATGGCGGCTTTCGAGGAACCGCTCGGGCGGCTGGACGTGACGCTGGTCGACGCGCTCCGCTCCACCCAGAGCAAGATGCTTCATCAGTTCGGCCAGTTGAAAGGGAAGGTGGCCCGCGCCGAAAGTTTCCGCTCCGGCGTTCTGGAACGCCACCAGCGCATCCTGTTCGATGCCCTCTATCCCAACGCCGCCATGCAGGAGCGCACCCTGTGCGCGCTGCCCCTGCTCGCCTCCTGCGGTCTCGGATTGCTCGACGATCTCGCCGCCATGGCTTCGCTGGAGAGCCCTGCCGGCGGGCGCTCGTGCGCTCAGGATCACCAGATACTGTTCTTGTAGTGCTTCCTCCAGCCTGCCCGGAACGATGGTCTCGTTTCGCCGAAGCTGAAACTCCTGCCAGGCAACCAACCGCGGCTGACGTGTGTGCGCTTTGGAGTGCGGCGGCTTGCCGCCGCTTTTTGCCACTGCTCGACGGGTGTAATTTGGGATCTCCCTCTCAGTGTTTCGGCTCTCAACATGCCCGCGTCCCCGTGTTAATATGGCGTCGGCTGTAACATCGGGGAGGCACAACATGATCATTACGCCGGGAAAACAGAAGGGCCTGAAGGCGGTATCCGACGCGCGCGGCGTGATCGCCGCGGCCGCCATGGACCAGCGCGGCTCGCTCAAGAGCGCCATCGCCAAGGAAAAAGGCATCGACAAAAAGGACGTCACCTCCGCCATGCTGGAGGAGTTCAAGACCTCGGTGACGCGCGTTCTCACGCCGCACGCCAGCGCCATTCTGCTCGATCCCGAATACGGCCTCCCCGCGGCCCGCGCCCGGTCGAAAAACGCCGGCCTGCTGCTCGCCTACGAGAACAGCGGCTACGACAACACCCGTCCCGGCCGTCTTCCCGACCTGCTCGATATCTGGTCGGTCCGGCGCCTGGTGGCGGCCGGCGCCGATTGCGTCAAGATTCTGCTCTACTACACGCCCTTCGATCCGCCCGAGGTCAACGACATCAAGCACGCCTGGGTCGAGCGCATCGGCGCGGAATGCGCCACCGCCGACGTCCCATTTTTCCTGGAATTTGTCGGCTATGAGGAGGGCGGGGACGAAAAGGGCTTGGCCTTTGCGCGCAAGAAGCCCGCAATCGTGGCGCAGAGCATGGAGGAATTTTCCAAGCCCCAGTACGGCGTGGATGTCCTCAAAGTCGAGGTTCCCGTCAACATGGCCTTTGTGGCGGGCAGCCGCGCCTGCAAGGGGGAGTCTGCCTATTCGCGCGAGGAAGCCAAGGAACATTTCCGCCGCGCCGCCGCTTGTGCAAAGAAGCCTTTCATCTATCTTTCCGCCGGGGTGAGCAACGACGTCTTCAGCGAGACGCTCGAACTCGCCGCCGAATCCGGCGTCAATTTCTCCGGCGTGCTGTGCGGCCGCGCTACATGGAAGGATGGAATTCCTGTGTATGCGAAGAAGGGAGCCCGAGCGCTGGAAGACTGGCTGGCCGATCAGGGCGTGAAGAACATCCGGAACGTCAACGATCGTCTCAAGGCCGCCAAGCCCTGGTTCAGCTTCTACGGCGCCGCATCGCCTTCCGCGCTGTCCTGAGGACCAAGGCAGTTAATGAAGTGGAGGAAGTAAAGGAGGTAAAGGAGGAAACCATTCTCTGCGTGTGATGATCGCGCCTGTTTTTCCTCTACTTCCTATATCTCCTCCACCTCCTCCACCTCCTCTATTTCCCGCACTGCGCTTCGACCTGCAATCCCATCGCGTCATCCAGCAGCGCCCCTCGCCGCGACGTGGCCGAGCACACCTGGCTCGCGCTCAATCCCAGCGCGCCGCGCAGGTCCGCGCCATCCAGATTGGTTTCGCTCAGGTCCGCTCCCGTCAGGACTGTCCCCGCAAACTCCGCGCCACGCAAATCCGCGCCGCGCAGGGTAGCGTCAATCGCGATGGCGTTTTGCAGGTGCGCGCCCTGCAGGTTCGCTCCCCGCAGCTTCGCGGACCACAGGTACGCGCCGCGAAAATCGGCATGCTCCATCTGCGCGCTGTCGGCGTACGCATCGCGCAGGTCCGCGCGCGCCAGGTTGGCGCGCGTCAGTGTGGCCGAGGATAGCCGCGCCGCGTATAAGCTGGCTCCTTCCAGTCGCGCGTCGACCAATATCGTGCCCACTAGCGATGCGTGGGAGAGGTTCGCGTCCCGCAAATCCGCGCGCGCCAGATTGGCCGATTCCAGATTGGACCGGTCGAGGTTGACGTGGCTCATTTGCGCCTGGTCCAGCACCGCGTACCGCAAGTTGCTTTGTCCCAGGTCGGCTCCGCGCAGGTCCGCGGCCGGCAGGAACGCCCCTTCGAAATCGGCGCGCAGAAGATGCGCGTTGACAAAAAAAACTCCGTACGCCTGCGCGTACCGGAAGTTCGTGTCGGCCAGCCGCGGGCCGCGTACCGCGGCCAGTTCGCTGTCGGCCCCGGTCCAATTCGCGGGCCGGGTTGAGATGGCCGCCTCAGTCAGGTCGGCGTAAGGATCCAGGCCCAGCGTCCACAACGCGCTCGACGCCCACCGCCGAATATGTCCCGGGCCGTACTGCGGCGCGCGGCTTCGGTCGTGCGGAACCCCCGCGATCGTGCCCGCGGAGAAGAACAGCAGGACGGCCCCGCAGCCCAGCGCGACGGCGACAGGATTCACGCTCCGCAGCTTTCTGGTCAGAGGGTGTGGCGCGCTGTGTTCCTCCGGCGTCCACTGTTCTTGTGCTTGCCCGGTCCGCGTGGTCGCATACAAAGCCACCCCTGCGGACACGACCACCAGGACGGCGTGCAGGATCGTGCCGTGAATGTCCTGTCGTGTCAGATAGCGGGCCCAGAACAACACCAGGATGCCGGGAACAATCCAGTATGCTAGCGCCAGAGAAATTCCTTTCTCGACGAGACGCGTCGCGGACGCCTCCGGCTGAATCCACGGATAATGCGCGCGCAGCAGTCCGCCCACGAGTCCCGGCTCCTGCCGGCCAAGCGTTTGCCCGGTCGGAAACACGGCGGGCGACTCCGCCACGGCGTCCCACAGGCGCTGCAACTGAAAATGAAACATGAGATAGAGCGTGAATAGCAGCACGGGCAGAACCAGATAGAACTCCGCGGTGGGCAGTGCCGCTGCGGCCGTGCGCGAATGCAGGAACGGTATGATGGCCGAATCAGTTAGAAGTTGCGCGTCCCGCGTCCGCCAGATAATCAGCACGGAGACCAGACTGACTAGCAGACTGACCAGCAAAAAGCGTGCCGCGGCTTGCGCCGCCCGCTCGAACGCAACCGTCGGAATGGACTCCAGGAAGTCCGGGGGAAGGGATGCGCGGCGCAGGTTTGCTCCCGCCACCTGCCTTGGCACCAACCCCATCGCTGTTCCCAGTGACGCCCCTTCGAGATTCGCTCCCTCGAGTCGGGCGCCGACCAGGCAGGAATCTTCCAGGTTGGCGCGCACCAGGCATGCATCGCGCAAGTCCGCCAGCAGCAGATCGGCCGCCGTCAATTTCGCGTCCTGCAGGTCGGCGAAGCGTAGATTCGCTCCGATCAGCTCGGTGCCTTCGAGTTCCGCTCCCGAAAAATCGCCTCGCTTTCCCGCTTGGCCCTGCGACTTGACCCACTCATCGTGCCCCGCCAGCTTCTCCTCAAACGCCCAGTCCCTGGCCGCGCTCGGCGCGTTGTTCGCTGTCTTTGTTTCCAAGGCCATCTGCGATTCTTCGGCGGCGAAGTTCGTCCCCAGGGAGTTCAAGAGCGCCTCGGCCAGCATGGTCACTTGCCCTGCGCTGCCCGGCTCGCTCTTCGGCATCGTCTGGCCACGGGGATCGGGGGCAGAGGCGCTTGGCGGGGAAGTTTGGCTCATCTCTTCCGCAAGTCGCGTGGCCGGATGGGCAGCCCGATCCTCGGCCTGTTTGTCGCGCGCGCCCACATCGGCGTCGCCAGCAGGAAGGTTCGCCACGGAAAAAAGTTCCGCCAGGGCGTCGCTTGCCGAACGCAATTCACTGGCGGGGATGAGCGACATCTTCGCCGGTTGGTGCGGCGCTGTGCTTTCCGCCGCGGCTGGCGGAGTCTTCCCGGGCTCGGTGGCAGACACACCCCGGCCGTCGACTTCGTGCCCCCGAAGGGAAGGACTTAAGATACCCCCCAATGAATGGCCCCCATGTCCTGCGAAAAAAACCGGCAAAAGAACAGCGACAGCATTGCCCCGGCCCGGCTCACGCACTGCCTGGGAGTGCTTGGCGAAGGGTGTGTCTCGCCTGTGTCTGCTGATAGTCTACCGTTGGTTAGAATAGCCCGGGCGCATCCCTCAAAACGCCTGTCCGAAAGTGCAATAGCCGTACAGCTGGCCGCGCAATTGTCGCAGCCATGCACAACTGCTCTGCACGCACGGGAGCACCGGCTGCAATTGGCTTCTCCCATCGCTTGGCTTGGGCCGGCGGGCCATCTCGCGTCTGGAGCCGGCCCGCTGGTTGTGGTATGAAGGGCTGCGCATCTGGAGAGGAGCGGCCAGAAATGGCCTCCGTGCTTCCGGAAATCGATCCCGTGTCCCGGAGGAATCGCGTCTTCCTCTCCGCCGAATGGCGCGACCTGGTGATGTTGAACTACGTAGTGGACCCCGGTCTGTTGCAGGCTCACGTTCCGCCGGGCACGGTGTTGGATTCCTTCGAGGGAAGAACCTACGTCAGCCTGGTGGGCTTTCGGTTTCTTCACACCCGGCTCCGGGGGACTTTTCCTGTTCCATTCCATGCGAATTTCGATGAGGTAAATCTCCGCTTCTACGTCCGCCGCAAACAGGGGGACGAAGACCGACGCGGCGTGGTCTTCATTGCCGAGATTGTCCCCAAGTGGGCCGTGGCGAAGGTCGCTCGTCTGGTGTACGCGGAGAATTACACCTGCCTTCCCATGAGGCATCGCGTGGCAATGGAGACCCCGCGGAAGCTCGCCGAATATCAGTGGCAACTGAACGGCCACTGGTGCAAGCTGCGTGCCGAAGCGCGGGGAACGCCCGCGCAGCCGGACGAGGGCAGCGTGGAGCAATTCATCACCGAACACTATTGGGGCTATTCCACCCAGCGCAGCGGCGGCTGCCTGGAATACCATGTGGCCCATCCGCCGTGGCGCGTCTGGGCCGGCACCGCCGCACGATTTGAAGGGGACGCCCGCGCCCTGTATGGCGCCGACCTCGCCGCCATTCTGCAACGCCCCCCCGACTCCGCGTTCATTGCCGACGGCTCGCCCGTGATCGTCTACGCCGGCCAAGGAATCTCCTGATGAACGGCGCCAACACAGTCACGGCTCGTGAGCCAGATTCTCCCGGCGGACTGGCGCGTCTGGGCATGGCTCTGGCTGATTGGTCGGAGCGATGGTTTCCCGACGCATTCGTCTTTGCGCTGGTGGCTCTCCTCCTGGTGTTTCTGGGCGGCCTCTTGCTGGGCACCGCCCTGCGCGACCTCGTCAAATATTTCGGCGACGGATTCTGGAGCCTCATCCCCTTCACGATGCAGATGGCCATCATCATCGTCGGTGGGTATGTCGTTGCCACCTCCCCGCCGGTGCACCGCTTGATTCGCTGGCTGGCCAGGATTCCGCGCACGCCGCGTGGCGCCGTGGCTTTCGTGGCGTTTTTTTCCATGGCCACCTCGATGGTCAGCTGGGGCCTCAGCCTGATTTTCAGCGCCATTCTGGTGCGGGAGATTGTCCGCAACGTCCGCCAGATTGACTACCGCGCCATCGGAGCCGCCGCCTATCTCGGCACCAGCAGCGTCTGGGCGCTGGGATTGTCCTCCTCCGCCGCGCTGATGATGGCCACGCCTTCTTCGATTCCTCCGGCGCTAGTCAAAATCAGCGGCGTGATTCCCTTGAGCCAGACCATCTACACCTGGCAAAGCCTCGCCACCGCGGCCGTTCTGATTCTCTCCGCCTGCGTGGTGGCTTATCTTTCGGCTCCGGCGCACTCGGTAAAGACCGCGGAATCCTTCGGCGTCATCGAAGGATTGGCCATCGAAAAACTCGAGCCGCGGCGCACCCCGGCCGAGTGGCTCGAATATGCCCCGGCTCTTTCGCTCGTCGTCGGCGCGATGGGCCTGGCCTACCTCGCGCGCGTGCTGGCCGAGCGCGGACCGCTCGCCGCTCTGGACCTGAACACCTACAATCTTCTATTCCTGATGCTGGGCCTGCTGCTGCACTGGAGGCCGCGCTCGTTCACCCGCGCCGTCCACGGCGCGGTGCCCGCCACCGCCGGCGTGCTCATTCAGTTCCCGTTCTACGGCGGCATCTTCGGCATCATCACCATGTCGCCCATCTCGCACGCCCTGGCGCACTTTTTCGTCCGCGTCTCCTCGCACGGCACCTACCCGGTGCTCGTCGCCACCTATTCGGCCATCCTGGGGATGTTTGTGCCTTCGGGCGGCAGCAAGTGGATCATTGAAGCGCCCTATGTTTTGCAGGCGGCCAAGGACCTGCACGTGAACCTCGGCTGGATCGTGCAGACCTACAACGTCGCCGAGGCGTTGCCGAACCTCGTCAATCCCTTCTGGATGCTGCCCCTGCTGGGCATCCTCAAGGTGCGCGCCCGCGACCTGGTCGGCTACGGCACACCCTCCTGGTCTTCTTCCTCACCTGGTTCTTCGCCCGCACCTTCGCCTACGTCCCGCCGCTGCTGCCATAGCCGGCCCGTCCTGGTTGGGAACGCATCAAAACATCGGCATGGTGATGTCATCCCACTGCTATCATGATCGGTGTCATTTTTGCCGAGAGATCGGTAGCCTTGGAACCGGGTAAGTGGGAATCGCCGGGCTCCCCCGCACTGTCCGCGTCAGTCAAGATTGCGCTTGCGCGTGAGCCGGCCATTTAGCTAGAATTCGAGGCCCGGCGCGTATGCCCATGCCTCTCACAGTCTCGGATTTTGAGGTCCGACAGGTAACCTGTGAGTTAAGGTACCCTGAAGCTTACCTCGTGTTCGACAAAACGGGTGATATCTTCCACCACCTTAGTGGCAAATTTACCAATCTTCATTCCGATTCCCCCACGCCAACGCAGACGCAGATGACGGCAGACGAGGGCACGATAGGCCTTGAGTTTACGGCCGCCCGCCTTACAACTAATGAGCCCGATTCAGGGCTTGAACGATTTGCCTCCAACTGCAAGACCTTTTTTGATTTTGCAGTGAACAAGTTAGAAATAAGCATATTTACTCGGATTGGGCTGAGGCTTGTCCTCCATAAGATATTCGATACGGCTGATGGCCCAATTGCTGCCCTTAACTCCTTGCGGCTTCTCGGTACCGGGACCGAGACCCGATTCGGGGCTTCCTCCCAACTTTCCGAGCTGACAATGAGATGGGAAGGGAAGGACTTGGGGGCCACGATGAGATTAAAGGCAGAAAGTGGCAGCTTGGACGCCAAATTTCCGCCCGAGTTGGGGATGGCCCAACGGTCCGTACACAAGGAGTTTCATCATCTAGTGCTCGACATTGACTATTATACGGTGGCGATTGTGGAACGGGCCCAGTGGGACCCAGCCACTTGGATAGCCCAGTCTGCTAGAATCATGCGAAAGGAGGCCGATAGGTTCCTAACCACATGAGTGCTCCTGTTCTACAGTTTCCAAAGCGTACCTCGGGTGGCTCAGAGACCGCCCTTGCGCCTGCCAAACCTGCTGCCAAGACCAGTGAGTTCGCAGGTGTGAGCATAGTTCGCGCAGAGGGAACGGCTGCTCTGGCCCCTATACCGATAGATGTGCTCTACCCCGCCACGGAGAGCAATCGGACAGAGCTAATTCGAGCACTTCAGCTGCTAGCTGAGGCGGTTCCGGCTTTGGAACACGCCCGTGACGCACTGAGATCCAATGATTTGATTCGGTCAGACCATCATGTGCACAGCATTCAGCTCCTGCTGCCGCAACTGTTTCGGTGCAGAGCAATCGGCGACGGATTCGCCGCAGTGGTCAATGCCCTAGAAATTGCATTCGTGAACCAAGGTGGCCAGCCTTTGACCGAGAAGCAAATCGTTACCGTCTTGAGAACACTGAAGGAACTTCGATCGCGTCCGTTTGTTCCATTTGATTTGGCACAGCAATCGATCGAGGAATTGGAAAAAGTGGGCCTGGGCGTAGACCCTGTCACTCTGGGTGAACTGTTTGATGCCGAACCCGAGCCGTAAGGCATACGTTGACACTACGATAATTGCAGATGCTCTCCTAAAGCCCGGCAATCCGAAGTCTACCGCTGCGCGCTCCGCCCTCAAACGATACGAGCAGACATTTCTTCCGGTTTACGCAATCAAGGAATGGAAGGCAGGAATCGTAAAGAACTACGCCTACTTTCATGAGAAGCTAGTCCAGACCAAATCCCTAACTCGCACAATTCAAATCATAAATTCGCTTCCGGAGCAGTATTGGCGCTACCGAAAGAGTACGTCTTTGGAGGCACTTGCGTCCGCTGTCCATCTCGCGGCTCGCACTCGACGCCGCGACACACCTCCTGCAGCAAATGAAGACCGAGAGTTAGCGGACCGCTATCGTTTGGCCATTGCCAGTCTATTGATACGGAGGTGGCGCGAGCGAAGGAGTCTGACAACGGAAACAATTCAGGATCTCGACTGCTATACCGAAAGCCCACCCGTGCTGGATGAGTCCGGCGTATTCAACTTGAGTCCAGTCGACTGCGATAGTGAGACAGAGTGTTGTTTGGCAAATGACCTCCGGAGCAAACCCGAACTGCTGAGGAAAATGGCCGATGCCATTCCGGCAGCCTCCACTCGAAGAGAAGATGTGCAGCGGAGGCAAGTGCTGCGGGATCTTGGCCGTTCCAAGCACTTTCAGTTGACGCCCGAAAGGTGTCGCGCGCTCGGCGACGCTGTATTCGCCTTCTTCTCACCATCTGACTGCGTTGTGCTTACGACGAATCTCAGAGATCATCTCCCGCTAGTCACCGCCATCGGTAAGACTGCTGAGACGCCATAGCCTCGCCTGCTCCTTTGGATATGCCCCCCCTCCGATGTTTACAACCACTACCCCCTTGCAACGAACATCCCTGTGCGACATGCTAGGGGTTGGTAGCGAGATGTCCGGCGCTGGGGTCGCACGGTGGCCCGCCGGACACGAGAAATCGGAGACGAGGAATTGAGAGCGAAAGCGACAACGCGCCGACGCGGAGCCCGCAGGACGCCGCACGCGCCTGGTTTCCTCTGCGCCCTCAGCGTCTCTGCCGTGAAACTCCGGCCCCCATTCCGCACATTTCTAATCGCAACAACCCCGGAAACAGAATTGGCTCTAAGTTATTCAAAATACAGGGCCGATGCCTCGCCTAACCGCAACACTTTTGCACCCCCTCCATGTGGGTGTTGGCTATACGCCGCGCATTGCTCCAAGCCGCGCATGCACGCAGGCGCTTTCCGCAGTATCCTTACTCGCTCGACCACCAAAGCCCGGCGAAATGCCTTTCGCCGGCAGGGAAGTCTCACCGCGCCTGGCGTGATCGTTCCGGTGAAGACTCAGGGAGGAAGATAGCGTGGACGCTAAAGCGTCGCCTGCGCCGAAAGCAGGCACACGAATTGAATCCGACAGCATGGGGAAGATCGAAGTCCCCGCCGACCGCTACTACGGCGCGCAGACCGCGCGCTCGCTCATCCATTTCAATATCGGCCGCGACACCATGCCGCCCGAGCTGATTCGCGCCCTCGGCATCCTGAAGAAGGCCGCGGCGCTGGTCAATCAGGACCTTGGAAAACTTCCCGCCGACAAGGCGCGCCTGATCGCGCTGGCCGCCGACGAAGTGATCGCTGGAAAGCTTGACGAACATTTCCCCCTGCGTATCTGGCAGACCGGCAGCGGCACGCAGACCAACATGAACGCCAACGAAGTGATCTCCAACCGCGCCATCGAGATTGCCGGCGGCGTGATGGGCAGCAAGAAGCCCGTCCATCCGAACGACGACGTCAACATGTCCCAGTCCTCCAACGACACGTTTCCCACGGCCATGCACATCGCGGCGGCGTCGCGCGTCGCCGAGGCGCTGATTCCCGCCGTCGAGCAACTCCGCGACACGCTGGACGCGAAGGCGCGCCAGTTCGCCGAGGTCGTCAAGATCGGCCGCACTCACCTGATGGACGCGACGCCGCTCACCGTGGGGCAGGAGATGTCCGGCTGGGTCAGCCTGCTCGATCGCGATGTCGCGCGCCTGAAGGAAGTTCTGCCCGGCCTGTACGACCTGGCCATCGGCGGCACCGCCGTCGGAACCGGATTGAACGCTCATCCCGAATTTGCCCAGCGCGCCGCGCGAAAAATTGCCGAGCTGACCGGATTGCCTTTCGCCTCCCATCCCAACAAATTCGCCGCGCTTTCGGCGCACGATGAAATCGTTTTCGCCAGCGGCGCGCTCAAAACGTTGGCGGCCTCCCTGATGAAAATCGCCAACGACGTGCGCTGGCTGGCTTCCGGCCCCCGCGCCGGCCTGGGAGAGTTGCGCATTCCGGAAAACGAGCCCGGCTCGTCCATCATGCCGGGCAAGGTGAATCCGACGCAGTCCGAAGCCATGACCATGGTCGCCGTGCAGGTTTTGGGCAACGACGCCGCCATTGGCTTTGCCGGCTCGCAGGGAAATTTCGAGTTGAATGTGTTCAAGCCCGTGATGATTCACAATTTCCTGCACTCCGTGCGCCTGCTGGCCGATGCCTGCCGTTCGTTTACGGAACATTGCGCCGCCGGAATCGAAGTGGATTTCCAGCGCATTGAGCAGAATGTGAAGAATTCTCTCATGCTGGTCACCGCGCTCAGCCCGAAGATCGGCTACGACAAATCCGCCGAGATCGCTCACAAGGCCCACCACGAACATCTGACTCTTCGCCAGGCCGCGCTCCAGCTTGGCTACCTGACGGAGAAAGAGTTCGATGAACTGGTGCGTCCGGAGACCATGACGCACCCGTGAAATGTGTGCGGATTTGCTACACAAACGATTTCATTGTGGTTCAGTCGAGCGTGCGCCGCTGTTGTTTATCGCGCGCGCGTTTTATTTTTCGCAACAATGTGATTCTCCCATGAAGATTTCCTTTGACACGCTCGCCGCGCTTCCGTAAATTGAAGTCTTCACTGCGACCCTCTCGCAGTTTCTCCCTTCCCCAGGAGTTGTCATGCGGATTCTCGTGGCCGAAAGCGATCCAGCGCTCGGCATGTTTCTTCGGCGCGGCTTCGACGCCGAGCATTATGCCGTGGATCTAACCGCCGACGGCGAAGAAGCGAAGTCTCTCGCGCAGCAGCGGAACTACGACACCGCCATTCTCGATCTGAATCTTCCGCGCGAGGGTGACCTCGACGTTCTGCGCTCGGTCCGCGCCGGGCGGCAGGAACTCCCCATTCTGATCCTGACCAATCGTACGCGTCCGGAAGACCGCGCGCAGGTGTTTGATCTCGGCGCCGACGATCTCGTCCTCAAGCCTTTCGCCTTCGCGGAACTCTCCGCCCGCGTGCGCGCGCTGTTGCGCCGCGGCCGGACCGCCGATACCGTGTTCCGCGTCGATGACCTCGAACTGAGCCGCGTCGAGCATTGCGTGCAGCGCGCGGGAAGGAAGATCGAGCTGACGCCCAAGGAGTTCGCTCTGCTCGAGTACCTGATGCGCCATGCGGGGCAGCGCGTGACGCGCGCCTCGATCATCGAGCACGTCTGGCAAATGTCGCGCGACAGCATGACCAACGTGGTCGACGTCTACATCAATTATCTGCGGAAGAAGGTCGACGCCTCCTCCGAACGCAAGCTGATCCACACCGTGCGCGGCGTCGGCTATCTGTTGCACGGCGAGGCCGCTTCCAGCGGCGGGATCTGACTCGGCGCCCTCGCGGCGCGATGGCGGAAGCAACGGTTCGCACCAAACACTATTGGCAGGGGAGACAGACCATGGCAGCGGCGAGCGCGGCGTTTGCGGCTGATCGGCAGGGAAGAGTTCTGGTGGCCAGTTCACGCATGGAGTTTCGCGCGAAAGTCCTCAAGGGACTCGCGCCGGAGGATTTGCCTGCGGCCGAAGCGGCCGGAGGCGCCGAGGCGCTGATGAAGCTGGAGGAGAGCGATTTTGGCACGCTGGTGCTCGACCGCCAGATCCAGGATTTGGACGTCGAGGAACTCGTGGCGACCATCCGCGCGCGCTATCCCCACTTGAACGTCGTGATGCCGGAGCGGGAGGCCGCGGGCGAACAACTGTCCCTTCCGTGGTCTCGGCATTCCTCCGCTGCGGACAGTCCGAGCAGCAACGGCGCGGAGACCTCGCCCATCGTCCAGGCGGGGGCGGCCGCCTGGAGCGCGCTCGCTGCAGAGGAACCGGAAGGCCCCGAGGCGCCAGCGGCCCGCCCTGAGTTGTTCCCGGGAATGATTGGCGTAAGCCGGAAGATGCAGCAGGTGTATCGCCTGGCGCGGCTGGTGGCGCCGCGCGATACGACGGTGCTTATTGTGGGCGCCAGCGGAACGGGCAAGGAACTGGTTGCGCGCGGCATTCACGAACTCAGCCGGCGCAGCCGCGGGCCGTTTGTGGTGGTGAATTGCGCGGCGATTCCGGAAAGCCTGCTCGAAGCCGAACTGTTTGGTTTCACGCGCGGCGCGTTCACCGGGGCGTTTCAATCGCGCCTGGGCCGCATTCACGCCGCGCATGGCGGCACCTTACTGCTCGACGAAGTCGGCGAACTGCCTCTGAGCATGCAGGCCAAGCTTCTGCGCTTCGTCCAGGACGGAGAAGTGCAGCGTTTGGGGAGCGCCGATCTGTTCCGGGTGGACGTGCGGTTGGTGGCCGCCACCAATGCCGATCTGCAGCAACGCGTCCGGGAGAAGCTGTTCCGCGAGGACCTCTATTACCGCCTGGCCGTGTTTCCGCTGGATTTGCCGCCCCTGCGCAGCCGTCCGGAGGACGTTCTTCCTCTGGCCCAGCACTTCCTGGAAAGATTCTGCCAGCAGGGTGGCATCCGGCAGAAGTCCTTCAGCCCCCTGGCCGCGAATCTCCTGCGGCAGCATCCCTGGCCCGGAAATGTGAGGGAGTTGCAGCATTCGATCGAGCGGGCGTTCGTGCTGGCTGACGGCAACGACCAGATTCGTGCCGAAGACCTGGTTATGCCATCGGAAGCGGCCTGAGTTTATAAAATTCTTAACAAGCTGCCGCGCCGGTGGAACGCGCCTTGCAGGGTTTCCTGTGCCATGTCTGCCACCGCACAGCAAAAAGTCATCGCACCGAAGTCCCCCCGGCCGGGTCCCCGCGTGCACCGGACGACGCCGAAAGAATTTCTGGCCCGCGCATTCCAGACGTTCACGCACGCCGCGGACTCCCTGGAAAAATCCTACGGGCAATTGCAGAACGAGGTGCTGCGTCTGCGGTTTGAACTGGAACGCACGAACCGCGACCTGGCCGCGAGCGTGGAGGAAAACGCCGGGATGCGCCGTTATCTGGCGCGCATTTTGGAAGGGTTGCCGTGCGGCGTGTTCGTGGTGAACCGCGAGGGCGAACCGCGGATGGCCAATCCCGAGGCGCGCCGCATCCTGTCGAGCGCGGGGGATGGATTCGCGCTCGCGGCGGAAACGCTGCGGCAATCCATCGAGGAGTTGCGCGCCGGCTCGCCGCGGACCGAAAAGGAGTGCGTGGTCGAGACGCCGGAGGGAACGCGCACGATCGGCGTGGCCTGCGCGGTGCTGGGCGAAACCGAGGGCGAGGGTTTTCCGAGTGAATCCGTGTTCATTCTGCGCGATGTGACCGAGGAGCGCCGGCAGGCGTCCGAGCGCGAGACGGCGCGCCGCAAAGCCTCCCTGGCCGAACTGGCCACGCTGCTGGCGCACGAAATCCGCAATCCGCTCGGCAGTCTGGAACTGTTCGCAGGCTTGCTCGCCGATGCCGCCGCCCTGCAGCCGGATCTGCGCCGCTGGACGGATCATATCCAGGCAGGATTGCGTTCGCTTTCCGCCACGGTGAACAACGTCCTCCAATTCCACAGCCAGCCCGAGTTGCAGCTCGCCGAGGTGAATGTGGGCCGGCTGATGCGCGAGTCGGTGGAGTTTTTGCGGCCGCTGGCGCGACAAGCGGGCCTGCGGATCGATCTGCACAACGCGCTCGGCGAACTGGAAATTCCGGCCGATGCGCACCGGCTGCAGCAGGTGTTTTTCAACCTCGCGCTCAATGCCTTTCGTGCCATGACCACGGGCGGGCTTCTGACCATCCGGCTGCAGTGGGCCGAGTTCGACCGGCTCAACGAGGTGCGCATCGATTTCGAGGATACGGGCCGGGGCATTGCGCCGGAGCATCTGGAGAAGATCTTCGAGCCCGGCTTCACGACGCAGCCGGGCAATCCCGGAATTGGCCTGGCGGTCTGCCGCGCGGTGGTCGAGCAGCATCGCGGGAGCATCCAGGTGGCGAGCGAGCCGGGGAAGGGAGCCACGCTTTCGGTGATTCTGCCGCGCGTGGCCCTATCGGCGGGAGCGGCGGCATGAGTCACGTCATGGTGGTGGATGACGAAGCGCCGATGCGCGCCGCACTGGAAGCGCACTTCATGCGCGACGGCTGGGACGTGACGACGGCGTATGGAGCGAACGACGCGCTGGCGAAGTTCCGCCGCATGCCCTGCCCGCTGGTGGTCACCGACATGCGCATGCCGGATGGCGACGGCCTGGGCGTCTTGCGCGGGCTGCGCGAACTGGCGCCGCAGGTGGGCGTCATTTTTCTCACGGCATTCGCGTCGGTGCCGGAAGCGGTCCGCGCGATGCGCGAAGGGGCGTGCGATTACTTGGTCAAGCCGGTGTCGTTTGAGCAGTTGAAAGACGCGGCGGAGCGGGTGCTGGCGCGGGTCCCGGAGCGAGGAGCGCGCGAGGCGGAAAACCTTTTGATTGGGCGGTCGGCGAGTTTGCGGAGCTTGCAAGATCGGGCACGGCAGGTCGCTCGTACGGACATGGACGTCCTGGTAGCAGCTGAAAGTGGCACTGGGAAGGAGCTGCTGGCGCGGCTGATTCACCAGGCGAGCGACCGCCGTAACCGACCGTTCGTGGCGGTGAACTGCGCGGCCTTTCCGGAAGCGCTGCTGGAGAGCGAACTGTTCGGCCACGCGCGCGGCGCCTTCACCGGGGCGGCGGCGGCCAAGCCCGGAAAATTCGAACTCGCTCATACGGGAACTCTGCTGCTCGACGAGATCGGGGAACTCCCGCTGCTGTTGCAGCCGAAGCTCCTGCGCGCGCTTCAGGAGCGCGAGGTGGACCGGCTGGGAGACACGCGCCCAGTGCCGGTCGATGTGCGCGTCATCGCGACAACCAATCAGCCGCTGGCCAGCCTGGTGGAAGAGGGAAAATTTCGCGCCGATCTCTATTACCGGCTGAACGTGGTTCCACTGTCGATTCCGCCGCTGCGCGACCGCCGCGGGGATGTGCCCCTGCTGGTGCAGCATTTTCTGGAAAAATATTCGCGGCGCGGGGGCGCTCCGGCTCCGGTTTTTTCGCCGGAACTGATGGAACGCCTGGAGCAGCACGCCTGGCCGGGAAACGTTCGCGAACTGGAGAATCTGGTTCGGCGGGCGATTGCGTTGCATCCCGGAGAGCGGATTGGCCGGGAGTTTTTCGAGGACGCGGTCGCCGAGGAGTCGAAGGGATCGGCCAAGGCACCGGTGCCCGCGGCGGCCTCCACGTTTACGCCCGGCGTGTCGCTGCGCGACATGGAGCGGCGGCTTCTGGAATCGACACTGGATGCCGAGGGCGGGAACCGCACGCGCGCGGCGCGGCTGCTGGGCATCTGCCCGCGCACGATGCGGAACAAAATCCGCGAATACGGCTTGGCTCCGCGGAGGTATCAGTGAACGCGGCCGGAGGCGATCATGGACTGGATTGACACGGGGGTGACACCGTTTCTGGAGCGCTACCTGGATCTCGCGTCGTTCCGCCAGACGCTGGTGGCCGCCAATCTGGCCAATCTCGACACGCCGGGCTACCGCACCGTGGACGTCGCCTTTCAGAGCGAGTTGGCCTGGGCGAGTTTTACCAGCTTCGAAAAGCCGCTGCGCCCGGTGGTGCGCCCGGTCTACGGGCTGATCACCCGGCCGGACGGCAATAACGTGAGCCTCGACCGGGAAGGCCTGCTGCTAGGCCAGACGCAGCTCCAGTACCGGGCCGGAATTGAATTCATCCGCGCCGAATTTCGGAGAATTCTCGGCGCCATCAACGATGGGAAGGAAACATGAACCTGTTCGGAGTGATGACAATCAGCGGCACGGCGCTGCTGGCCGAACGCCAGCGCGCCGAAATCGTGGCCAGCAATCTGGCGAATGCCGAGACGACGCGCACGCCCGAAGGCGGGCCCTACCAGCGGGAGCATGTGGTGTTTGCGGCGCGGCGGCCGTTCGGGATGCCGTTCGGCCAGCAACTGGCGACCATGGTGGACTTCACGGCGCGGGGCGTGCAGGTGGATGGTGTGATCACCGATTCCACCCCGCCGGTCCGGCGGTTCGAGCCGGGCCATCCGGACGCCGACGCGCAAGGATACGTGCTGTCTCCGGCGATCAATCCGATCGAGGAGGCGGTGAACCTGATGGGCGCGGCGAGGGCGTATCAGGCGAATGTCTCGGCGGTGCAAGCGACCAAGGCGATGATTTCCTCGGCGCTGGAGATCCTGGCGTGAAGCGGCACGCGCGGCGGAGGTGAGCGATGGTTGACCCCATTCAAGGTTTCTCGACGACAGCGGCGGTGACGCCGGCCACGGGCGCCGCGGCGCCCGCTCCGGCCGGAGACGCTTCGCCATTTTTCCAGACGCTCGACGGCATGATTCAGCAGGTGGGCGACATGCAAGCCACCGCGCAGCAGCAGGTCACCGAGCTTCTGCAGGGCAACGGCCAGGATCTGCATTCCGCGATGATTGCCGTGGAGAAAGCGGACCTGTCGTTTCAACTGATGATGCAGGTGCGCAACAAAATCATTCAGGCATACCAGACGATCTCGCAGATGCAGTTCTGATCCGTCAGGCATTGGGGAACGAGCGTGCGGCGGGCGCCGGGCTGGATTCGCCAGCGATCGGTGGCGGCCGAAGCGAGCGGGGCCTAGCAAGGGAATAGCAGAGTGTTCCTGATCTGACTGGAGAAGAGGCGGCCGGGCGAGCCGGGCATCCGTGGACAAGTTTCTAAAACAGATGGAAGCGTTTCTACGCGGGATGACCCTGCGGCAGAGGATTCTTCTGGTCGTGAGCGCGGTTCTCGTGGCCGGAGTGATTGCGCTGTTCGTACGCCTTACGGCGACGGCGGACTTCAAGACGTTGTACGCGGGACTTTCGCCGCAAGATGCCCAGGCCGTGGCGCAGAGCCTGAGCGTCAAGAATATTCCGTACCAGTTATCCAGCGACGGCACCAGCGTGAGCGTGCCCGCCGATCAGCTGGACAAGACGCGGCTGGCGCTGGCGGCCGAGGGCATGCCGCAGACCGGGCGGCTCGGTTTCGAGCTGTTCGATAAGCCGAACTGGGCGGGGAGCGATTTTTCCGAGCAGGTGAATTATCAGCGGGCGCTCGAAGGCGAACTGGAACGGACCATCCAGACGCTGGGCAGCGTGCAATCGGTGCGCGTGCACCTGGTGCTGCCGCACGATTCGCTGTTCAGCGACCGCGAGCGCGTGGCCAAGGCGGCCGTGGTGTTGAAGTTGCGCGGCGGCGGATTGACCGACGACGAAGTCAGCGCCGTGACGCACCTGGTGGCCAGCGCCGTCGACAATCTCTCTCCGGAAAACGTGACGCTGATCGGCGCCGACGGCCGCACGCCGCTGGTGGCCAAGGGGCGCCATGGACGAACGGGCGGCGACGGGTCGGTGGAGATGGAAGCGGCCATGGCGGAGAAGTTGGTGGCCACGCTGGCGCCGGTGGTGGGGACCGATCATGTGAAGGCCAGCGTGACTGTCGCGTGGGACCCGAGTTCGGCCGACACCACCCAGGAACTCTACGACCCCAATAATCCCGTGCTGGTGAGTTCGCAAGTGCAGGAGGAACGCTTTGGCGGGGCGCCGCCCGCGGGCATCCCGGGGACACCGAGCAACGTGCCGGCGCCGCCGGCGACGACCACGGCCGGGTCCACGGCCACCGCCGCGCCGGCCGCGGCAGGCACGGCAGCGACCGCCAATGCAGCCGCAACGAACCAAGCTCCGGCGGCGAATGCGAATCCGCCGAAACCGGGCGCGCCCAATGCGGCCAACACGGCCGCCGCCTCCGCGAATACGAAACCGGGAACCGAGCAGCTCAATCCGTCGAATCCCATGGTCTCCATCACGCCGGAATCGGTGGGCCAGCGAAGCGAAAGCCGGGCGTACGCCGTGAGCAAAACGCTGCGGCATACGGTCGATCCGGCGGGACGAGTGCAAAAGATCGCCGCGGCCGCCCCTGCGAGCCGACCGGAGCTAGGCCGTGCTCCCCTGTTTTCCTTGGTAGACCTCACCGGACAGAAGCTGGATTTGGCTGACTGCAAAGGCAAAG
>JAIQGD010000091.1 GCA_020072765.1 Terriglobia bacterium
GACGGCGTGCACCTGCACACGATCGAAGCCTCGCGCCCGGAAATGATCGCGCGGGCCAAGGCCAAGCTGCGCGCGCGCGGATTCCTTCTGAAATAAGGGCGGGCGGAAGACACCGGGGATGAACGCGACACGCGCACAACGCATCGAACAGGCCCTGTTTCGGGGAGGCGGCCTCACGCTGGAGAATCCCGCGTACCTGCACGTGGTGCGCACGTTCACGGACACGCTGTTGCTGGCGGATCTGGCGCCCAAGGATTTGACGGCGGAAGCGCTCGGGCTCGCGGGCGGGCGCGCCGCGGCCGCCGTGATCGCGAATGAAGGGGGCGTGGCCGCGGGACTGGCGGAGTTGGCGTTTCTGCTGGAGCAGCGCGGCGTGGCGGTCACGCTGGAGAAGCAAGACGGCGACGCGCTGCGGCCGGGAGACATTCTCCTGCGCGCCGAGGGCGACCGGATGAAGCTGCTGGGGCTGGAACGCGTGGGTCTGAATCTGGCGCAGCGAATGTGCGGCATCGCCACGGCGGCGCGGTGCCTGCAGGAACGCGTGCGCCGGGGTTCTGCGCTCACGCGGGTGGTGGGCACGCGCAAGACGCCCTGGGGGCTGCTCGACAAGCGCGCGCTGCATCTGGGGTCGGGAGGGACGCATCGGCTGGGGCTGGGTGACGCCATCCTCATCAAGAACAACCATCTGGCGCTGCTGGCCGGCCGCGAGGAAGAGGCCGCGCCGGTGGCCATCGAGAGGGCGTGGAAGTTGCGCCGGGAATCGGCGTTCATCGAAGTCGAGGTGAGAGGGGAAGCGGCGGCGCGCGCGGCGGCGCGGACGTTCCGGCGGCTGCTCGAGGAAGGGCCGGAAGTTTATCCCTGCCTGCTCCTGCTCGACAACATGACGCCGGAAGCGATCGGCGCGATTCTGGAGATGCTGCGCCGCGAAGGATTGTGGGACGACGTGCTGGTGGAAGCGAGCGGCGGGATTGCGGAAACGAACATCGAGGCCTACGCGGCGTGCGGCGTGGACGCCATCTCCATCGGCGCCCTGACCCATTCGGCGCGCGCGCTCGATCTTCGCCAGAGCATTTCATAACTTCATGGAAAGAGGGAAACGGTCATGAGCAACGCTGTGATGCAGCAACGGGAAACCTTCGAGGAACGCTACACGCTTCCGCCCATCGAGACGATCCACGACACCGCGGAGGAGATTCGCCGGAAGCAGGAGCGCATTCGCGCGCTCTGCACCGAGCGCAAGGCCATTCTGCTGGCCCATCTGTACCAGCGTCCGGAGGTCCAGGATGTTGCCGACGCGGTGGCGGACTCGCTGAAGCTTTCGCAGGCCGCGGCGAAAACAGATGCGGAAGTGATCGTTTTCTGCGGCGTGCACTTCATGGCGGAAACGGCCGCGATTTTGTGCCCGGACAAGGCTGTGCTGCTGCCGGACCTGCGGGCGCAGTGCTCGCTGGCCGCATCGGTCACGGTGGAGGAGCTGCTGGAGTGGAAGGCCAAAGTGCCCGACGCGGTCGTGGTCTCCTACATCAACACCTCGGCCGCGGTGAAGGCCGAAAGCGACTACTGCTGCACGTCGGCGAACGCCGCGAAGGTGGTGGCCGCGATTCCCGCCGGCCGGCCGATTCTCTTTCTGCCCGACCAGTATCTGGCCGCGGTGGCCGCGCGGCAAACCGGACGCAGCGACATCATCGCCTATCCGGGATACTGCCACGTGCACAAGATGATCCAGCCCGACCAGGTTCTCGAAATCTTCGACGCGCATCCCGACATCGAGCTGCTGTTGCATCCCGAATGCGGGTGCGTCAGCTCGTGCATGGCCCGGGCGCTCGACGGCACGCTGCCGCGGGACCGCACCTTCTTCCTTTCGACCGAGGGGATGCTCCGGCACATCGAGCAATCTCCGGCCAGCGAGTTCGCCGTGGGGACCGAACTCGGCATCCTCCACCAATTGCACAAGCGGTTTCCCGAGAAGACGTTTTACCCTGTGAATCCCAACGCCGTCTGCGCGTTCATGAAGACGATCACGCTGGACAACATCATTCACTCGCTCGAGACGATGACGCCCCAGATCCGCGTGCCCGAAGAGATTGCGCGCCGGGCCAGCCGGGCCATCAACCGCATGCTCGAGCTGGCGTAAGGGCGGCCGACAAATGCTGAAAATCGGAATTCTCGGCGTGGGCGCCATCGGGCGGACCATCGCTACCGCGCTCGACCAGAAACAGGTCGAGGCGGAACTGGTGGCTCTGGCCGATCAGGACGCGGAGCGCGCGAAGGCGCTCTCCTCGGAGCTTTCCAGCCATCCGCCGGTCGTCTCCCTCGAGCAGATGATCGAGCGGTGCGACGTGGCGGTGGAAGCGGCCAGCCAGGCGGCTCTGCCGGCGTTCGTTCCGCTGGCGCTGGCGCGCGGGCGCGACATGCTCATCATGAGCGTGGGAGGCCTGCTTGGGCGCGAGGAATGGTTTCGCCAGGCCGGCGAAAAGGGCTGCCACATCTACGTTCCCTCGGGTGCCATCGCCGGGCTCGACGGCATCAAGTCCGCTTCGATCGGGCGGATCGATTCGGCGCTGCTGACCAGCCGGAAACCGGTGGCGGCGCTGCAGGGATCGAAGTACATCGTCGAACGCGGCATCGATCTGGACCATCTCAAGGAAGATACGGTGATCTTTGAAGGGCGCGCCGAAGAAGCCGCGCACGCCTTTCCGGCCACCTCCAACGTGGCCGCCTCGCTGCGCCTGGCCGTCAATCCCGCCGTGCCGGTGCCCGTGCGCGTGCGCGTGGTGGCCGTGCCGGGAGGCAACGAGAACGTGCACGAGATTCGCGTGCAGGGCGAATTCGGCCGGCTCACCGTGACGGTCGAGAACGTCCCATCGAAATCCAATCCCCGCACCTCGCAACTCGCGGCGTTTTCCGCCATCGCCACGCTGAAGAATCTCACGCGCTCCCTGCGCGTGGGAACGTGAGCAGTGATTGGTGAGTAGTGATTGGTGCCTCGAAGAGGCGCAGAGAACGCAGAGATCGCCTCGCAACGGCCGCTACAATCTTCGTTGACTCCCACGGTCAAGGTCGCATAAGGTCGCAGGTCCCGGACAGGGTTGCGGGATGCCCTCCACCCGAAGCCGCTACTCTCCATGGACTCCGGGACAACTTTCATCGCAAAGGCGACGCTGATGCCTGCCAATCCGCTGTTCAACGACAACAAATTGAAGCTGGGGACGTTCTGCACCAACACGCTGGCGAACATGACGCTGGTGCCGGAGCGCTGGCGCCCCACGTGGGCGAATTGCCTGGCGGCGGCGCGTCTGGCGGACAATGCCGGCCTGGAGGCCATCGTCCCCATCGCGCGCTGGAAGGGCTATCTGGACAACAAGCCCGATCATCCGTGTAACGAGATCCTGGACGTCTTCACCTTTGCCGCGGGACTCGCGCAGGCGACCACGTATTCGGCGATCTTTGCCACCTCGCACGCTCCGACCATGCATCCGCTGGTCGTGGCCAAGCAGTGCGCCACCATTGACGCAATTTCCGGCGGCCGCCACGCGTTGAATATCGTGGGCGGCTGGAACCGCCGCGAATTCGAGATGTTCGGCATCGAACTGATGGAGCACGACCGCCGTTACGTCTATTTGGCCGAATGGCTCGAGGTGTTGCGGAAGCTGTGGACGCATGAGGGTGAGTTCGATCACCATTCCGAGTTTCTCCACATGAAAGGGGCGATTTCGCGCCCGCACCCGGTGCAGAAGGGCGGAGTGCCGGTGATGAACGCCGCGCTGTCGCCGGTGGGTATCCGCTTTTCCGCGAAGAACTCGGATATCGGCTTGATTTCGCCCCACGGGAACCGTCCCCGGGAGTGGCGCGCGGAAGTGGAATCGTACAAGAAGATGGCCCGCGAGGAATTTGGCCGTGAGATCCAGATTTGGACCAATACCGCGGTGGTGCAGGGGGAATCCCAAAAGGAAGCGGAAGAGTATCTGCGCCGGTATTCCGCGGAATACGTGGACACCGAGGCTCTGGACAGCGTGATGCGAACGATCAGCCTCGAAAACAACATCCCCATGGAATCTGAGCGGCTCGCGTTCATGCGCGCGCGGATGGCGGTCGGCGCGGGCTATCCAGTGGTCGGCACCGCCCAAAAAATTGCCGAGGAACTGCAGGCCATCTCCGAGGCCGGCATCGACGGCGTCATCATGACCTGGGTGGACTACATCGACGGACTTCAGAGATTTACCCGCGACGTCCTGCCTCTCCTGGAGCAAGCGGGGCTTCGCAGGCGCTTTGCGAAAACAGCGTGAGGGCGAAGCCGGCATCAGTGCAGTCGTCGTGTCCACTGGGTGGTGCTGGTTGATCAGGTTGGGTCGAAAGCAACGGACAAAAAGCTGCCCTTATGAATTGCGGCGGTCTTGGCTCTTGCGGCGCAGCCGATTAAAAGCCTCTTCGCCGTCGATGGGTTCAACGCGGCCGCTCTGGATCTCGTCGTAGCGGCCATCCAGCATGGTGCGCACTTGCGCGAGTTCCGCGAGATAACCGGCCATCGCGTCTTCGACGAGATCATCGGGTGCGCGGCCAGTCGTCGCGGCCAGTTTCTGAAGGCGGGATTCGGTTTCCGGCTTGAGGCGCACTTCCATACGAGTCAGTTTAGAGGTGCGGAGAGAGGCTGTCAAAGCCAATGTCAGCAGAAGCCCAAGGGGGCGTCAGGTTCCTCGCCCTTCCAACCCCGAAGCATCTTTCAGCGCCACGCTACACCTGGGCCATGCGGCTAATCGTAATACTTGGGCGCTTTTTTCAGCTTGGCGTTGGCGGCGAAGTCGTGCTCGATCCAGAGCTGCATGCCGGTTTTTTTGACGTAGGCCTCGATCATGGCGCGGCTGGCGAGCGACTGCTCCTTGTTGAACTCGAAGGTGGGCACGCGATTGAGCCCGCGCTCCTCGGGATAGTGATAGAGATCGCCGGCCAGCATCACGGTGCCGGTCTTCGCCAGCTTTAGGATGAGAACCTGGTGTCCGGGAGTGTGTCCGGGGGCGAACTTGATGACGACCTTGCCGTCGCCAAACACGTCGTATTCATCGGTGCTGATAATCACGGTCTTGCTGGTCTTGAGCGCGCTGTAGAGCGACGGGTCCACGAGCGCCGGGGGTTTTTCGGCGAACATGGCGTCGCGTTCCACCTGGCGCACCAGCCAGGTGGAGGAGGCGAACTCGTTGGAATTGGCGATGTGGTCCAGGTGATAGTGCGAGTGGGCGAGATAGGTGATGTCGGACGGCGCATAGCCGATTTCCGCGAGTTGCTTATCGAGCCGCCTGGTGGCCGTGGACACTCCCTGCGTGACAGGCGCGCCGTCGGCCTTGAAAGTCGCATCCGGTATGACGCCCACGTCCCACATGAGCGTTCCCTTCGGATGCACCACCAGGTAGCAGGGAACGGCGAAGTCCGTGGTGGCAACTTCTTCCTTCTTGAAATTGAAGAGCGCAGGATCGAGTCCCTTGATGACGCCGCAATCGAACACGTACAGCCGCACAGAGCGCGGCGCCTGCGCCCAGTGCTGCTGCGCCAGCGTGGAAATCACCACGGCGGTGATGGCGAGCAGCGCCATCAGGAGCAGCGCGCGCGATCGGGAAAGATTGTTGCGATGCGTCATCCAAGACTCCTTCGCAGGGGGATCGAGGAGCCGAGTTATATCACAGACCGGGCCGGTTTCTCAGCATGTCGTTGGAGACACAGGCCGGCAAACGTCCCCCGCCGCTATAGCGGCGCGCCGTTGAGCCAGGCTTCGCCGCGGGCGTAGAGGGCCTCGAGTTCCGGGCCGGTGAGGCCGGGCATGTCGAGCTTGATCTTGTAGCCGATCTGCGTTTGCAGATACGCGAGATGGCGGTAGCCCTCCGGGAATTTCGCCAGCAGCGCGGGATCGAGCTGGAGACGCGCGGCGGGATCGACGGGATCCATGCGGTCCTTCTCGTAGATGGGCTGGCGCAGGACCAGGCCCCAGCGCCCGGCGCGCTTCTCCCAGAAATCGCAGAAGCGGCCGGTGCAAACGACGTCGCAGAGGACGTCGTGCACCGGGGCGCGCTGCGAGATGGTCATCTTGGTCTGCGAGAGGGCGCGCGGGCCGCGCACCTCGATGGTGCTCCCGCCCAGGAAATGCAGGATGCGCACGCCCCGCGCGAAGCCCTGCTTGCTCATTTCGATGAACTCGTCCGCGGTGCCCTGCGTCCAGGTGGCCATCATGCGCCCTTCGTCATGCCAGAGCGTGCGGAACTTTTCCCAGAGGCACGCGTCGCGACAAAAAACCCAGTTTTCGATCATCTCGCGGATGGTGAGGCGTTCCAGCATGTCGTCGGTCATGTTGCGCTCCTCCGTGCGGGGCGTGGGATGCGGAAGTTTACACCGCGGGAGGGCGCCGTCCAAGCGGGGGAGGGTTGTGATTGCCGGGCACGAGGGGCGCGGGAAAATCCGCACGAGCGCACAGGCGGCACGGCGAAAGCGCCGCGCCGGCCCGTGCCATCCGAATGGGAGGGTTCTCCCGGGCTACCAGGAAATTTCGATGAGGTCGGCGATGCGGCCGTCGCGCGCCAGAATGATCGCGCGACCGGAAAGGAACACGCGCGAATAGCCGCGCGGCAGCGCCGGCAGACGGTCATCCAAATCCTCGGGAAAGGGCTCGACGCGTTTCTGAAGGCCCGGGGGCAGGGTGCCGTCGCGGCGCAAATGCTTTTCCAGGCCGGGAGGCAGGTCTCCGTTGCGTTTGGCCAGGCCCGGCGGCAAATTCCGGCTGTTGGAGCGGAAGTAGGAGTGAATGATCCGCTGGTCGTGTTCCGAGAAACTTAAGGAAGCGGAGTCGTCGCGATCGGCATCGCGCGAGTGGCGCCGTCCGCGGGACGATTCCGGGCGTTCGTAGGATTCCGAGTCCTCATCCTCGTCGCGGTCGTCGTCGCGGTAACGACGGGCTTGCGGCGGGCGGGAGGGCTCCTCTTCGACGTAGACTTCGGACCGGCCGGAGGGCTCCTGGGTCGCGTACGACTGGGAGCGGGCAAATGAACCCGAGCCGTTACGCGGTGCGGGTTCTTCGGACATTGAGGAGTGGTTTCCCGCCACGACAAAGACGAGTTCCGTCTCCGCGGGCAGGACGATCTCCTTCTTGCCTGTTGCATAGGCCGTTCCGGTTCCCGCGCCGGCCCCGGCCAGCGTGCCGATCGCCGCGCCCTTGCCGCCGCCCGCGATGGCTCCGATGACGGCGCCGGTCGCCGCGCCTCCTCCGATCCAGGCCGCGTCGCGTCCCGCGTGCGATTTTCCGTCAATTCGCAGGGTCTCCGTTTCAACCGCGTTCCTGCCGATGCTGGTCAACTGCAGCGAGATGGAAGCGGGCTTCTTGAGGCGTCCGGAACTCACCACTTCGAGGATCTGGCCCTTGACCCGGGTGTCCTTGGCGAAGATGGTGCGTCCGCCGGAACGTACCGCTTCTCCGACGGTGGCCGTGAAGGTCTGGCCTGCCGTGTTCGCGCCAGTGTCCAGCTTTCCCAGCAGGCGTACCTTGATCTGCGTGCCCGGCTTGAGCGACTGCGCCAGGCAGTTCGGGGACAGCCAAAACAGAGAAAGCCAGAGTCCGGACAGCAGCAGAAAGCGTGCCTTCTTCATTGGGGAAACTCCTGCGATGCGGTTGGCCGAAGTCGGACTGCGGCGCCGATGAGCTGTGGCTGCGCCGCAATCGGCCTAGCACGAGTCTATCGGAGGGAACCAGCAGAGCGCAGCTGTCCGGAGGGACAGGTGTCGAGGAATGGTAAAACCTGTCCGCAAGGATACCGCGTACTACGCGGCGACAACGCCGGACCGATTCGAGCATTGCGCCCGTGCGGCGCGCAGCTCTGCTATGTGGCGGCGGTGGTTTGGGCGGCCTGCATCGCGGCGATGTTTTCGGCGTGACGCGGGCCGTAGTTGGATGGCAGGTCGCCCCAGAAGCCCAGCGGCCGGTCGGTGACGCGCGTCTGGCCGCCAGCATCGCGGCCGATCACCAGGTACTTGCGCCATTCGGGCGGATCGACGGCGGGGTAGTCGATGCGGTTGAAGCTGAGCACGTGGCTGCTGGCCTTGCGCGCTTGCGACGCCTGAACAATCATCTGCGCGCAGGTCAGGATGTCGATGACGTCGAGCGTGCGCATCAACTGGTGCGGATTTTTCGCCGAGACGCGCCGGACTTCGTTCTGCTCGATGTCCGCCAGCCAGGTCTCCGCGAGGGTGAGCAGTTCCTCGTTCTTCAGCTCGGAGCAGTAGTTCTGCATGACGCGCGCCACGCCAAAGTTCAGTTCCTTCCAGTCCATGCTGTCGGGAGATTCGGCAAGAGGCACATAGACGCGCTTCTTTTCCCGCTCGACTTGCACCGCAGCGAGCTCCCCATGGCGCACGCCTCGCGCATACAGCGCCGCGCGCGCGCCCGCGTAACGCCCGGTCGTGGCCGCGTTGCCATGGTCCTGGCTGCCGAACAAAAGGTCGCCGGCGCCGAACAGCCCCGGAATATTCGACATCAAATCCCAATTCACCAACAGGCCGCCGGCCACGCCGATCTCGCCAAACGTGCGCTCCTGGGGCGCGCCGGTTTCAGCCATGCCCTGGCCACGGAGGAAATCGTAGGCCTGCAACATGTCCTGCGCTGGGTCAAAGCCGGCCTTCTCGTAGGTCTGCACGATGGGGATGCGCGTCTTGCCTTCCTGGCCGACCATCAGGCCCCAGATGACCTTGCGTTCGTACCACGGCATGCTCGTAAGGTCGGCATAGAATGGCGGCGTGAACTCGCCCTTCAGCATGCGCGCCTCGAGGTCCGGGATCAGCTTCGGCCCAGCGTATTGCTTCAGGCCGGGTGGGGGATAGGCATTGCCTCCACCCATCAGGAAAAACTTCTGACCTTCAGCGGGGCGGCAGCGCTCCTCCACCGAGGTCAGAATCTTGCCGTTGCAATCCACCCACGGCACTTCCTTGTTGTTGGCGTCCACGATCGTCGCGGGATACCAGGTGTTGTGCATATTCCCGCTTCCGTATATCGGGAAGTTATACGGGCTGGCGAACACCGTTCGCATCGTCTTTTCCATCATGGTGAACTCGGCGCCGATGCGCCAGGCCATGGCGTAGCCGTTGCCCACATTGGAACCGCCGCGGTGGACTGCCGAGCCACGCTGTTCGGAGGAGAAGGTAAAAATGCGCTGCGGCCGGTTGGTCGCGAGGATCACCGCCTTGGCGCGGACCACCACAAACGCGCCGGTGTGGCAGTCAACGCCCGTGACTCCCACGATGCGGGCGCCATGCACGCCGTTTTCGGTGAGCAGCGCGGTGGCGCTGGTGCGGTCGAGGATTTCGACGCCCAGCTTCTTGCACTGCCGGCGCAGGAGCGGCTTGTAGTTTGCGCCCCAGACGCGGAGCGTGTAGCGATTTTGGTAATCATAGGCGAAGAGCAGCTTGGTCCTCTCGTCGCGGAAGGGCGCGCCTTTGTATTCGTCGTCGGTATCGCGCACCTTGCCGCCCATGGCTTCCATTTCGAGCAGGGTTTCGTAGGCCGAGGAGGTGAAGATGTAGGTGGAAATTCCGCTACGGTAGCCGTAGTGATTGTCCACGAGCGCCTGCGTCATCTCTTCGGGAGTAATCGTGGAACAGGGATTGTCCGCGGCGTAGTTCCAGTGATCCACGCCGGTGCCGCCGGCGCCGCTGCGCCGCGTGTCCGCCTTCTCCATGATCATCACGCGGGCGCCGGTGCGCCGCGCGGCGATGGCCGCCCACACGCCGGCGATGCCGCCGCCCAGGATCAGGACGTCGGTTTCATGCGTATCCTGCTGGCCGTAGCGGATGGGGTACGGCCAAGTGTAGGAGGAAGGCGCGCTCATCTCTCACCTCATGCGGAAATGTTCGCCGGTGGCCTTGCGCTTCCAGCGCACGCGCTGCTGCAGCGGATGATTGAGCCGGATTCCGCCCCCGTGGTTGCAGTCGTCCACGCAGACTCCGCAGTACCAGCATTCCTCGGGATGGAGAATGATGGGCGACTCGCCCTTGACCGGATTGGGGATGAAGACGTCCTCGGGGCAGACCGCCGCGCAGGTGTTGCAGCCGTTGCACACGGCGGGGTTGAAGATCACCGGCCGCCCCGGAGTCGGCGGATTCGGTGTCGCATAAACCACGGGCGTATCCATGGGCTGCCCTCCTCCAGGCCGCAGCGGTGGTCCCGGCTGCTGATTTCCGCTGCGCCGCGACTTTTAGCGGCGGCCTTTAGGCCGGCCGCCTACGCCGCCAGCAAGGGCAGCATAGGAAACGGGCTAAGGGGCGTCAATCCGCCTGTGCAAGCTATTGAACGCCCTATGGCACCGCCGGGAACTCCGTGGGGTCGCTGAGGATGGCCAAAAACCGCCAGGTCTTGTAGTCGTAGCCTTCCGCGCCGTTTGCGTCCCGGTTGGGGGCGTGACCGGGAAGGCCGGTCCTGTGTTTGTGCATGCCTTGGAGTGGCCCATTGTTTCAACTGCTGGGGACAGACTTTGCTTCCGCCGTTGTGTAGTTCAGCAGAAATTGATACAGCCGCGCTCGGTCACCCGGCTGCATTTGCACAATTTGCACGCCCATGCCTTTCCCGGAACTCGAATACCGCACGATGGCGCGGGCGCGGACTTCCCCCGCCTTCAAGTCGAACAGCAGTTGGATCATCGTTCCCAGCGGCAGCGGATTCGGCGTGTGCAGAAATAAGCCGCCCAGCCCTACCGTCTCCGCGCGAGAAACCGCCCGATGCCCCCCGGCCTCCCAGCCGACCAACATCCCCTTCGGCGCTTTGTGCCGGGGGTACTTTCTCGGTTTTTCCCATGAAGTGTCGATGGCGTGATGCCCCCGAACCAGACTAACGTTCCCGACCCGGCTAGGCGAGCCTCCGTGTCCAATACTCTACCTGTCCGAAAGTCGCAGGATCGTTTTTTGGGCGAGGGGCATTACGGAGTGCGGATCGGGAGCGCCTCGCGGCAAAGCCAACCGACACCAATTATGGGTTGCTCAAGAGCCGCGCTGCGCGCTGGTGACCTGCCTCCGGAACGGGTGCTGCAACTCGGCGGCAGGGCGCGGCAGAGCCGGCGCCGCCGGCATCCCGCGGGGGATAACGTTCTGTGGCATGGCCTTGCGGGAGCGGAACTGCCGCAGGGCTTCGTGATTCCGGATCACCAGAGTGGAGCCTCGGTGCTCCACCAGGCCCTGTTTCTCGATCTCGCCGAATGCCCGCGTGACCGATTCGCGCGTCGTTCCGATACATTGGGCGATTTCTTCGTGACTCAAGGGAAGCGTGAAATGAGTTTCCGCGCCGACTTCGGTTCCGGAACGGGCCCAATGCAGCAGGAATTTGGCGAGCTTTTCCAAGATCGACGTGCCGAGTCCGATCATGGACATCTGTTCGGACGCCTCCTGGTAGTGGGAACATAGCTGGCTGGCCACGCTCTGGTATACCCCCGGGTGTTCTGCGAGAAGTCGCAGAAAGTCCGCCGTGCGAACGAAGGCAATCTGGCATGGCCGAATCGTTTCGGCGGTCACCTCATACAAATTGCCGGACAAAACATCGGCGAGCTCCAGGATGTCGCCGGGCCCGGCGATTCTTAAAATCAGCGTCTTGCCGTTCTTGGAAGTAAGAGACAGCTTTACTTGGCCTTCGCACAGCACATAGATTCCTCGCGGCATCTGGTGCTCTACAAAGAGAATGGAGTCCGTGGGATAGGCCGAGACACGCTTGATGGCGTCGAAATCCTTCAATTCGGCGGCAGAGAACTGGCAGAAAAACCCATTTCTGCGGAACGTGCATGTCCGGCAATTATCGTTCAACTCCAGACCGTAGGGGCCTCGTGTTCTGCTGCTGAGCCCCGTTTGCTGCGCGGGGCGGATTGACGAGGGGCTG
>JAIQGD010000147.1 GCA_020072765.1 Terriglobia bacterium
CGCGCCCGTCCGCGGGTTGATCAGCGGATACTCGGCGCGCCGCCGGACGCACTCCATGAACGCGTCGGGCACGCCCACGGAGATATTGAACGTGTGCAGCGTGTCGGTTTCGCTTTTGGCGGCGATGAACTCGAGGATATCGGGATGATCGCAGCGCATCACTCCCATGTTGGCGCCTCGCCGGGCGCCGCCCAGGCGCGTCACCTCCGACGCGCAGTCATAGAGCTTCATGAACGATAACGGGCCGCTCGAGCGCCCGCGGCTGGTGGCGACGACGTCGCCGCGCGGCCGGAGGCGCGAAAAGGAAAATCCGGTGCCGCCGCCGGTCTTCTGGATCAAGGCCATGTCGCGCAGGGTCTCGAAAATCGAAGTCATCGAGTCTTCGAGTGGGAGGACGAAGCAGGCGGAGAGCTGCCCTTCGGGAAGGCCGGCATTGATCAGCGTGGGGGAATTGGGAAGGAAGTCGAGAGCCTGCATCATCCGCAAAAACGCTTCGGCGGTTTCGCGAATCTGCGCCGAGGGAGCGTAGCGGCGAGAACATCTGCTCCGGAGTTTCCAGTGGCGTGCCGGAGGGGCCGGCGAGCAGAATCCTCCGCTTGAGAACCTCCCGAGCGACATCGCTCAGCTCGATCTGTACCGGTTCGCCCAAGGATGCGTACCGCCTTCCGCCTGCGCCGAGGTGCAGCGCGGCTGCGCCGGAGCCCGTCTCGCCTTTCGTCCACCGATCACGCTAGCAGGGTAGCAAGCCCATGAAAAGGGGGTTGTGGGCGCCGAGGCGTGGAGCAGCGTTCCGGCGTCACGTGCGTGGGTCCCCGCCCTGGGTTTGCATTTCCCGTTAGCGCGTGGTGAGCCCGCGCGTCATTTCTTCAGCCCCGCCTGCCAGTTGAGCACGACGGTAAGCGGCGGCTGCGCACTGGACGCGAGGGGCACCTCAAACAGGAAACGCTTGCCGTCCGGAGTGACTCCCCATTGAGATGGCATGGAAGCTCCGAACGGAAAGAGCAGAGGCGGCCCCTGAAAAAGCACTTTGGGTACTCCCGCCTGGAACGCGGGACTGGTGCTGAGTTCCACGGCCATCACCTTGCCGTCGGAAGTGAGGTAGAACAGTTCCTTCCCGTCCGCCCGCCACCGCGCATCGGTGCCGCCGCCGTTGGAGATGAGCCATTTGCCTCCCGCAGCGGAACCACGTGCGGCGGAGTCCGGCGAAAACGCCCGGACATATACTTCCGAGCGCCCCGTCTCGTCGGACGCATAGGCCAGCCAGTGCCCATCGGGAGAAATCTGAGCGCTCCCTTCGTTGAAAGACACCGGCTGCACGGGCAGCGGTTTCTTATCACCCTCCAGAGGAAGGACGCGTATGCGCAACTTACCTGTCTTGGCGTCAAATTCGTCGTAGAACAGGAAGCGCCCATCGCGCGACCAACTGCGGGGGTGCTTTTCATCGGCGGAGTTCAGCAGCAGAACCTCGTCCGTGGCTCCACTGACGGGCTTCTGATAAATCGAGGTGAAGGCTCCGTCGCGGGAGGAAACGAAGATGATGCGGTTGCCGTCCGGGGACCAAACCGCGTCGCCTGTCGTGCCTGACAAATCGAAGGTGAAGCGCGCCTTCGTGCCCCGCGCAAAATCGAGCAGCCACAGACCACTCGTAGCCTGGCTGCTGGTCTCGAATACGACGGCCTTTCCCCCGTCGGGTGACGGATTCACCGCGGTTTCCACACCGGGATCTCTCACCGTGCCCTGCACTTTTCCTTGCCGGTCATACCAGGTGAGCTGATTGAGCTGAGAGTTCGCGCCCGTGCTCATGTACGCCAGGACGCCATTATCGGAAGACGAGAAATAGACGGAGAAGCTGCCCAAAACGCTTGTTATCCCCTCAGCCAAAATGACAGCCTCGCCCGACGGCTCCGTCCGGCCGGCGTCGAACGGCTGCGCCACCAGCGCCCCACTGCGGCCGAACAGCAAATATCCCGATCCTCCATCGGAAGCGGGCACAAACACGGCCCTGGAAATGTCCTTTAACAAGCGCTTCGAGGTCTGCTCCTCGGGCTTGGCCTCCAGCGAGGCGACGTAAACGCCGGCGTCCTCCCCCCGGCCGCCCACAAACCGAGTGTAAATGAGATGCTTTCCATCGGGAAGGAACTGCGGGAATACATCGCTCTCGGCTCCTCCCGTGGCGCTTGTGAGAGGCGTGGCGGGCCCACCCCCTGCGGCCACGCGCATCAGTCCCCCGGGCGATTGTCCGAATACGATTACGCCATCGCGGTTCGACGTGCCTCCCGCGAGCCCTGTGGTCATGTCGGAAAGCGATTCCGCGGGTCCGCCGGAGACCGCGATCTTTCTAAGTTTTCCGGCGCCGCCCGTGCCGGTAACCTGAACCGACCGGACTACGATAAAGCGGCCATCGGACGACCAGAAGAAAGGCTCAATTGCAATTCCATCTGTGCTGAGCAGGGGCCGCGCTTCGAGCGAACCCAACGGGCGAAGCCAGAGTCGCGTCAACCCATCGGAGCCGAAGCCGACGAACGCCACAAAACGGCCGTCGGGTGAAAGTTCGACCACAGGAGTTGGGCCCACGTTTGCAGGCAGCGGAATCTGGAAGCGCATCGGCTCGGCGAGAGCGGCCGATTTCTCGCGGAAGTGAACGAATACTATCGGCGTCAGAGTGACGAACAGCAGGGCTGCAATGGCCCACGGCAGCGCGCGGCGCCAGATAGGAGCGGCGTTTG
>JAIQGD010000092.1 GCA_020072765.1 Terriglobia bacterium
TCTCGGCCGCCAGCACGGGCGAGCTGGAACGCCTCGCGGACATCTGCCACGAGTACGAATTGCCCTACCGCCTCGGGGAACTCGAGGAAAACGTCACCATCGCGCGCCTGGCCGAAGAAGAAAGCGGCGGAAACGCTCCCGCGATGGTGTTGGTCAAGGCGCCGCTGGCGGAAGGAGCGGCGTTTCCGGAAGCGCAGTTGGTGCTTTTCGGCACCGCCGATCTCTTTGAGACGCTGCCGCCGCCGGAGCGCCAGCGGACTAGGCCGAAGACGGCCAGCTTCTTCAGCGATTTCTCCGACCTCAAGCCGGGCGACTTTGTGGTGCACATTGACCACGGCATCGGGCAATTCGAGGGCTTGCGCCAGGTGGCCGTAGAAGGTGCCGCCGGGGAATTCATGCTCCTGCGCTATGCCGGCGACGCCAAGCTCTACGTTCCGCTCGCGCGGCTCGACCTGGTGCAGAAGTACCAGTCGCTCGGCGGCGCGTCTCCGGTGCTCGACCGCCTGGGCACGGCGGTCTGGGAAGCCCGCAAGACGCGCGTGCGCAAATCGGTCAGCGACATGGCCGAACATCTGCTCGCGCTCTATGCCGAGCGCAAGACCACGCCGGGCCGCGCCTTCCCCCCCGACACCAATTGGCAGCGCGAATTCGAGGACGCCTTCGAGTTTGAGGAAACGCCGGACCAGCAGCGCGCCATTGACGACGTCAAGCGGGACATGGAATCCACGCTGCCGATGGACCGGCTGCTGTGCGGCGACGTCGGCTACGGCAAGACGGAAGTGGCCATGCGCGCCGCGTTCAAGGCTGTCGCGGATTCCACCCAGGTGGCCGTGCTGGCGCCCACCACCGTCCTGGCCTTCCAGCACTACGAAACATTTCGCCGCCGTTTCGCCGCGTTTCCCGTGCGCATCGGGATGCTCAGCCGCTTCCGCACCGACAAGGAGCAGAAGAAAACCCTGGAGGATCTCGAGGCCGGGAAACTGGACATTGTGATCGGCACGCACCGCCTGCTTTCGCGCGACGTCAAGTTTCACGATCTGGGGCTTCTCGTGGTGGACGAGGAGCAGCGCTTCGGCGTGGCCCACAAGGAGCGCATCAAGGAGATGCGCAAGAACGTGCATGTGCTCACGATGTCGGCCACGCCCATTCCGCGCACCCTGCACATGTCGCTCGTGGGGCTCCGCGATATGAGCCTGATCGAAACGCCGCCCAAGGACCGCCTCGCCATTCAGACTACCGTCGCGCCCTTCAACGAAAGCCTGGTGCAGCGCGTGATCGAAGAGGAGATGGCCCGGGGCGGGCAGGTGTTTCTGGTGCACAACCGCGTCCAGTCGATCGGCTCGCTGGCGTTGATGGTGCAGCGCCTGGTGCCCCGGGCGCGCGTGGTGGTGGGCCACGGCCAGATGCGCGAGACGGAGCTGGAAAAGGTGATGCTGAAGTTCGTTCGCGGCGAGGCCGATGTCCTGCTGGCCACCACCATCATCGAGAACGGCTTGGACATCCCCCGCGCCAACTCCATTATCATCAACCGCGCGGACCGCATGGGCCTCTCCGAGCTCTATCAGTTGCGCGGCCGCGTCGGCCGCTCCAACCAGCGCGCCTACGCCTACTTGCTCGTCCCGCCCGAAGGGGCGCTCTCGGGCATTGCCCGCCAGCGCCTGGCCGCGCTTCAGGAGTTCAGCGATCTGGGTGCCGGCTTCCGCATCGCCGCGCTCGATCTCGAACTGCGCGGATGATGGAGCGCGCCGTCGCCGAGCGCAAGGGAGAGGCGGTGGTGGCCGAGCGCCGGGCGACTCTCAATCTCGGGCAGGACATTCGCATCCCGCCCGAGTACATCGAAAGCGAGAATCTGCGCCTGCGCATTTATAAACGCATCGCCGGCGTGACCTCGGAGGCCGGGCGCGACGAAGTCCGCCGCGAACTTGAAGACCGCTTCGGGCCGCCTCCCCCCGCGGTGGTGAACCTGTTGAATTATGCGGTGCTCAAGGCCCTGGCCGAAAAGTTGCTGGTTGCCTCGGTGGACCGCCGCGGCGATCAAATCGGCGTCAAGTTTTACGACGATACGCCGCTGGGTCCCGAGCGGGTGGTCAAGCTGATCCGCAAGCGCCGCGACCTGCGGCTCGACCCGGCCGGAGTGCTCTGGCTGGGCGCAAAGGGGACGCAGGGCGGGGCGATGGAGGCGGTGAGAAACGTGTTGCTGCAACTACAAGCGTAGCGTTAGAATCTCTTTGGGGATACCACCATGAAAGAACATACAGTTGCGCGTTTTTGCTGGATCGCTGCCTCCGCCCTGCTCCTGCTGGCTCCGGCGCGCCTGGCGGCCCAGGCCAAGCCTGCGGCCCAGACCAAGCCCGTGGTGGTCGAAGAAATCATCGCCCGCGTCAACAATGAAGTCATCACCCTTTCCGAATATCAGAAGGCCGCGCAGAGCCTGATGCAGGAAATCCAGCAGGACTGCCCCAACTGTTCGCAGGACCGCATCCAGGAAGAGTTGAAGACGCGGCAGAAGAACCTGCTGCGCGACATGATTGACCGCCAGTTGCTGGTCGAGCGCGCCAAGGATATGAGCCTCAGCGTCGAGACCGACCTGATCAAGCGGCTCGACGACGTCCGCAAGGAAAACAAGCTGGCCTCCCTGGAGGAGTTGGAAAAGGCCGTGGAATCGCAGGGCATCGGCTGGGAGGATTACAAAACCCAGATTCGCAACAGCATGCTCACGCAGGAAGTGATCCGCCGCGAAGTGGGCGGGCGCATGGAGATCGGGTCGGACGAGGTGAAGAAATTCTACGAAGCGCACAAGGATTCGTTCGTCCGGAAGGAAGGCGTCGCGCTGGCGGAGATTTTCCTGAGCACCGACGGCAAGAGTCCTCAGGAAATTGACGCCGTGCGCACCAAGGCGGAAGACCTGCAGAAGCGCGTGGCCCAGGGTGAGGATTTCACCGCCATCGCCAAGCGCTACTCGGAAGGATCGACGGCGGCCGACGGCGGCGGCCTGGGCGACTTTGAGCGCGGCCAACTCGCCAAGGCGCTGGAAGACGCCGTCTTCGGCATCGAGAAGGGGCAGGTCACCGGCGTCATCCAGACCAAGACGGGCTTCGAAATCCTGAAGCTCCTGGAGCACTACGAGGCCGGCCTGCAGCCGCTCGCAAAGGTCGAAGGCGAAATCAGCAACGAAATCTACCGGCAGAGAATGGAGCCGGCCATGCGCGATTATCTGGCCCAGCTGCGCGAGGAGAGTTACGTCATGGTCAAGGCCGGCTATACCGACAGCGCGGCGATCGCCGGCGCCACGGCCATTCAGGAAGTGGCTCCCACGCCCGACGCGCCCAACAAGAAGGACACCAAGAAGAAACTGCCGTTGCCGAAGGGCCGCGGCGCGTGAAAACCCAGTACATCGCCGGTCTTGCCGACGGCCAGGCCGTCGCCTCCCTGTTTTTGGTGCGCGAGAAGGAAGTCCGGACCTCGCCTCGCACCGGCACCTCCTGGCTGCAGCTTGAGTTTGCCGACCGCACCGGAACCATCTCCGGAAAAATGTGGGAGAACTTTGCCGCCTCCGCCGCCACCTTCGAGCGCGACGACATCGTCCAGGTGCGCGGCCGCGTGAAGCTCTACAACGGCCGGAAGGAAATGACCGTCGAGCAGATTCTCCCGGCCGTGGAAAGCGAATGCGACCTGGCCGATTTTCTGGCGCACACGAAACGCGACGTCGAAAAAATGTACGCCGAGGTGCGCGCGGCCGTGGCGGGCATGAAGAATCCCTGGCTGCGCCAGCTCCTCACGAGCATCGTGGATGATCCGGCCATCGCGCCCCGCTTGAAGCGCGCGCCCGCCGCCATGACCATGCACCACGCCTACGCCGGCGGCCTGCTCGAACACGTCGCCAGCCTGATCGGCCTGGCGGCCAAGGTCTCGGCGCATTACCCCGAACTCGATCCCGACCTGCTCCTCGCGGGCATCGTCCTGCACGACATCGGGAAGATCGACGAACTCCGCTACACCCGGGGCATCGACTACTCGACCGAGGGCCGCCTGCTGGGCCACATCATGATTGGCGCGGCGCTGGTGCGCGACAAGATCAAGGCCATTTCCGGATTTCCCGCGCCGCTGGCCGTGCTGGTCGAGCATCTCATCCTGAGCCATCACGGCTCGCTCGAGTTTGGTTCGCCCGCGCTGCCGCAGTGCAGCGAGGCCGTGGCCCTGCATTTCATCGACGATCTGGATTCGAAAATGGCCGCCATGCGCGCCACGATCGAGCAGGCCGCCGCCGGGTCCGCGGACGAACTCTGGACCGACCGCAATCCCTCGCTCCGCCGCTCGCTGCTCCGCGCCGATCTCTTCCTCGGCGGCCCGCAAGCGGCTCCCGCGGCGGAGAAGGGCCGCGACAAGGCTCCGGACCCGGGACGAAAGGCCGCTCGATGAAACATTCGCTGCTGGATCTGGCGCCGCTTGAACTGGCCTGCATGAACACGCTCTGGCCCCTGGGGGAAGCCACGGTCCGCGAGATTCGCGACGGTCTGGCCGCCCGCCGCGCCCGCGCCTACACCACCATCATGACCATCATGGACCGGCTCGCGCGCAAGGGCGTGGTCGAGCGCCGCAAAGCCGGCCGCGCCTACGTCTACCGGCCGCGGCTCACCGCCGAAGAAGCGCGCGCCCAGGCGCTGACGCAGGTGGTCGAGAATTTTTTCGGCGGATCGAGGGAAGCCTTGTTGCTGCATCTGGGAAACGGCGCGACCTCCGGCGCCGCCCCGGGCAGCGAATCGCGCGAACAGCTCGACGGCGCAGCCCTGTCGCGGATTTCCTGACCTCATGTTTCCCGCCGAACTCGCCATCCGAAACCTGCGCATTCGCCCGGCCACGATCCTCGCCCCCATGGCCGGCGTCACCGACACGGTGTTCCGCCGCGTGATTCGTTCGCTCGGCCCTTGCGGCCTCATCATGACGGAATTCACCAGCGCCGAAGGACTTACCCGCAAGGCGGCGCGCACGCTCCGCTATCTCTATTTCGACGAGGACGAGCGCCCCATTGCCGCACAGATTTTCGGCGCCGATCCCGGCGTGATGGCCCGCGCCGCGGCGCTCACCGAGGATATGGGTTTCGACCAGATCGACATCAATCTCGGCTGCCCGGTGAAGAAGGTCGTCGCCTGCGGGGGTTCGGGTCTTCTGCGCGATCTGCCGCACCTCGAAAAAATACTTCGCGCGGTGCGCGCCGCCGTCCGCATCCCGCTGACCATCAAGATCCGCGCGGGCTGGGACGAAAACAACATTGTCGCCGTGGACGTGGCGCGCATGGCCGAACAGATCGGCGTCGAGGCCATCGCCGTTCATCCGCGCACGCGCATGCAGGGCTACGCGGGATTGGCGGACTGGCGCATTATCCGCGATGTGAAGCAGGCCGTGGGGATTCCGGTGATCGGCAACGGCGACATCCGCGCACCCGAAGACGCCGTGCGCATGATTGCGGAGACCGGCTGCGACGCGGTGATGATCGGCCGCGCCGCCTCCTCGAATCCCTGGATCTTCCGGCAGATCGCGGATTACGTCGCAACCGGGAGCTACCACCACCCCAGCGAAGCCGATCGCTACCGCCTGCTCTCCGGATACTTCCGCAGCCTGCTCGACGCCGAGATGGCCGACGCCATCGGCAAGATGAAGCAGTTTGCCACGCTGTTCACCCACGGCGTCCGCCACGGCGCCGAAATGCGCCAGGCCATCCACCGCTCCCACACCACCGCCGAAATCATCGAGCGCGTCGAAACCTTTTTCGCCCGCACCGTCGCGGCCCCCGCCGATTAACCCGCTTGCGGGGAGAGGGCGGACTTTGAGCAGGATGCTGAAAAACCCTGAGAGTGTTGTGGGTCGCAGCTTCACCGCTTGCGGAAAAAATAAGTGTCGTGTCATCCCGAGCGGAGCGAGGGATCTCTCTTCGGCCTTGTTCCCGGCGATGCGCGCCCACGAAGAGAGATTCCTCGTCGTTTCGCTCCTCGGAATGACATAGAGACCCAATCAGGTCGCCAGGGCGCTCCTCGGCGTGCTCTGCGTTCCTTCGCGCCCCATGGCCCGTGGGCTACGCGCCGCCTTCATCGGCCGACGGGCCGTAGATCGCAGGCACGGGAATATCATTCTCCCGCAGATAGACGGAGAGCTGGCCGCGGTGGTGGATCAGGTGGTTCAGGGTCAAGTGCCGCAGCACGGCGACGCGCGGCATGGTGAAGATCGTCTTCCCGCCGTTCTGCAGCGTCCACGGCTTCATCAGATGCTCATCGCTGGCGCCGGCGAGGGCGGCGCGCGCCGCGGCCACATTCTTATCAAACGCCTCCAGCAACTGCTGGCGCGAGGTCATCGCGAATGGCGGCCGCGGGGCCGCGCCCGGCGGATGGAGATCGAACACGTCGTTGTTCAGCGCGGCGACCACGAAGTTGGGGAGTTCGGCCAGATGCCCGCCCAGCCGGCCCATGGTCATCGACTTCGCGTGGGGTTTCCAGTCGGTCTTGTTCTCGGGGATGCGCTCCAGCGTCTTGCGCGTGGTGGCCATCTCCTGGTCGAATTCCGGGAGCAGTAATTCACGTAGTGCCATAAACACCTCCATGGATTGGTTTGCGGCTGCCCATCTTAACCCACCCGCGCCCGCGCTGGCACCGAAAGAAAAACGCCCCGGAGGGAACGCCGGACCGCCCTGCGGGGAACATCGTCATTGTCATGCCGATCGAACAGCGGCGGAAGATGATCTCGAAGGGTTGGGAAGGGTTAGAGTCTGTGTGACAACTCAAGATTCTTTGTGGGCCTCGGTTTCACAGCTTGCGGAAAAAGTAGTTTCCATGTCATCCCGAGCGGAGCGAGGGATCTCTCTTGGTTCGAACCCTGCCCCGCGCATGATTTGCGCGTCTCGTTCAGCCCCGGCTGCGCCCGGCCGAACGCGTCAGCACGCGGATGCCCCCCGGACCTTCCTGCATGGCGGAGGAGTTCAATCCCAGGGGCGGATCTCCGGCCGCCGCCGAATGCCCGCCGCGCATCTGTTTCCAGGTGAAAACGATGCGGTGGACCACGGTGATGTTGGGGCCGATGGCCAGCAGCCACAGCGCCAGAGGCATGCGGTTGAACAGCGCGCCGAGAATCATCAGCACCAGGCGTTCGGGCCGCTCCCAGAATCCCACTTCCTTCGTGGGCACCAGCGACTCCGCGCGCGCCCTGGCGTAGCTCACCATCACCGCACCGGCCATGGCCGCGCCGGCCAGCACCGCGTAGAGGAAGCGGTTGACCCGCGCGTAGTACACCAGCAGTCCGAGGAACAGAATCAGGTCCGCGTAGCGGTCGAGAATGGAGTCGAGGAAGCCGCCGAACAACGACACGCGCTTCTGGCGGCGCGCCACCGGCCCGTCGAGCAGGTCGCACAGGCCCGCCAGGATCATCATTCCGCCCCCGGCAGCGAAACGTCCCACGGCGAACAGCACTCCGGCCCACAGATTGGCCACCAGTGCGGCCCAGGTGATGACATTGGGGGGGATTCCCGTCGGGGCCAGAACGGCCGCCAGACGGTCAAGAGGCCAGGAGAGGTACCGGCCGATGGTCCGCGTCAGCATGAACTCAGCATGGCTCCGCGACGCCTATTCCTCGTCGTAAATGGTTATCAGCCGAACGACTTCGTATTCCCGAATGCCCGCCGGCGTCGTCACCGAAACTTCATCGCCGACCTTTTTCCCCAACAGCGCCCGGCCGATGGGGGAACTCGTGGAAATCAATCCCTTGGTGACGTCGGCCTCTTCCACGGTCACCAGTTTGTACTCGATTTCCGTGGACTTCGCAACCTCCAGTACCACAATGCGCGAGCCGTAGGCCGCGCGGTCCTTCGGCAGATTGCTCAGGTTGAGCATGGAGATGTCGGCCATGCGCTGGTGCAGCTGCCCCAGCCGCGCCGAGACGTACGACTGCCGCTCCTTGGCGGATTTGAACTCGGCGTTTTCCTTCAGGTCGCCGTGGGCGCGCGCCTTCTTCAACTCCTGCGGGAGTTCGCTGTGGAGCTCGTGCTCCAGCGACGCGATTTCGTCCTTCAGCTTTTTTTTGATCTTCTCGGCAAGGTCGGTCATGTTTGGATGGAAGCGCCCGCGAGGCCCGGTGCGTCCGGATCCCCCCAGACGAATCCCGCGCTTACCTGCGGATTATAAGGGATTTGGCGCCCCCCAGCAAATGCCCTTGACAGATCGCAGCTAGTGCCCTGAACCAGAAGTTCACAGCGCTACTCCCCTGGCCTGTCATCCCAAACCCGGCCGCGCTGTTTGCGGACGGGGGTGAGGGATCTGCTTTTTCTTCATCATTAGGGCCAACGACAAGGCCGCGGCTTTCACGCCTTTTGTGTCCCGATGGGTTGTATCGGGAAGCCGCTGAGGGACGCGGATGCCAGTTTCCACACACACTCCTCACGCCTGGGCCTTCTCCTGCGCGAACTTGGACTGGTACGCGCCCGGCACCGCCCGAAACGCTATGCTCAGCCGGTTCCAGCCGTTGATGGCCACGATGGCCAGCGTCAGGTTGACCAGTTCTTCCTCGGCAAACTGTTGCTTCACTCGCTCATACACGTCATCGGGCACGTGGCCCTCGGTGACCATCGTCACCGCTTCGGTCCATTCCAGCGCCGCGCGTTCCCGCTCCGTGAAGCCGGGGCTTTCCCGCCAGGCGCTGAGAAGGTACAGCCGCTGCTCGCTTTCGCCCAGAGCGCGGGCGTCCTTCGTATGCATGTCGATGCAGTAGGCGCAGCCATTGATCTGCGAGGCGCGCGTCTTCACCAGCTCGAGCAGCGAATGATCGAGCCCACAGGAATCCACGTACGTCTGGAGTCCCAGCATGGCTTGGTAGCCCTTGGGCGCGGCTTGGTAGGAATTAAAGCGTGGTTGCATCGCGGATTCTCCCTTCGACGACGCGGCGGAGTATACCGCGCCGCCGTCGGTCAAGGAAACGGCCGCCTGCCTTGCCGCCTCGATCGCTGCTCCCCGGAACTGCTGTTTACTCCGACTCCTGCGCCCGTTGCCCGAGGACGGCCGGGCGGCGTGTTTCCCTGTACAATGGCGCCAGAGGCTGCGCCCAGCGGGTGCGGAGAACACGCGTGGATCTCGAACTCACCGCAGAGCAGAAGCTGCTGCAACGCAACGTCCGGGAGTTTGCCGAGGCGGAGGTGAAGCCCGTCGCCAAGGAACTCGACGAGACGGGCCGCTACCCGCGCGACATCCTGCAAAAGGCGGCCGCCCTGGGATTGACCGGCATCACCGTTCCCGAGCGCTACGGCGGCGCGGGCATGGACCACATCTGCTACGCCATCGCCATCGAGGAGATCGCCCGCGCCTGCGCCTCCACGGCCGTGATTCTTTCCGTGCAGAACTCCCTGTATTGCGGCGCGCTCGAGCATTTCGGCACCGAGGAGCAGAAGCAGAAGTTCCTCGTGCCGTTCGCGCGCGGCGAAAAAATCGGTTCCTACGCGCTCACCGAGCCGCAGGCGGGCTCCAACGCCGCGGCCCTCACGACCAAGGCAGTCCGCCGCGGCGATCGCTACGTCGTCAACGGCACGAAGGCCTGGATCACCAGCGGAGGCGTGGCGGACGCGGCGGTGGTGTTCGTCAACACGCAGCCGGAAAAGGGCGAAAAGGGAATCACGGCGCTGGTGATCGAAAAAGGCACGACGGGGTTCGCCGCCGGGAAGGAAGAGAAGAAGCTGGGCATCCACGCCACCGCCTGCTGCGAACTCGTGTTCACGGATTGCGAAGTCCCCGCGGCCAACCGCCTCGGCAGCGAAGGGGAAGGCTACAAAGTCGCGCTCGCCACGCTCGATGGCGGCCGCATCGGCATCGCCTCGCAGGCCATCGGGATTGCGCAGGATGCGTTTGACGCGGCGCTGGCCTACGCCCGCGCGCGCCAGGCGTTTGGCCGGCCGGTGGCGGAATTTCAGGCCATCCAGTTCATGCTGTCCGACATGGCCACGGAAATCGACGCGGCGCGGCTGCTGGCGCGGCGCGCGGCCTGGAAGCAGGATTCCGGCGCGCGCTTCTCCATGGAAGCGGCCATGGCCAAACTCTTCGCCAGCGAGATGGCCACGCGCGTGGCCCACCACGCCATGCAGATTCACGGCGCCAACGGCTACAGCCGCGAATATCCCGTCGAGCGCGCCTACCGCGACGCGCGCGTCACCGAAATCTACGAAGGCACCAGCGAAATCCAGCGCCTCATCATCGCCTCGTGGGCCCTGAAGGGCTCGTAGTATCCACAGCTGATGGTATCCACAGATGAACACAGACCAACACGGATAAACCCAAACCGGCCGTAATTCGTGATTCGTGACCCGTGATTCGTGAGCTGAAATCTGCAATCTGTAATCTTCAATCTCCAATCTCCAATCTGTGTTCACCTGTGTTTATCTGTGGATTCCTCCCGGTGTATGCTTCTGCCGTGCTCTTGCTCGATAGCGAACAGCAATTCGACGCGGCGCGCGACGAGGAATTCTTCGCGGCGCTGCCGTCTCGTCCGGGCGTCCTGCTGGTGGAAATGGCCGCAGGCGCCGCCGAGCCGTTCCTGGCGCGGACGGCCGACATCCGGCGCGCCGCCGAACGTCTCCTGCGCGCGCCCGAGACGGCGTCGAAACGCCTGAACCTGCGCGCCGTGGCCGCGCGCATCCACTATCGCGCCACCGGCTCGAAATTCGAGCAGTCGCTCGCGCTCTACCACCACGCCCGGCAAGTTTTGCCGGGGCGCTATCGCGCCCTGCTGCGCCTGCGCCCGCCCGTGGTGTTGAAGGTGAATCTGCGCAACGCCTACCCGCGCTGCTACGTCACGCGGCGCATTCGCGGCGACGAGGGATTCTATTTCGGGCCGTTCGCTTCGCGCCACGCCGCCCAGTCCTTCGCCGAAGGTTTTCTCGACCTTTTCAAGATTCGCCGCTGCCAGATCAAGATTCGGCGCGACCCGCAATTTCCCGGCTGCATTTATTCGGAAATGAAGATGTGCCTGGCGCCGTGTTTCGGCGGTTGCACCCGGGAGGACTACGCCGCGGAGGTGGGCCGCGTGCTCGAAACGCTTGCCACCCGCGGCGACGCGCTGACCGCGCGGGTCGAGCAGGAGCGCGAAGCCGCCAGCGAGGCCCTGGATTTCGAGCGCGCCGCAGCCCTCCACAAGCGCCTGGAAAAAGTTTCCGCCGCCCTGCGCGGATTGCCCGAACTCGTCCGGCGCATCGAAAACCTCGACGCCGTCATCCTCCAGCGCTCGGCCGAGGAAAAGGCCGTGGCCGTCTTTCCGCTGCTCGGCGGTCTGCTGGCCGAGCCGCTCTTCCTGCGCTTCGGCGAAATCTCCAGCCAGCCGCGCTCGGTGGAGGCCATCCTGCGCCAGGCGTTGCAGCCACAGGTGAATACGGAGGAACGCAGATCCGGACACAGCGAGAGCAAAATCGAAAACTCCGGAAGTTCTGACGCCACCTTGCCCAGCGACGGCCATTGGCGGGCGCAATACGGCTTGCGGGCGGCGCCGCCCGATCTGGCCGAGCACTTGGCGTTGGTGGCACGATGGTTCTACTCCAAGCCGCGCGAGGGCGAAATTTTCTTCCGCGAAGGCGAATGGCCGTATCGCCGCATCCTGCGCGCGTGCTCCAGGCTGCTCGCGCCGGAGGCTTCCACGCCCGGCGGAGCGCCGCCGCCCGCGGCCCCGAAGTAACCCCCGCGAATCGCCGTCTGCGCCGCGCGGCATTGCATCGTACAATTGGGGACATGGGAGGCACGGGGACAGGCGGGGTATCGGCGGGGGTGGAGGAGCGCTCGCGTCTGCGCGACATGGGGCGGTCGCTGCGGCACCGCAATTTTCAGCTCTTCTTCAGCGGCCAGTTGATTTCGCTGGTGGGCACCTGGATGCAGAATATCGCCCAGGCCTGGCTCGTCTACCGCATGACCGGGTCGTCGCTCCTGCTCGGGCTCACCGGATTCGCCGGACAGTTTCCCGTCTTCATGTTCGGCCCGCTGGGCGGCATGACGGCCGACCGCTGGAACCGCCGCAAGATCGTCATCACCACGCAGACCGCGGCGCTGATCCTCGCCTTCGTTCTTGCGATTCTGACGCTGCTGCACCGCGTCACCGTCAGCGAGGTCATTCTGCTCGCGGCCTTGCTGGGAGTGGTGAACGCCTTCGACCTTCCCGCGCGCCAGGCCTTCCTGGTCGAGATGGTCGGGCGCGAAGATTTGATGAACGCCATCGCGCTGAACTCCTCGATGTTCAATGGCGCGCGGATCATCGGCCCGTCGCTGGCGGGAATTCTCGTCGCCAGCATCGGCGAGGGCTGGTGCTTTTTCGCCAACGGAGCCAGCTACATCGCCGTCATCATCGGGCTGATCCTGATGCGCATGCCGGCCCGGCAGCCCGAGCACGAAATGGCCTCGCCCCTGCAGCGCATTGCCGAGGGATTCCGCTTCGTGCGTCAGACGGCGCCGATTCGCGCCGTGCTCCTGCTGCTGGGGCTGGTCAGTCTGGTCGGCATGCCCTACACCGTGCTCATGCCCGTCTTTGCCGCGCAGATCCTGCACGGCAATGCCCGGACGCTCGGCGTGCTGGGCGCGGCCACGGGCCTCGGCGCCGTGTCCGGCGCGCTCATGCTGGCCAGCCGCCGGGGCGTTCACGGCCTCGGGAAGTGGGTGGCCGTCGCGTGCGGTTCCTTCGGCGCGTTCCTGATCCTGTTCGCGTTTTCGCGCTGGTATTTGCTTTCGGTGCTGATGCTGGTTCCGGTGGGCTTTTCGATGATGACCCAGATGACTTCCTCGAACACGCTGATTCAGGCCATGGTGCCCGACCGGCTGCGCGGGCGGATCATGGCCGTCTATTCGATGATGTTCATGGGCATGGCGCCGTTCGGCGCGCTGCTGGCCGGGGCCGTCGCGGACCGCATCGGAGCGCCGCGAACCGTCGCGATCGGCGGGGCGCTGGCGATGGCCGGGGCGATCGTCTTTGCGCGCCACCTGCCGAAAATCCGCGTCGAGGCGCGCGAACTCATCGTCGCCCAGGGCATCGCCCTCGATGAACCCCCCGAGCAAGTGCCCTCCCGCCTCGAGCCGTGAGGCGCGCTCCGCGCCGTTTGCGTCCCGATGGGTTATATCGGGAAGGCGGGCGCGGGGCCTGCACTCCGCAGATCCTGTTCGTCGAGCCACGCGCCGATGGCCGCGCCCACTTCATCCAGATGCCCGGTGAAAAAGTGGTCGGCGCCCTCGACGACAACCGCAATCGTCCTCTCGACTACGCCGGCAGGGCCGCCTGCG
>JAIQGD010000093.1 GCA_020072765.1 Terriglobia bacterium
TGAATAGCGAGATCCTGCTGGAGCGCGCCGCCAAGCTGAACCTGGTCGCCAGCGACGCCGAGGTCGAGGACAAATTCACCGAATCGAAAAGCCCCTACACCGAAGAGGAATTCCAGAGAAAGCTGCAGGAGATGGGGCTCACCGTCGACGATCTCAAGAGCGACATGCGCCGCCAGCTCTCCATTCAGAAGCTGCTGAACCGCGAAGTGGTGGCCAAGATTTCCATCAGCGATCAGGATATCGCGGATTTCTACAATAAGAACCGCGCGAAATTCAACATCGCCGAGCCGCAATACCACATCGCGCAGATCGTCATCACGCCCGGACCCGATCCGTCGGTCCACAACCGCAAGAACGACAAGGCCAAGAGCGAGGCGGAAGCGGGACGCAAGGCCGCCCTGCTGATCAACAAACTCAATGCCGGCGCCGATTTCGCGGAAACGGCCATGGATTATTCCGAGGACTCCAGCGCCGCAGCCGGGGGCGATCTCGGCTTCTACAGCGAGTCGGCGCTCAACCGCTCCGATCCGGCGCTCAAAAAGGCGGTTCTGGCGCTCAAGCCGGGCCAGGTGAGCCAGCCCATCCCCACCAAGGGCGGCTACCGCATTCTGAAGCTGCTCGCCAAGCAAAGCGCCGGGCAGCGCCAGTTCTCCGATCCGCAAGTGCAGCAGGCCATTCGCGACTCGCTGCGCAGCCGCAAGGAACAGTTGCTCCGCTCCGCGTATCTGATCGAAGCGCGCGACGATGCCCACGTCACCAATTTTCTCTCCCGCCAGATTCTGGAATCCTCCGGCAAGCTCCCCGCCGCACAGTAGCCCGCGCGTCACTCGCTAGCGGTACTTTTTAGGCGACGACGGCGAGAAGCTCACCCGTGCTGACGGCTTGATTCTCGGTGACCAGCAGCCGCTCGAGGGTGCCCGATTTCGGCGCGCGCACTTCGTTCTGCATCTTCATCGCTTCCACGACGACGATTCCCTGGCCCGCCTGGACCGTCTCGCCCGCCTTCACCAGGACGCGCACGATCTTCCCCGGCATCGGCGCCAGCACCTGTTGCCTCCCCTCCGCCTCGGCCGCCGCGCCGCGATCGCGGCGCCACTGGCGCGGATCACGCATCGTGGCGGCGTACTCGTGTCCTTCCACGATCACCCGCAGGCCCGAGGCCGATGGTTCGACGCGCGCTTCGAGCGACGCTCCCCCAAGCAGGATCGAGTAGACTCCCGGCGCGACTTCGACCGCGCTGGCTTGCAGTGCGCGGCCGTCAATCGTGCAGAGCAGGCGCTCCCCGGTGCGCTCGACGTCGATCGTGCGCACCTTCCCCCCGAGTTGAATTTCCATCTTCACGCGTCCATTGTCATTTCGGCTCGCGATTTACTTGCTCGCGCCGCCCCTCGATCTTCCAGCGCGATTCCGGCGCCGATGTGGCGGCCGGCGGCTGGCCCGTGGAAGCGCCCATCCGGGAAAGATGCCACAGCGCCGCGGCCAGCAGGGCGGCATCCTCCGCGTGCGGCAGGGCCGGGCCGCCGGCGGCTGTAACCGGGCGGCCTTCCTTTTGCGCCTGCTGGAGGAGGTCGTCGAGCCAGCGGGTGTGCAGGTTGCCGCTCTGGAAGTCGGGCGTGGCCAGAATGCGGGCAAACAGCGCGACGTTCGTCTTGATCCCGCGCGCGCAATATTCCCCGAGCGCGCGGCTGAGGCGCGCCCTGGCTTCGGCGCGGTCGCTGCCCCACGCGATCAGCTTATCGAGCAGGGGGTCGTACTCGGTCGGCACGCTCCAGCCGCTGTAGGTTCCCTCGTCGAGCCGGATGCCCGGGCCTCCCGGCACGCGGCGCTCGAGGATGGTCCCCGGCGAGGGGAAGAAGTTGTTGTCGGGATCCTCGGCATAGATGCGGCACTCGATGGCGTGGCCGCGCAGCGCGACGTCCGGCTGCGCGAAGGGCAGCGGCTCGCCCGCCGCGATACGAATTTGCAGCTTCACCAGGTCGAGCCCGGTGACCATTTCCGTGACGGGATGCTCGACTTGCAGCCGCGTGTTGGCTTCGAGAAAGTAGAAGTGGCGATCCTCATCCACCAGGAATTCGAGCGTGCCCGCGTTGGTGTAGGCCGCGGCGCGCGCCAGTTTCACGGCGGCTTCGCCCATCGCGCGGCGCAACTCCGGCGTCACCACGGGCGAGGGTGCTTCCTCGACCACTTTTTGATAGCGCCGCTGCACGGAACATTCGCGCTCGCCCAGATAGACGACGTGGCCGTGCTGATCGCCCAGAATCTGAATCTCAATGTGGCGGGGCCGCGCGAGATATTTTTCCAGGTAGAGCCGCCCGTCGCCAAAGGCGTTGTGCGCCTCCGACGTGGCATCGCGCCAGGCGGACGCGAGTTCGTCTTCGCGCGCCACCATGCGCATCCCTTTGCCGCCGCCGCCCGCCACCGCCTTCAGCAGCACGGGAAAACCGATGATGCGCGCGTAGTCGAGCGCTTGGCCGGCATCCTCGATCGGGTCGAGCGTGCCCGGCACGGACGCAACACCCGCTTCCCGCGCCAGGCGCCGCGCGGCCGTCTTCGCGCCCAGTTGCTCCATGGCTTCCGGCGAGGGCCCGATGAACGCCACACCCGCGGCGCGGCACGCCCGCGCGAAATCCGCGTTCTCCGCCAGGAATCCGTAGCCGGGATGGACGGCATCGCATCCGGCCGCGCGTGCCGCGTCGACGATCTTGTCGATTGCCAGATAACTTTCGCGGGAGGGAGACGGGCCGATCGGGTAGGCCTCGTCGGCCAGCCGGACGTGCAGCGCCGCGCGGTCGGCGTCGCTATAGACCGCCGCGGCGCGCACGCCGAGTTCCCGGCACGCGCGCAGCAGGCGCACGGCAATCTCACCCCGGTTGGCAATCAGAATCTTGCGGAACACTCCGGCTCCTCGGGCAGAAGCGGAATTCTAGCACGCCCCGCGCAAGAACGATTTCGCGGGCTTGGCAAGCTTGCGCCGAGCGGCTATTATGGGCCGCGCCGGATGGATTGGAGGGCAGCGAGCCGATGGGTTCTCCCGAACAGAATGAGTGGAAGAAGGCGGCGGCGGAAGCGGCCGCCAAGCTGGTCGAAGACGGCATGGTGGTCGGCCTGGGCACCGGGTCGACGGCGGCGTTTTTCGTGCGCGCGCTCGCCCGGCGGATTTCCAAGGAACGGCTGCGCATTGCCGGCATCCCCACGTCGCGGCAGACGGCCGCGCAGGCGCGCAAGCTGAAAATTCCCCTGGCTACGTTCGCGGGCCACGCGCAGATTGACCTGACGGTGGACGGCGCCGATGAAGTGGAAACCGGCACGCTCTACCTGATCAAAGGGCACGGCGGGGCGCTGCTGCGCGAGAAAATCGTGGCGGCGGGGAGCAAGCGGATGATCGTGGTCGCCGACGAATCGAAGATCGTCGAGCGCCTGGGCTCCCTGGTGTCCGTGCCGGTCGAGATCGTGCAATTCGGCTGGCAGGCCACGGAGCGAAAACTCAACGAGCTCGGCGGCCGCCCGGCGCTGCGGCTGGGCGCGGGCAAAAAGCCGTTCGTCACCGATGGCGGAAACTACATCTTCGACTGCGCGTTCGGGCCGATGCAACAGCCGAAGGAGGTCGCCCACCACCTCGATCACGTCGTCGGCGCGGTCGAGCACGGACTGTTCCTCGGATTCACGCGGGAAGTGATTGTCGGCGGGCGCGACGGCGTGAAGGTCTTGAAGAGCCGCTAGAAACCCAGCCGCGGACCATGGCGGAGCTTGCGGCTAAAGCCCTCGGCCCGCTCCCAGTGTTCTGATTCAGAACCCCCCTGCCAAATGGAGCGCGCTGTGGAGTGCGGCGGCTTGCCGCCGCTTTGCCGAGCCGTGACATCCCCCTCGCGGTTGCCACGGCGAAGCAAGCTTCGCCGGGTAAAAGCGGGAGCAGGCTCCCGCACTCCAAATATCCTCGGGAATCGGCGCGGGTTATCCGGCGCACCCCTGAACCGCCGCGCTAGTTTTTCGCCGCGAGCGCCAGGGGATAGACGGCGTCGAGCGCGCCCCACTGCGCCTTCAGGCTGCGCTCGGCGGCGAAGAGCACCGTGAAGTTGTCGGCTTCCTTCTGCTCGGCGAGCCAGCCGCGCCAGGCGGCGCGGTGGCGCACGTCCGCTTCCTCGTGCACGCTGAAATAGGCCAGCGCGTGCGGTTCCGTGACGTTGTAGAAGCGGCGCAGCCCCGCGATCTGCTGCGTGCAGAGTTCCGGCGTTTGCGCTTCGAAGGCGTACAGCGAAGCCACCGCCTCCGGCAGCGTTCCCTGCGAAACGATCTCGTCAAACGTATCGAGCAGCGCGGCGATTCCAGGAAGCGGGCGCGCGCCCTCGATCTCGGCCTCGCTCACGCCCACGGCCAGGGCAAACTGCCGCCAGAGCTGCGGGTGATGAGCCGCGGGGTCGAGCTCCTCGGCGAGATTCTCCTCGACCACCTTGGCGAGCGGGCCGGGCGCCCGTCCGGCGAACGCCCGGAGGTTTTCGGGGTAGGCGCGGATGTGCAGGTAACACTGCTCGGCGTAAAGCTGAAGGGATTCCTTCGAGAGCCGGCCTTCCACCCACGCGCGGTGGAACGGGTGTTTCATCAGGTGGTGCTGGGCAATGAGTGCATCCAAAGAGTCGAGCAGGGTGGCAGTGTTTTTAGGGTTTTTGGCCATTGCGGTTTTCGGATTGTTCCCAAGTATGAAGGCGTTGGATTCAAACTAAATTATGTTACCCAAAACCCGGCCAAAAATCCACGGCGGGCCGGACCGAAAAAGAGCCGCGGAGGCGTGCCTACAACGGGATATTGCCGTGTTTTTTGCGCGGGTTGGTGTCGCGTTTGTTTTCGAGCGAGCGGAGGGCGGTGATGAGCTTGGCGCGGGTGTGGGCGGGCTCGATGACGGCGTCGACGTAACCGCGTTCGGCGGCCACGTAGGGATTGGCGAAGCGTTCGCGGAAATCCTCGATCTTTTCGCGGCGCAGCGCTTCGCGTTCGGACTCGGGTGCGCGGTCCAGCTCGCGCCGATAGACGATGTTCACGGCGCCCTCGGGGCCCATGACGGCGATTTCGGCGGTAGGCCAGGCGTAATTGATGTCGGTGCGGATGTGCTTGGAGGACATCACGCAATAGGCGCCGCCGTAGGCCTTGCGCGTGATGACCGTGACCTTCGGCACGGTGGCCTCGGCGAACGCAAACAGCAGCTTGGCGCCGTGCTTGATGATGCCGCCGAATTCCTGCTGCGTGCCGGGCAGGAAGCCCGGCACATCCTCGAAGGTGATGAGCGGGATATTGAAGGCGTCGCAGAAGCGGACGAAGCGCGCGGCCTTCACTGACGCGTTGATGTCCAGTACGCCGGCGAGAAACGCGGGCTGGTTAGCGACGATCCCGGCGGGGCGGCCGTCGAACCGCGCGAAGCCGACGACGATGTTGGGCGCGAAGTGCTCCTGGACCTCGAAAAACTCGGCGTCATCGGCGACCGCGTGGATCACGTCCTTGATGTCGTAGGGCTTTTGCGGGTCTTCGGGAACCAGCGTATTGAGCGCGGGATGCGCGCGGTCCCACGGGTCGCCTGACGAGCCGGCCGGCACGCGGCGCGGCGGGTCCTCGAGATTATTCGACGGGAGATAGCTCAAAAGCTCGCGAATCATGGCCAGACATTCGGCGTCGTCGCGGGCGATGAAATGCGCGACGCCGCTCTTGGTGTTGTGCGTGGCGGCGCCGCCGAGTTCGTGTTTGGTCACTTCCTCGTGCGTCACCGTCTTGATGACGTCCGGGCCGGTGACAAACATGTAGGAAGTGTCGCGGGTCATGAAAATGAAATCGGTGATGGCCGGCGAATAGACGGCGCCGCCCGCGCAGGGGCCCAGAATCGCGCTGATCTGCGGGATGACGCCGCTCGCGAGCGTGTTGCGGAGGAATATCTCCGCGTAGCCCGCCAGGGATTTCACGCCTTCCTGAATGCGCGCGCCGCCGGAATCGTTCAGGCCGATCAAGGGCGCGCCCTGGCGCATGGCCAGGTCCATGACCTTGAGGATTTTGGCAGCATTGGATTCCGAGAGCGACCCGCCGAAGACGGTGAAATCCTGTGCGAACACGTAGACCAGGCGCCCGTCGATGCGGCCGTAGCCGGTGATGAAACCGTCGCCGGGCGGGCGCTGCTCGGCCATGCCGAAATCCTCGCAGCGATGGCGCACAAACTTGTCGAGCTCTTCGAACGAGCCTTCGTCGAGGAGCAGGGCGATGCGTTCGCGCGCGGCGAGCTTGCCGGCCTGGTGCTCGCGCTCGCGGCGCTCGGCGCCGCCGCCGGCTTCCGCTTCGGCGTTCCGCTGGCGGAGTTCCTCAAGCCGGTCTTGGCGTTTGGTCGGTTGCGTCATTTTTCGTCTGTGCTCGCTGGTTCGGCTTGGGGGCCGGATGTGTATCGATTAGACGGAGCACCGAACCTGTGTTTTCAGCGACTTACGCCGATTTCTGTTTGCAACAGTGTGCCGATTAGAATTCGCGCGCTCGGTGCCAACGGACGGCATGGAGACCCCACCGCCGTGCACTCTCGCTCGGCGATGAGTGCTCTCAACTTCGCGCATTCGTTTCGGTCCATGTTCGTGGCCGCCCTCACCCTAACAATGTGCGGGCCGAGATTCAAGGGGTTGCGCCTGTGGACAAGGAGGAGGGGGCGGAAATAGAGGAACTAAAGCAAGCACAGGACGTAAAGGAAATAGAGGGGGTGGAGGAGAGGTAGTGGCGGCTGTTGTTTGGGCAGGGCCAGGCGGGCGGCTGTGGCGAATTCCACAGCGCGCCGTGATACGCGTCACAGGGGTCGCGGGCGCCCTTGCCCACCATGGTCGCCGGGAAATCCAGAGCCGGAAGACAGGGCGACCGGTCATTCCGGACTGGGGGAACACAGGGGGAGAAGGAGCGCACATGCAGAAATGGGTTAGCCGCGGCTTGTTTTGGCTGGTGGTGGCGTTGGTGTTGGCGCAGGCGATTCGGCCAAGCCGAGTGAATCCTGCGATTGCGGGGCAACACGAAATTCAGTCCCATCTGGCAGTGGATCCGGCGGTGGACGCAATCTTTTCCCGGTCCTGCAATGATTGTCATTCGCACAAGACGGTCTGGCCCTGGTATACCAACGCCGCTCCGGTTTCCTGGCTCGTGGCGTGGGATGTAAAGCGGGGCCGGCGCGAACTGAATTTTTCCGAGTGGGGCACGTACAGCCCCAAGAGAGTTGCGAAGAAGCTGGACGAGACCTGCGAGGAGGTCACCCACGGCGACATGCCGCCGGGAATCTACACGCTGCCGCATCCCAACGCGAAGCTGTCGCCCGCCGACGTGGAAGCGGTGTGCCGGTGGACGCAGTCGGTGGGTGGAACGAAACCGGAGAGTGAGCGCGGAGAATAAGCGGCCGTTCCACGAAGCATCTGCGAAAGAGCGGCGGCGCTTCTCGCGCCGGATTGCGCGGTAGAAACATTGGGCGTGAAGAAAAGCGGCGGCTCGCCGCAGTCCAACGCGCCGATCTCACCGATACAAGCCGTCGGTTCGCGAAAAGCACGGAAGGCGGCCGCTACAAGCAGGCTTGGTGCAGGCAGTGCGCGAAGAACCCTTAGTGCAAGCCGGACCAGTCGTCGGCGAGGAGAATGGAATTGGAGGGGTTGGAGGGATCGTACTTGACGCTGGCGATTTGGCCGGCGGCGACGCGGGTCAGGTGCAGGCGTTCTTCGAAGCCGGTGATGTCCTGGGCGGTCTCGTAGGTGACGCCGGAGATGGAATAGGTGTAGTACAGGAGCGTTTGCGAAGGGCTGGCCGATCCGGCGTGGTGCCGCCGGGTGAAGAGGCCCTCCGGCTTGCCGTTAGGCCCGGCCGGAGCGTGGGCGCGGTCCACGATTTCGAGGACCTGGCCTTCGACGACGCGCCCGATGCGATTGAGATAGGCGCGGCGCTGGCGCTCGAACTCGCCGGAGTCGGCGGGCTTCCGCCGCAGCAAAAATACGATGGCGACGATGGCCAGCGCGGCCAGCACGGTCGCCGGAACAAAATGTTGCCAATCGGACAAGATGTTTCCCAGGTGCGTATCTTAGCGCAAGCCACCGTTTCTACAAGAGACCCCGTGAAGGTGGCGTGCTCTGGATGGAACGTTTAGCAAAGGAATCGTTTTTAATCCCGCGGGCCGACGACGGGATTGCGCAGCGTCCCGATGCCGCTGATGCGCACCTCGACCACATCGCCGGCGTGGAGCGGTCCGACGCCCGAGGGCGTGCCGGTGGCGATGAGGTCGCCGGGTTCGAGGGTCATGGTCTCGGCGATGGCGCGCAGGACGACGTCGACAGAAAAAATCATTTCGGCGAGGCGCCCCGACTGCCGCTTCTCACCGTTGACGTAGCCTTCGACGGTGGTATCCGACGGCGGAGCTTCGGTTTCCAGCACGGGGCCAAACGGGCAGAAGGTGTCGAAGCCCTTGGCGCGGGTGTATTGCACGTCGAGGCGCTGGAGGTCGCGGGCGGTGACGTCGTTCAGGCACGTATACCCGGCGATGTAGGGGCGCAGATCTTCGTTGGGCCGGGGGCGCGCGAAACGCCGGCTGATGATGACGGCGAGCTCGGCTTCGTGGTCCACGCGCTGGGAATTGCGCGGGAGGACGATGGGGTCTTCCGGCGCGATGATCGAGGAGGGCGGCTTGGAGAAGATCAGCGGCTCCTTGGGCGCCTCGCTATCCATCTCCTTGTTGTGGGCGGGGTAGTTTTTGCCCACGCAGATGATCTTGCTCGGCCAGGAGGGCGGCAGGAAGCGGACTTCGTCCACGCGCCACTGGCGGCCGGCCGGCCGGCGGTCGCCCCAGAGTTCGCCAGTAATCTCGCGGATGAGGCCGTCTTCCAGGATTCCCGCGCGGGATTCCACGTGGACCTCGCGGGGGGTGCGGCCCGGATGTTGGGCGGCGAATTCCAGCGTTTCAAAGCGGCAAAGTTTCATCGGTTATGGTGGGCATCGGAAATTCCGTGGTGCGGGGGTTTGCGACGCAGCACCATCGGGTGGCGCCGCGCGTGGTGGATCATCTCCACAACCCACGAACCCACGGCGCAGACTCCGTATACCACAGCTCCTTCGACTAGGACTTCGAATGGCGTGCGCAGGACGTCAAACAGATTGCGGAAAAAATGGCCCGCGAGATCGTAGGCGCCTGCGAACAGCACCCATCCTACCATAGCCGAGACGATCATCTGACGCGGGCTTTTCAGGAAGCGGACGATGGGAATCAGCGTCGCGAGCACGAACAAAGTGAAAAAGACGGCATTGCGCTCGAGGGCGTAGGCTTCCAGAGCGGGAATGCGGTTGGCGGTCACGAGCGCCGCGATCATGATGACGGTCAGCAGCAGGGCGGTGCGGAGACCGGTGCGGAAGGCCTGCCGGAACGGCCCCGGTTTTTCGCGGCGGTCCTGCGATGCAGGTGGTGCGAGTGTCATGGCCCGGGGTTTCCTTCGGCCGGCACGCCGCCCGAGGCAACCGCGCTCGCGGGGCTCTCGTTTCCGGAGCGGTCGAGCGCCGTCGCGCTGTAGAAGTAACGGCGGCCGGGCACCACATTCATATCGCGGAACGCGGGCGCCGGCAACAGGTTGGTGTTCTGGCGTGTTCCGAGAACGCCAACCTGCTCGCTGCGATAGACGTGATAGCCGGCGAGATCGGGTTCGGGGCTGATGGCCCAGGAGAGTTCGAGATGCGCGGGCGTTTCGCCCTGCGCGGGAACCGCAACGACCACGAGCCCCTGCGGCGCCGCGGGCGGGAAAATGTCCTGGAAGGTGATCGTGACGATATTGGAGTCGCCCGACGGCAGAATTTTTCCGGGATGCTCAGACACGCTGCGGACGGCATAGAGGTAGGTCTGGCCAATCTCCACCTGCGAGTCCCGGAAGGCGGCCGACTCGACGGTGGCAATGGGCGCCAGCAGCGGCGGAGCGGCCTGCGCTTGCGCCCGGGCTCGCGCGCGATAGATCTCATAGCGCGCGATGGAGGGGACGGAGCCGGTGATGGTTTTTTGCGGCGGGGTCCAGTGGAGCGCTACGCCGGCCGGCGTGATTTCCGCGGCCAGGTCCGGGATCGGCTGGGGTGCGGGGAAAATCCTTAGCTCCGCGAGATTGGAATCCGCCGATGCTTTCTTGGCCGACGCCCGCGTCCGCACCATGTAGGTGACGACGCCCGCCGGATGCTGCGCGAAATCCTCGGAGCTGAGCGCCTCGGTCCAGTGAAAGCGCTGCTGCTCGGTATATTGGCCGGCCACATCCGGAGGAATGGTGAAGAACAGATCCGGCGGCGCGCCGGAGAGCCCGGCGGCGGGCGCAAAGGCGCGGTAAATCTCCACCGCGGGAGGCTGCTTGAGGGGGCGATGTTCGGACGTTTCCGCGGGCAGCGTGAAGCTGAGGACGACGGAATTACCCTGCTGCTCGGCGGAAAGATCGGCGATCGGCGCGGGGACCTGCGCTTTGCGCGCGACGGGTTCGCCCGGAGAGGCGCAGCCGGCGAGAAGAAGGAAAATGGAAAAGAGAAAATAGAAAAGGGCGAACGGTGCGGGATGGTTTGGCGCCGGCCCCGGCGGTGGCGCCCCGTTTCTAGGGTTCATGTTCGCGAGTCTACAGGATGTAGCGGCTGAGGTCCTGATCCTTGACGATGTTCACGAGCTGCTTCTGGACGTAGGCGGCATCCACCTTGATGGTCTTCTTCTTCATCTCCGGGGCCTCGAAGGAAATCTCCTCGAGGACTTTTTCCAGGATGGTGTGCAGGCGGCGCGCGCCGATGTTTTCCGTGTGTTCGTTGACGGTGGCCGCGAAGCGGGCGACGGCGGCGATGGCGTCTTCGCTGAAGGAAAGCTTCAGGCCTTCGGTGTCCAGCAGCGCGATGTACTGCTTGATGAGGGCGTTTTTCGGCTCGGTGAGGATGCGGATGAAATCAGCCTCGGACAGCGAGCTGAGCTCGACGCGAATGGGGAAGCGGCCCTGCAGCTCGGGAATCAGGTCGGAGGGCTTGGTGGTGTGAAAGGCGCCCGCGGCGATGAACAGGATGTGGTCGGTGCGGACCATGCCGTAACGCGTGTTGACGGTGGTGCCTTCGACGATGGGCAGGATGTCGCGCTGCACGCCTTCGCGGGACACGTCGGGGCCGTGGCCGGCCTCGCGCCCGGCGATTTTGTCCACTTCGTCGATGAAGAGAATGCCCATCTGCTCGACGCGATCCACGGCCAGGCGCGTGACTTGGTCCATGTCGATCAGGCGGCCTTCTTCTTCCTGGATGAGGTAGTCGAAGGCCTCCGACACGGTCATCTTGCGCTTCTTTTTCTGCTGGCCGAACATCCCCGAGAGCATGTCCTTGACGTTGACGTCCATCTCCTCGACGCCCTGGTTGGTGATGATCTCAAACGAGGGCATGTTGCGCTCGCGGACTTCGACTTCGACCATGCGCTGGTCGAGCTTGCCTTCGCGGAGCTGCGCGCGCAGCTTTTCGCGCGTGCGCTGGGTCTGCTCGCGGCGCTGCGTTTCCGAAGCGGCGCCGGCATTCGCGCCGGGGCGCCAGGCGGCGCGCGATTTCCGTCTTGCCCACGCCGGTCGGCCCGATCATCAGGATATTTTTCGGCAGGATCTCCTCGGCCACTTCGGGCGGGAGCTTCTGGCGGCGGACGCGGTTGCGGAGAGCGACGGCCACGGCTTTCTTGGCCGCGTTCTGGCCGACGATGTACTTGTCGAGCTCGATGACGATTTCACGGGGCGTCAGCTCGTCAAACGAGGGAAGCGGCTCGGACTCGGGGGGCTGCTGGTCCCCGGATAGATAGATCACCATGTCTTTCTCCGGCTTGTTGGTCACAGTTCTTCGATGCTGAAATTCGCGTTGGTGAAGATGCAGATTTCGCTGGCGATGCGCATGGCTTCCTGGACGATGTCCTTGGCGCTGAGCTTGGTGTGTTTGGCCAGCGCGCGGGCGGCGGAGACCGCGTAGGAGCCGCCCGAGCCGATGGCGGAGATGCCGTCGTCGGGCTCGATCACGTCGCCATTGCCGGAAATCAGGAAGGTGTTCTTGGCGTCGGCGACGATCAGGAGGGCATCGAGATGGCGCAGCGAGCGGTCGGTGCGCCAGTCCTTGGCGAGTTCGACGGCGGCGCGGGGCAGATTGCCGTGATATTCCTGGAGCTTGTTTTCAAAGCGGGCGAACAGCGACAGGGCGTCGGCCGTGCTGCCGGCAAATCCCGCTACGATTTTGTCGTTGAAGAGGCGCCGCGTCTTCTTCGCGCTGTGCTTGATCACGCTTTCGCCCAGCGTCACCTGGCCATCGGCCGCGAGCACGACCTTGTTGTCCTTGCGCACGCAGAGAACCGTGGTGCCGTGCATCGGCGGCGCAATCCGTGGCTTTGCCATCTGGCCATTATACCCGCACGGCCGGGGAACAGCCACCGGAGCCGCGGAGAAATCCGCGAAGCGTCGGGCGCGGATTCGGAGAGGGTGGCGCGGCGGTCAGTTGCGGTCGTCGGTGTCGTCGCGGTCTTTGCGATCCTTGTCGGCCTTCTCTTTTTTGTTCTTTTCCTTTTCCCGTTCCTTCTTGCCGACTTTAGACCAGCGCTCGTCGAGGGACTGGCGGGTGAAGAGCGAGTCGGAAAGGCCGGTGTTGTAGTCGCACTTATCGAAGAAGACCTGGAAGACCTTCATGCCGTTTTTTTTGCGGGTGTTCTGGAAGGCGGTCTGGATGCCGCCGACGGGATGATAGTTCGAGTAGTATTCGACTTCTTCCATGGTCATGCGCAACTTAGGATCGCGCGCCTCGACCGTTTTGCGCACGGGCAGGTGGGAGGTGGCGGAGAAGGCGATGCGGATGGTGCGATTGCCGCCATCCACCAGTTCGACCCACTCCACGGGTCTGAGATCAACGGTATCCCGGCCGGCGTAGCGGAGGACCATGTCGGGCTCGTGGATGCGGTGGCGCAGGATGTTGTCAATATCGCGCTGGACGGTTTCCTGGAACTCCGCCAGGTCGGCCTTGGGGGCATTGGAGACGCCGCCGCGGTCGAGAGTCCATCCCTTATCGCCGTCATAGATTTCGACGATATTGCGCTTGGGAAGATTCTCCTGGCGTTCCCTCATGGGCGGCTCGGCGAAGTCGATGAATTTGCCGAAGCCGGTGAGTTCGCCGGAATGATCGAACGAGCCGAGGCGGCCGGTGCAGGTGACATCGTGGACATTGAGGTAGGCAGGGCCGCCGAGCGCGTCGATGGCCTGCTGCAATAACTCCTTCGCTTTGGCCGCGCTCTGCTCCGGCATCAGAAATTGGGAATCCTGCGCGACCGCGGCGGGCGTTGTGGCCAGCCCGACACCTGCTAGAACCATGATTGCCAGAAACGCGCGCCAGTTCATCCGCACAGGACCGCACCTCCGTTGACGTTGATCACTTCTCCGGTCATAAACGTTGCCAGATCCGATACGGCGAAGACGATGGGCCCGGCGATTTCTTCCGGCGTGCCCACGCGCCCGAGCGGAATCGTCGCGGTGACGCGCTTCATCCCGGCTTTCGTGCTCAGCGTGGGCGCGGACATATCGGTCGCCACCCAGCCGGGCGCCACGCAGTTCACCAGGATGCGATGAGGCGCCAATTCCGTTGCAAGGCCTTTCACGAAACTGATGATGCCGCCCTTGGAGGCCGCGTAGTGCGTGTGAAACGCCTCGCCGCGCTGGCCCGAGGTCGAGCTGACGGCCACGATGCGGCCGCTGCGCTGCGCGATCATGTAGGGCGCGGCGCAATGAATCACGGCGTAGACGCTCTTGAGGTTGATGCGGATCATGTCGTCCCACTGGCGCTCGGTGAGATGCTCGATGGGAGCGTCCTGGCTGTCCCAGATGCCGGCATTGGCCACCAGAATGTCCAGGCGGCCGAGGCGCTGGTGAGCGAAGTCGACGAGTTTTTTGGCCTCGGCCATGCGTCCCAGGTCGGCCTTGAACGATTCGATGCGCGTGCCGTGCTTGCGCGCCTCTTGTTCGACTTGGGCGGCCGCCTCGCGATGGCGATGGTAGCCGAAAACGACGTCCGCGCCCGCTTGGGCGAGAAGCTTGACCGTGGCCGCGCCAATCCCGCGCGAGCCTCCCGTCACCAGTGCGGCCTTGCCTGCCAGCGATATCATGGGGCCTCCAGAAAGAAAGTCGACAGTTGACAGTCAACAGTTCACAGTCACGAACCGGCGTAGCCTACGCGTACGCCTTCGGCCGGAAGGCTACGCGCGCGCGGGCGTCTTCGGTGCTGTGGCGGCTGCGACCAGACTACGAAAGAGCGCTTGCGCCAGGGAATCGGTTTTCACCATGCGTTCCGGATGCCACTGCACGCCGATGATCCAGTGGGCGCCGCCGGTCCATTCCACGGCCTCGACGACGCCGTCGCCTGCGCGGGCGGCCACGCGCAGGTTGCACCCCGGCTCTAGGACGGACTGATGATGCGAACTGTTGACCACCACTTCGGCCGCGCCCGCCAGTTGCGCCAACCGCGATCCGGGTTCGAGCTGCACGGGATGAAACGGTTCGGGCGCGCCCTTCTCCTTTTCCCATTCGTGCTGCAGCGGCGCGGGGACTTCACTGGGAATGTCCTGGACGAGCGTGCCGGAGCGGAAGACGTTCAGGCTCTGGGTGCCGTAGCAGATCGCCAGAACAGGTTTGTGATGCGCCAGGGCGTGCTCGAGAAGCGTGAAGTCGGTGCGCTCGCGGTCCGGGTCCGGGTCGGCGCATTGCGCGTGGCGCGCGGCGCGAAACAGCGCCGGGTTGACGTCCGCAGGACTGCCCGACAGCACGACGGCGTCGAGAGTTTCCGCAAGTTGAGTGAGGCCCTCGGAGGGAAGCTCCAGCGAGAGCGCGACAGGTTCTCCCCCGGCCTGGCGAACCGCATCGAGGTAAGGTTCCAGTTTCGCCCGCTCGCCCGTAAGTTCTTCTTTT
>JAIQGD010000094.1 GCA_020072765.1 Terriglobia bacterium
ACCGCCCCCGCCACAATCAACGGCACTCCTACGGCGATGCACGCGAACACCCGAGCCCACCCGTTCGCGAACGCCAGCGCCACCGCCGGAAACACGCACATCAGCAGCAGCCCCAACGCCTGCACCGCCGTCATCCACAGCTTGAATCCCGAGGCCGCGAAGAAATTCTTCGTCGTGCCGCGCACCATGTTGCGGATCCCGGCGTGCCAGTGCACGCTCACGGCGAATCCCGCCTTCGCGGCCCCCGACCGCGCCCCCGCCTCCTTCATCAGTTTCCCCAGTTTCATGTCGTCAATCACTTCCATGGCCAGCCGCCGGTGCGTCCCCATGGTTTCGTACGCGCTCCGCCGCACCATCTGGAACGCCCCCACGCCCATGTAGCCCCGCGAACGCGGGTCCATGGCGCTCCACGGCCGAGTCCCCACCACCATGGCCAGCCCGAAAAACGTCATGGCGATTTTTTCCCCCATCGTATACATCTTGGGCGCGCCCAGCAGCGTCATGTGCTCCCATCCCCGTTGCTCGGCCAGCGCCACCGCCTGCCGCACCAGTCCGGGCGCGAAGTGGACGTCCGCATCCGTGAAGATCAGCCATTCGCCGCTGGAATGTTCGTAGGCTTGCTGCAAGGCGTGCGGCTTTCCCAGCCATCCCGAGGGCAGGGAATCGACGCGCGCGGGTTTCAGCCGCGCGTCTTTCCCCGCCGCGCTCGCCAGAATCGCTCCCGTGGCGTCTTCGGAGCGGTCATCCACGGCCACCACTTCGTAGCGAGGGTAATCGAGCGCCAGAAAGGTTTCCAGCGCGCCGGGCAGTTTGTCCGCTTCATCCCGCGCCGCGAAAAGAATCGAAACGCGCGGACACTTTTCATCCGGCAGCGGAGCCGCGTCTTCCAACGACGGCAGGGACATCACCCCCGGCGTCAGATCGATGGCCTCGGCAATCCACAGCACGGCGACGATACCCAGCAGTACGGTCCAGAAGAGGTGCAACGCGCAATTTCCTCCACCGCGAAGAGTTCGAACACGCTATGCTATCACGCGACATGCCATGCACGATTTCCATCATCGGCGCAGGGCGCGTGGGCCGCACGCTCGGCCGGCGTCTGCACCAGTTGGGCTGGCGGATGGGCGCGGTCGTCACGCAGTCGGCGGCCACGTCGCGCAAGGCCGTACGAGCGATCGGCGCCGGCACCGCCCTTGTACTTCCAATCGTACCGCGCCCATCGAATGGCGCTCGGAAGGGCACGGCTTTAGCCGTGCCGAAAAGGTCAGCAACACTGAGGGCTTTAGCCCCTGAAGCCATTGTCTTCTCCGGAACGTTGGCGGCTGATGTCACGTTGCTGGCAGTGCCCGACGGCGCGCTCGCTTCTGTCGCCGGGGCGCTTGCGGAAATCGGCGGGAACGGTTGGCGCGGCAAAATTGTCCTGCACACCAGCGGCGCGCTCGACCGCAGCGTGCTCGCTCCGCTGGCGCGCCGCGGCGCGGCGACGGGTTCGCTCCATCCGATGCAGACTTTCAGCGGCCGCGCCACGCCGCAGCTGAAGGGCGTCATTTTCGCCGTCGAAGGCGATCGCAAAGCCCAGCGCGCCGCCCAATCCATCGCGCGCGCCCTCGGCGGTGTGCCCGTGCCCATCGCCGGCTCCAGCAAGCCCGCCTACCACGCCGCCGGAGTTCTCGTCGCCGGCCACGCCCTCGCGCTGGTCGAAGCGGCGGTGCAGACCTTGCTGCGCATCGGTTTTTCGCGCCGCCGCGCCCTGCAAACCCTGCTACCCTTGATCCGCCAGATGCTCGATAATTTCGAGCGCATCGGGCCGCGCGCCTCGTGGACCGGCCCGGTCGCCCGCGGCGACCTCTCGACCGTCGCGCGGCATGTCCGCGCGCTGCGCCGCTATCCGCCCGAATTTCAGAGGGCCTACGCCGCGCTGGCGCTGCTGGGCGGCCGCGTCCTTTCGAAAACGCCCGCCGTGACGCTCGCCCGCATCGCGCGCGCGCTCAAAAATCCCAGGGGAGGTTCCGTTTGAACGCAGAGCCCAAGAAGCTGCACATTCCGGTCGAGCACACCACTCTCGCCAACGGCTTGCGCGTGGTCGCCTCGCCCGACCGCTCCGCGCCCTTCGTCACTGTCGGCGTCTATTACCAAATCGGCTTTCGCCTCGAACCCCGCGGCCGCAGCGGCTTCGCCCACCTGTTCGAGCACATGATGTTTCAGGGCTCGGAAAACGCCGGAAAGATGGAGCACATCCGCCTGATCAACGCCTCCGGCGGCCTGCTCAACGGCACCACCAACTACGACATCACCAATTACTTCGAGGCCGTGCCCTCCAACGCGCTCGAGCGCGTCCTGTGGCTGGAGGCCGACCGCATGCGCTCGCTCAAAGTGGACGACGAAAACCTGCGCAACCAGCGCGACGTCGTCAAGGAGGAAGTCCGCGTCAACGTCATGAATCAGCCGTACGGCGGATTTCCCTGGCTCGATCTGCCGCCCATCGCCTTCCGCAACTGGCCCAACGCCCACAATTTCTACGGCGATTTCGCCGATCTCGACGCCGCCACGCTCGCCGATGTGCGCGATTTCTTCCGCACCTACTACGCCCCCAACAACGCCGTGCTCCTGATGCTCGGCGATCTCGATCCCGCCGAAGCCTTCGCCCTCGCCCGGCGCCATTTCGAAAATATTCCGGCCTTCGCCCTCCCGCCCCGCGCCGACGTCAGCGAAGCCCCGCAGACTGAGGAGCGCCGCGGCGAAGTCGAGGAAAAACTCGGCCCGCTCCCGGCCATTGCCATCGGCTACACGCTGCCGCCGCGCGGCACGCCCGATTGGTACACCGTGGCGATTCTCGAACGCATCCTGCATGGCGGCCGCGCCGGGCGCGTCTATCGCCGCCTGGTGCTCGAAAAGCAGATCGCCGTGGACGCCGATGGCAGCGCCGACATCTTCGACGCCAACGGCCCCACGCAAATGGTCACGCGCATCTTCCACAAGCCCGAATACGCCGCCGGCGCCACCATCGCCGCCTATGACGAACTTATCCGCGAAGTGCAGGAGAAGGGCATCGCCCAGGATGAAATCGAGGCCGTGAAAGTGAAATTCCGCTCTGACTATTACTCCATGCTCGAAGGCGGCATGGGTTCCTACATGCCCCGCTTCGGCTTGATGCACTACCTGGCCTGCTTCACCCTGTTCGATGGCGATCCGGACCGCGTCAATACCGTCCTCGACGGTTTTCTGGCCCCCTCGGCGGCGCAGGCCCAGGCCGTCGCGCGAAAATACCTGGTCCCGCACAATCGCGCCGTGCTGGTGCGGCGTCCGGTGAATCTGGGAGGCGCCCGATGGCATCGCCCAGCGCTCCTCTCAAGTCGCCCCCGCCCCTGACCCCCGAGCGCGCCGTCGCCTGGCCCAAGCGCACCATGCGCACGCTGGCCAACGGAATGCAGGTCGTCCTGGCCGAGTCCCGCGGGTTTCCGAAAATTTCCGCCCAGCTCTATTTCCGCAGCGGCAACGCCGTCGTCGCCCATCGCTTGCCCGGCCTCGCCGACATGGCCGCCTCCGTCGTGCGCACCGGAACCGCTTCGCGCTCCAGCCGGCAGATCGAGGAAGAGTTGCGCCGCATGGGCGCGGGGCTTGGGACCTACGCCGGCGCCGATTCCAGCTCCATTTCCATTTCCGGCCTGGCCGAATTTTCCAGCCGCATGCTGGAACTCATCGCCGATCTGGCGCGCCACGCTTCGTTTCCCCAGGACGAATTCGAGCGCGAGCGCCGCCAGCGCATCGAAGAGCTGCGCGTCGAGCGGACCACCCCGGGTTTCCTGGCCAACGAATGCCTGCGCCGCGTTCTCTTCGGCGGGCATCCCTACGCCATCATCGCCCCCACCGAAGAGCAGGTGGCCTCCTACCGCGTCGAGCAGCTCGAACAGTTCTACCGCCACCACTACGTTCCCGCCGACGCGCTTCTGATTGCCGTCGGCGATTTTTCCGCCGACGCCATGCTCGCCGAAATCGAGCGCGTCTTCGGCGATTGGAAAGCGCCGCAACCCGAGACTCCCCAATCGCCCGCGCCCCCGCGCCACTCCGGCCGCCGCGTGCATCTGGTGCACGTGCCGGGCACGGTGCAGACCCAGTTGGTGCTCGGCAATCTCGGCATCACGCGCCGCGACCCCGACTGGTATCGCCTCGTCCTCGCCAACTCCATCTATGGCGGCGCGTTTCATTCCCGCCTGGTCGCCAACATCCGCGAGCAGAAGGGTTACACCTACAGCCCGCGCAGCGGCGTCAACCCCCTGCGCCAGCTCGGCTATTTCACCGTCCACGCCGCCGTGCGCAATGAAGTGGCCGCCGCAACCCTCACGGAAATGTTCTACGAAATGGACCGCATGCGCTCCCTTCCCGTGACCTCCGAGGAACTCGATAGCGCCCGCAATTATCTGGCCGGCGTTTTCTCTCTCGGCGTCGCCACGCAGGATGGCCTGCTCAACCAGCTTTCCACCGTCTATCTCGATCAGTTGCCGGAAAACTATCTCGACACCTACCGCGAGCGCATCCGCGCGCTCACCGCCGACGATGTCCTCGCCGCCGCGCGCCGCCATTTCGATTCCGCCAACATCCAGATCATCCTCGTCGGCGATCAGGACCAGATCGCCGCCCAGGCCGCCCTCTTCGGCCCCGTCACCTCCTACGACGCATATGGAGCCGTGCTCGCGTCTGCGTCCTAGCATGCGCAGGCTTAAGGGGTTTCGGGTGCCCCATCCTTCGCGCCGTGTGCGAAGGGTGGGGCCTTTGCGAATCGAAACGTCGGGGGGCTCCAAAGGCTTCGATGTAGCGCCGCGGCCTTCAGTGCGCTTTTGCATCCCGGACAGCAGTCGGGACGCGGCAGATCGTCGCATCGCCCGCGCGTTGCATCGCCTGGACAAGACGCCGCGCCGGGTGCCCCATCCTTCGCGCCGTGTGCGAAGGGTGGGGCTTTTGCAGTGCTGTGCCCCGCCAACCACTGGGCAATTGTGCGCCGCCCCGATTCTGCCGTAGGGGCGCTGCTTGCTGCGCCCTTCCGGTTGTCCCACCTTGCGGCAAGAATAATTTCTCTTGGGGACAACTCGAAGAACGAATATGCTCTTCCTCGCGATGCGGCGAAGCACTCGAATCTGCGGCGTCCTCTTGTGCCTGGCGCTCGCGGGCGCGGCGTTGGCCAAAAAAACGCCGCCCGCCCATCCGATTGACTTGAACGCAGCCACCGTCAAGGAACTCGAACAATTGCCGGGCATCGGCCCGGCCACGGCCAAGGCCATTGTGCAATTCCGTACGAAAAGCGGGCGCTTCCGGCGCGTCGAGGATCTGCTCGCCGTCCGAGGCATCTCCGTCAACAAACTCGAGAAGCTCCGGCCCTACGTGACCGTCGGCCCGCCGGAAAAGAAGGCTCATTAGCAGGATGCGAAAACACGCTAGGGGCTTTGTGGGTCGCGGCTTCAGCGCGCCGTTTGCGTCCCGGACAGCAGTCGGGACCGCGACATAAGGCTGACGAGATGAGAACGGCTTTAGCCACTGAAGTCCCTTGCGACAGAGGCCCTTCAGCCCCTGAACTTCCCTTATGATGTGATTTCAGCAGGTTCTTAGGAGGCTTACATGCAGACGCAGCGTCTTTCGATCTTTGCAATTTGTGCGATGGTGATCGCAGCTCTTGTTCTTACCGCCGGCGCCGCCGGTGCGCGCCACGCATCGGCCAAGCCGGCAGCGCCCGCTGCGGCAGGCCCGTCCGGCTACCACCTGCTCAAGAAAATCAAGGTGGGCGGCGATGGCTTCTGGGATTACCTCACCATGGATTCGCCCACGCGCCGCCTGTTCATCTCGCGCGGCACCAAGGTCGTCGTCGTGAATGTGGATTCGGAAAAGGTCGTCGGCGAAATCCCCAACACTGCCGGCGTGCACGGCATCGCCCTCGCGCCGGACCTCGGCCGCGGCTTCACTTCCAACGGCGCCACGGGCACGGTCTCCATCTTCGATCTCAAGACGTTAGCAGTCATCGGCCAGGCGACGGCGGGGAAGAATCCCGATGCCATTGTTTACGACCCGGCCTCCAAGCGCGTTTTCGCCATGAACGGCCGCAGCGGCGATGTCACGGCGATTGACGCAGCCACCGGCACTGTCGCGGGCACCATCCCGGTCGGCGGCAAGCTCGAGTTTGCCGTGGCCGATGGCGCCGGAAACGTCTTCGTCAACGTCGAGGACAAGAGCGAGTTGGTGCGCATCGATTCGCGAAAACTCACTGTCACCGCGCGCTGGCCGCTGGCTCCCTGCGAGGAGCCTTCCGGCTTGGCCATGGACATCGCTCACAGCCGCCTCTTCGCCGGCTGCGACAACAAAATGATTGCCGTCGTGGACGCCTCCACCGGCAAGGTGATTGCCACGCCCCCGATCGGCTCCGGTGTGGACGCCAACGACTTCGATCCGGCCACGGGCTTCGCCTTCGCCTCCAACGGCCAGAGCGCCACGCTCACCGTCGTGCACGAGGATTCGCCCGACAAATTCTCCGTCGTCGAAGACGTCCCCACGCAACTCGGCGCCCGAACCATGACCCTCGATCGGAAATCGCACGAAGTCTACTTGGTGACCGCCGGTTTCGGCCCGCCCCCCGCGCCCACGGCGGAGAACCCGCGACCGCGCCCAACGCTAGTGCCGGATTCGTTTGTCGTGCTGGTTTTCGGTCGCTAGGGAACTGGTCAGAGCCTTACGCTGTAGGTTTTGTAGCGGCCGGTCCGCGCTGTGTGCGGACCGGGCACGGTCTCGATAGCGTCGCCTTGCGTGGCACAGCCACTCCTGGCTGTGCTCTTAGCCGTTCTGGCGCTGCTGGCTTGCGGTGTAGTTGTAGCGGCCGCCTTTAGGCGGGCGCTTGCGCTGTAGATTGTGTAGGGGCCGCCTTTCGAGCCTGCTGCGTCCCGACGCCTCTTGTCGGGAAGGCGGGCGCGTCGCCTTGCGTGGCACAGCCACTCCTGGCTGTGCTCTTGCTTTTCAAGTGTATTTGAGGGACACCCCGCTACAGAACCTGATGCTCCTGCTTCGCGGGCCGGATATCGAGCGGCGCCTGGCTGGCAATTTCCAGGCCGTAGGCTTCCAGCGCCACCACCTTGCGGGGATGATTGGTGAGGACGCGGATGCGCCGCAGCCCCAGGTCGATCAGAATCTGCGCGCCGATGCCGCTTTCCCGCTGCACCAGCCGCTGGCGCCCCAGGTCGCGGTCCAGTTGTCCGCGCGCGTGAATGCGGATGCGCGGCGCCGCTTCGCCCTCTTCGCTCCGCGCGTCGATTTGAAATCCCCGCCCGGTGTGATGCAAATAGACGAACACCCCGCGGCCCTCTTTGGCAATGGCCGCCAGCGACTGCTCCACGATGGCCTGGCAATCGCAGGCCGTCGAGCCCAGCACGTCGCCCGTGAAGCACTGCGAATGGACGCGCACCAGCGGCGGCTGCTTGCCGGCCTCGGCCGCGGGTTCGGCGGGCGCGTGGCCCGGGGTGCTCGCGGCAATGTCGCCGCGCACCAGCGCCACGTGCACTTCGTTGTCCACGTCGCTGGAGTACGCAATCATCCGGAAATCCCCGTGCCGGGTCGGCAGCACCGATTCGGCGATCCGCCGCACGTAGCGCTCGTTGTGCATTCGGTAGCGGATCAGGTCCGCCACGGTCACGAGCTTCAGCCCGTGCAGCCGGCAGAACTCGCTCAGCTGCGGCATGCGCGCCATCGTCCCGTCGTCGTTCATGATTTCGCAGATCACGCCCGAAGGGTCGAGCCCCGCGATGCGCGCCAGGTCCACCGAAGCCTCGGTCTGGCCCGCGCGCACCAGCACTCCGCCGTTACGCGCGCGCAGCGTGTGCACGTGCCCCGGCCGCGCCAGATCCTCGGGCCGCGTTTGCGGATCGGTGGCCGCCAAAATCGTGGTCGCGCGGTCCGACGCGCTGATGCCCGTGGTCGTGCCGCGCCGCGCGTCGATCGGCTCGCAGAACGGCGTGCCGAACGCCGAGGTGTTCCGCGGCGAAATCGGCGCCAGGCTCAGCGTTTCGCAGCGCTGCTCGGTCAGCGCCAGGCAGATCAGCCCGCGGCCGTACTTGGCCATGAAGTTGATGGCTTCCGGCGTGACTTTTTCCGCCGCCATCGTCAGATCGCCTTCGTTTTCGCGGTCCTCGTCGTCCACCAGCACGATCATCCGCCCCTGGCGGATGTCCTCGATGGCTTCTTCGACGGTCGCGAACGGCTGTTTGTTTTCGCTCATCTCAACGCACCCAGTTCAGAAACAGGAAGTGAAACAGCGCCCCCATCAGTCCGGCGCCGGGAATGGTCAGCACCCACGCCCACACAATGTGCCGCGTGACGCCCCAGCGCACGGCCGTGAATCGCCGCGACGCGCCCACCCCGGAAATCGCCCCGGTGATCACGTGCGTCGAACTCGCCGGAATTCCCGCCGCCGCCGTCCCGATCAGCGTCAGCGCCGCCGAAGTCTCCGCCGCGAATCCGCCGAAGGGGTTCAGCTTGGTGATCTTCTGCCCCATGGTTTTCACCACGCGCCAGCCCCCGGCCATCGTTCCCCCGGCCATGGCCAGCGCGCAGCAAATGATAACCCAGTCCGGCACCTTGTAGCTGCGGATCATCCCGCTGGTGACGAGCGCGGCCGTGATGATCCCCATGCTTTTCTGCGCGTCATTCGTCCCGTGGCTGAAGCTGAACGCGCCCGCGGAAACCAGCTGCAAGCGGCGAAACCACCGGTCCACCTTCCGAGGTGACTGCCCGCGGACGATCCAGCTGGTCGCCGCCGTCACGAAAATCCCGGACAACAAACCGATCACAGGCGCGCAAAAAATGAAGATCACCGGCTTGATCCAGCCCGCCACGATGATCGCGTGGAACCCCGCCGCCGCGATGGCCGCGCCCCCGTAGCCTCCCATCAGCGCGTGCGACGAGCTGCACGGAAGCCCCAGCCGAATCGTCGCGTAATTCCAGATGATCGCGCCCAGCAGCCCGGCCAGCAGCACGTGCTGGTTCACCATTTCCAGGTGTACCAGGCCCTTGCCCATGGTCGCCGCCACCGCCGTGCCGAACGTCAGCGGCGCCACGAAATTCCAGAACGCCGCCCAGACCACCGCCCAGCTCGGCTTCATCACCCGCGTGGAAACGATGGTGGCGATCGAGCTGGCCGCGTCGTGCCAGCCGTTGGTGAAATCGAACGCCAGGCTGACAAAGATAATCAGCGCCAGCAAATGGAAAGAAGTCACGCCGCCGCTCCCGTCCGAGAGAGGACGCGCTGCCGGAATCTTGGCCCAGGGGGAAGGGTTCGCACGGGATCAGGCATTCTTCAACGTAACGCTCTCGATGACGTTGGCCACGTCCTCGCACTTGTCCGTGGCAAACTCCAGCGTCTCGATGATCTCTTTCCACTTGATGATCTGCACCGGGTCTCTTTCCTGGTCGAACAGCGTGGCGATCAGATCCCGGCACTGGCGGTCCGCCAGATTTTCCAGCCGGTTGATTTCGATGCAGTAGTTCAGGATGTGCTCTTCTTTTTTGTCCAGCACGCGAATGGCCGCCACAATTTGCTCCGTGGCGTCCCGAATCGTCCGGGCCAGGTCGACCACGCCGGGGCGCACCGCGGTCACCCGGTAGGTGACCATGCGCGACGCCGCCGCGTCCACCAGGTCGATCACGTCGTCGATCTTGCTGGCCAGCTCGTGAATGTCCTCGCGGTCAAACGGCGTGATGAACGTCTGGTTCAGCCGCGTCATGATCCCGTGCGTGATCGTGTCGCCGATGTGTTCGTACGACTCCACCTTCTCCGCCCCCACCTCGGGATGCTCGAAATGCTCCAGCATCTCCACCATGGCCTGCGCCCCGGCCCGCACGTTCTCGGCCTGCTGGTTGAACATCACAAAGAACGACTTCTCGCGCGGCAGAAGCTTTCCGAGCAGTCCGGCCATGAACCTGGTGCCTCCGTGGATTCGAATGTTACAGGAAGATGAACAGACTATACCAAACCCGCCACGCCCGGCAAGGAGCCTTCCGCCCCAGCCCAGCCTTTGTAGCGGCCGCCTTTAGGCGGGCGCTTTGGGTTTGCTCGCCGGCCCTGCCCTGCGCGGCTCCCGCCGCAACCGCCTCTCGCGGCCGGCTCGCCGCCAGTGTATTCTGGAGCGTGCCCTTTGCTCATCCAGTCTTCCTGTTCTTCGCCGCGCTGGTCGCCGGCACGCTCAACTCGGTGGCCGGAGGCGGCAGCTTCATTTCCTTTCCCGCGCTGCTGTTCTGCGGCATTGCGCCCATCGCCGCCAACGCCACCAACACCACGGCCCTTTGGCCCGGCACGATGGCCAGCACCTTCGCCTATCGCAAGGAATTCACCCCCGACGTCCGCCGCCTCCTGCCCCCGCTGCTCATCACCGGCGTGCTCGGCGGCGTGCTCGGCGCGACCATCCTGCTGCACACCCCCCAGGCCACCTTCATGCGCGTGGTTCCCTGGCTCCTGCTCGGCGCGACCCTGGTCTTCATCCTGAGCGGCCCCATGACCTCCCGCATCAACGCCTGGATCCGCGCCCGCGCCACCCAGCACGCCGCCGAGGACCTGGCCGCCGCCGGCCCCGTGCAGCACAAACGCTCCCGCGCGCTGATGGCCGCCGGGCTTTTCCTGGAACTGCTGCTCGCCATTTACGTCGGCTATTTCGGCGCGGGCGTGGGCATTCTGGTCCTGGCGTTGCTGGCCCTGCTCGGCATGGAGAACATCCACGCCATGAACGGCGTGAAGACGCTGGTGGTCAGCATGGTCAACGGCGTCGCCATCCTGACTTTCCTCTGGGCCCGCGTGATCGTCTGGCCGCAGGCCCTGCTGATGCTCGTGGGCGCGTCGCTGGGAGGCTACGCCGGCGCCTACTTCGCCCAAAAAATGAATCCCCAGCACGTCCGCTGGCTGGTCATCGCCGTCGGCTTCGCCATGTCCGCCTACTTCTTCCTCCGCCACTAAACGCTCTTATCGGCAGTTTTCTGTGTAGCCTTTGTAGCGCCGCCTTACGTGGCACAGCCACTCCTGGCTGTGCCTCTTGCCGGCTCCGTCCGTAGGGGCGCTGCTTGCTGCGCCCGCTTTCCGCTGTAGATTTTGTAGCGGCCTGCTTCCGCGCCGTTTGCGTCCCGATGGGTTGTATCGGGAAGGCGGGCGCCTTGTCGTACGTGGCACAGCCACTCCTGGCTGTGCTCTCCCCGGCTGTGTCCGTCCGGGCTGCTGCTTCGCTGCAATGGCCAACCCGCACCCGCGCCCGATCTCCGCCGCGCGCGCCTGGTGGCCCGTGGGGATGATGATGGCCTGCTCGCTGCTCAGCTACATGGACCGCCAGGTCCTCGCCGTGCTCTCGCCCATGATCCTCGGGCAGCTGCAGCTCGACACGCACCGCTACAGCCAGATCATCAGCGCTTTCAGCCTGGCCTACATGCTGGCCAACCCTATCTGGGGCGCCATCCTCGACCGCATCGGCCTGCGCCTCGGCATGACCGTGGCCGTCACCGTCTGGACCATCGCCTGCGGCGCGCACGCCGTGCTCTCGGGCTTCCTGGGCTTTGCCGTGGCGCGCGCGGTCCTCGGCTTCGGCGAGGGCGCGACGTTCCCCGGCGGCCTGCGCACCGCCATGGACTGGCTACCAGTGCGCAGCCATTCCCGCGGCATCGCCGTGGCCTATAGCGGCGGCTCGCTCGGCGCCATCATCACGCCGCTGATCGTCACCCCCATCGCCGTGCGCTACGGCTGGCGCGCCGCGTTCCTGGTCACCGGCATCGCCGGGCTTCTTTGGGTGATCGCCTGGCGCTGGACCGTGGATTTCTCCGCTGTCGCCGCCACCCGCCGGACCGCCCGCATCACCCCGCCCAATCTGTTCGAGCGGCGCTTCTGGAGTCTGGTGGCGTCCTACGGTCTGGCCGCCCTGCCGCTCGGGCTGATTCTTTACCTCGCGCCGCTCTATCTGGCGCGCGTGCTCGGCTTCACGCAGTCCCAGCTGGGACGCGTCCTGTGGATACCCCCGCTGGGCTGGGAGATCGGATACTTTTTCTGGGGATGGTTTGCCGACCGCTACGCCGCGCGCAATCCGCGCCCGGTCTGGCTGTTCGTCCTGCTCGGCTTGATCGGCTTGCCGCAGGTCATGGTGACCCTGTTCCGCCACCCGGCTATCGTCCTGGCGCTGATGTTCTGGGCCATGTTCGCGGCCTCGGGCTTCGTCGTGGTCTCGCTGCGCACCAGCGCCCTGGCCTATCCCCGCGAGCAGACCGGCCTGGTTGCCGGCATCGGCGCCGGATCGTGGTCCGCCATCGTCGCCGTCGTGCTGCCGCAGTTCGGGAAAATGTTCGACGCGCACCACTACGCCGAAACCTTCTGCATCGCCGGCTGCCTCCCGGTCCTGGCCGTCCTCTGCTGGTGGCTCCTCACCCTGCCCGACCGCGGCCTCCTCGATATCGACGTCACCAAATAACACCAGCGCGCCCCGTGCGCTGTCTCGAAGGTTTAAATGTAGCGCCGCGGCCATCAGTGCGCTTTTTGCATCCCGGACAGCAGTCGGGACGCGGCAGACTGAGAAGGCGGCCGCTACAGAGGCTGACGTTTAGTACATGCCGCCCATGCCGCCGCCGCCGGGCATACCGCCACCGCCGCCCGCCGCGCCCTTCTTTTCGTCTTCCTTGATGTCGGCCACCAGGGCTTCGGTGGTGAGCATCAGGCCGGCGATGGAAGCGGCGTTCTGCAGAGCCAGACGCGTGACCTTGGCCGGGTCGATGACGCCCGCCTTGACCATGTCGCCGAACTCCTCGGTGTCCGCGTTGAACCCGAAGTTGTCGTCCTTCGATTCGCGCACACGGCCGACGATCACCGCGCCTTCTTGCCCGGCGTTGAGAGCGATCTGCCGCATGGGTTCCTCGAGAGCGCGCTTGACGATGTTGACGCCCGTGGCCTCATCGCCTTCGAGCTTCAGCTTGTCCAGCGCCCCGATGCAACGGACCAGTGCCACGCCGCCGCCGGGAACGATGCCTTCCTCGACTGCCGCGCGGGTGGCGTGCATGGCGTCCTCGACGCGAGCCTTCTTTTCCTTCAGCTCGGTTTCGGTTGCCGCGCCCACCTTGATCACCGCCACGCCGCCCACCAGCTTGGCGAGGCGCTCCTGCAGCTTTTCCTTGTCGTAGTCGGAGGAAGTTTCCTCGACTTGCGCGCGGATCTGCCGGACGCGTCCCTCGATCTCGCTGGCCTTGCCCGCGCCTTCGACGATCGTGGTGTTGTCCTTGTCGATGGTGATCTTCTTGGCGCGGCCGAGGTCCTCGAGCTTCACGTTCTCGAGCTTGATGCCGAGATCTTCCGTGATGGCCTTGCCGCCCGTGAGGGTGGCGATGTCCTCGAGCATGGCCTTGCGGCGGTCGCCGAAGCCGGGAGCCTTGACGGCGGCGCACTGCAGCGTCCCGCGGAGCTTGTTGACGACCAGCGTTGCGAGCGCTTCGCCTTCAACATCTTCCGCGATGATCAGCAGCGGCTTGCCCATCTTGGCAGTCTGCTCGAGCAGGGGAAGCAGGTCCTTCATCGAGCTGATCTTCTTTTCGTGGATGAGTATGCGCACATCCTCGAGCGAGCATTCCATCCGCTCGGGGTCGGTGACGAAGTAGGGGGAGAGGTAGCCGCGGTCGAACTGCATTCCTTCGACCACTTCCAGCGTCGTTTCCATCGTCTTGGATTCCTCGACGGTGATGACGCCATCCTTGCCCACCTTCTTCATGGCCTCGGCGATGATCGAGCCGATCTGCCGGTCGTTGTTGGCGCTGATGGTGCCGACCTGCGCGATCATGTCGCCCTTGACGTCCTTGTGGAACTTCTTGATTTCCTCGACCGCCAGTGCGACGGCCTTCTCGATGCCGCGCTTCAGGGCCGTCGGGCTTGCGCCGGCCGCGACCGTCTTCACGCCTTCGCGGAAGATGGCCTGCGCCAGCACGGTCGCCGTGGTGGTGCCGTCGCCCGCTACGTCGGAGGTCTTCGAGGCGACTTCACGCACCATCTGCGCGCCCATGTTCTCGAGCGGGTCCTGCAGCTCGATTTCCTTCGCTACCGTCACGCCGTCCTTGGTGATGATCGGCGCGCCGAACTTCTTTTCGATGACCGCATTGCGGCCCTTCGGGCCCAGGGTGATCTTCACGGCGTCCGCCAGTGCATTGACGCCGCGCAGAATCGCCTGGCGCGAATTCTCGCCCGTCACGATTTGCTTTGCCATAATCTCTATCTCCCTTTCGGATTCCTTGGAATGTTGCCCGGTGCGCCGCGTGGCGTCCGGTGTTACTTTTTGCCGCCGGCCGCCTTGGTAGCGCCGCTGATCTTGGCGAGGATTTCGTCTTCCTTGAGGATCATGTACTCCTCATCCTCGATCTTGATGTCCGACCCGGAATACTTGCCGAACAGGATGCGGTCGCCGACCTTCACATCCATCTGGATGCGGACGCCCTGGTCGGTGAGCTTGCCGGCGCCTACGGCGATTACTTCGCCCTCTTGCGGTTTCTCTTTGGCCGTGTCGGGGATGATGATGCCGCCCTTCACGGATTCCTTTTCTTCAAGCCGCCGCACCAAGACGCGGTCGTGTAGCGGCGTTATGTTCACAGACATTTGCGAATCCTCCGATGGTTTGCTGAGTGTCGCTCGGCAGGGAGTGTGCTTAGCACTCCGCTGAAGCGAGTGCTAATATATCAGATCTGTCGATCCTGTCAAGGACCAAGGTTGTGTGTAGGCCTCCTCTCTGCAGCGCGACTTTTATTGTAAGTTAATGTAAATAAATGGCTTGCGCGACACTAGCACTTCAAGATGCTGAGTGCTGGCTGGCGTAGCAGCCGCGCTCCATTCGTCCAGCGGATTCGAGATTCGCGCTGCGGGAGCGCGGAAACTGCCGGGGCCGGGTTATGATGGCAGAGCTTTCGCAGTTTCGCGGGAAGGGGCGCGGCCAGATTATGGCGCAAGTGCGGCAGGTAGCGGGATTCATCTTGGCGGGAGGCGAAAGCTCGCGCATGGGACGCGACAAAGCGCTGCTCGAATTGGGCGGGGTGCCGCTGCTGGCGCGCACGGCGCGGCTGGTGGAAGCGGTGGCGGGACCGCCGACGGTGGTGGGCGGCGCAGGGGAATGCCGCGCGCTGGGATTGCGCGTGATCGCCGACGAGTGGCCGGGCGCGGGTCCGCTGGGGGGGATCGCGACGGCGCTGGGCGCGTCGAGCGCTCCCTGGAA
>JAIQGD010000095.1 GCA_020072765.1 Terriglobia bacterium
GCAGAATGCGCTTTCATGCCTTTCTGCTTTGATGAGTGTCCGATTTCACTCACTGAGTGTATTGGCAGTTATCTGCCCGTGGTTACCAATGAATATGCAGGTTTTGAAAAACCAGTTATCAATACCTTTGGTTATTGTGCAGAATACAAGAATGTCCGGGACTATGCAGATGCTCTGATCACCATTTCCGACTACTCACGCGACCGGATTGTCGATCGGTTCGGCATGGATCGGAGCCGCGTTTTCGTGGTAGGAGAGGCTGCCGATCCGGTGTTCCGGAAGCTGGAAAATCCGGCCCCGGGGCCCGATCTGCGTCGCGCCGGAGTTGATACCTCCCACCGGATGATCGCGTATGTAGGAGGCTTCAGCCCGCACAAGAATCTCGAAGCGCTGGTAAACGCCGTCCCGTATACTTTGAAGCCGGGCTGGTAATCCGCCCGCGCCGGCCGGAATCCGACCGGCCCGTGCGAACTGCCTGCCGCACCGCGCGCCCGTAGCTCAACCGGATAGAGCATCTGCCTTCGAAGCAGAGGGTTGGGGGTTCGACTCCCTCCGGGCGCGCCATTCTTCAGCAATAAGACATGCATGTTAGAGAGAGCCGCGCTCAACTCGCCGTTGGGCTCGTTCCGCCCAGGTTTACCGTGGATTTGCGGCAAAAAACAAAGCTCTTGTGAGGAGGAACCGGGAGCGCCGCTGCGCTAGCATGCGCCGCTGGACACAAAGAGGGAACATCACTTCCCGTCAGAAGAGTCCGGCCGGTTGGGTTTCCGCAGGTAAATGAACCAGTAGACCAAACCCACCATCAGGGAACCGCCGATGGTATTTCCCAGCGTGACGGGAACGAGATTGCGCAGCATGCCCATCCACGTCACAGCGCTGTAAGAGGAGGCCGAGTCGTGGATCAGCGCCCAGAATTCGGGCGGCGCAAACGCCTTGATCAGAAGCCCGGCGGGAATGAAATACATGTTGGCCACGCTGTGTTCAAATCCGGCGGCGACGAAGGCGGTGATGGGGAAAATGATCGAGACGACCTTGTCCGTCGTGGTCCGCGCGCTGAAGCACAGCCACACCGCCAGGCAGACCAGCACGTTGCAGAGAATCCCCAGCGCCACCGCCTGGACAAAGCCAAGATTGCACTTGCTCTGCGCGATGGCGAGCGCGTTCTTGCCCGCCGCTCCCCCGCCAAAGGAATACTGCTTGGCCAGGAACACGAACCCGGCGGTCGCCACCGCCCCAATCAAATTGCCGACGTAGACGATCACCCACGATCGCAAGAGTTGCGCCGTGGTCACCTTCTTATCGGCCCACGCCATCACAATGAGGTTGTTCCCGGTGAAAAGCTCGGCGCCAGCCACCACGACGAGAATCAGGCCCAAACAGAATGCCAGTCCTCCCAGCAGGCGATTCACACCGTAGGGAAGGGGCGACGCCGTGACCGTCGTGGAAAAAAGCGCTCCCAGCGCAATGAACGCTCCCGCGAGAATCCCCAGCGCCAGCATCGTCCAGGAATCGAGTCGCGCCTTCTTGACGCCGACGCTTTCGGCGCGTTCCGCCATCTCGGGCGGAAGCCACGCGTCGACGCGAATGTTCGTGTCCGTGGTGTTTTCAGCGGCCATAATTGCCTAAAGTAGCACGGTAAACCGATGCATCGCGCACGGATGTGTCTTGAAACATACCCTCTGGGCTACAAAGATGTCACGGCAAGCGGGGGACACCAGCTATCTCGCACTCCTTCGGACGACGTGCAAGCGCATCCAGGGAGACCGGCCGGCTAGCGCCAGCAGACGAAGCCGTTGGCCGTGCCGGTGCCCGCCTCGGAGCGGTAGCATGGCACATAGTCCACAAGGCTGAATTCGCAGGGCGTGTCGGCCAGTGCGCCGCTGAGCGCGATCCAGTTCTTGATTTCCGAGTTGCCCGACTGCAGCAGTTCCTCACGCATGCCGGTGATGTGGGCGGCGTTGCGCGTGCGCAGGGCATCGAGAAACGCGCGATCCATCTGCTCATCAATGACGAAGTGCGAAAGCCCGCCGGACGCGAACACCGCCACGCGGCCATTGGGCGCCCAGGTGCCGATGGCCTTGGCTACCGCGCGGCCGAAGTCGTAACAGCGGCGCGCCGTCGGCTGGTTGGGCGGGAAGAAGGTGTTTTGCAGGAGCGGAAGGCTGGGCACCGGGCGGTCGCGCATCACGCGCCGATAGATGAACCCGAAAGCATGCGGAGTTTCGTGCGTGGGAAAACCCTTCATCGAGGTCACGTCAAATCCATCGGCCATCAGACTGCCGATGACGTGGCGGCCCAACACGGGCTCGCCCGGGTAGGTCGCGCCTCCGGGCGGGATATAGCCCGGGATGGCTTCCTTGATGCCATCGGGCAGTTTGGCGTAGCGGGCCGGCGCCATCTCATCGTTGGCGATCAGGTCGCCCCACATCACGGCGAACGCCGGGTTCAGCGTTTCGTTGAAGATTTCCATCTGGTCGTTGCCAAAGATGACGGCGACGTCGGGCTTGACCTCGGCGAAAATGTCGGCGAGGCGGTCGAGCGCCCGCTGGCAGGCGGCATGGCGCGCGCGCATGACGTCCGGCGTGCTCTGCAGGTCAAAGCGGTCGGCGCGGCGATGCTCGGCGAGATCGGCAAAGGTCCACGTCTGGCCGCGGAACGGATGTTTGCCGGCGCGGTCGGCCGGCACGCGCAGCGGCCACTGTTCCGGCGTGGTGGTGAGCATGGGGCCGTGCGATACGCCCATCCCCAGAACGATTCTTGCCATGGAGGATTCTCCCGTCTGTGTGCCCGCCCACCACGCTTGCCAGCGCGCGCAATCGCTGATTACTGCGGAGATACTACCACATCGCCATGCACACGGCGGCACCCGGAACGCTGCGGCCCGGTGCGGAGCGCGTTGCCCTCTAGAGATCGTCGGTCGGCATTTTCTCCGGCGCGATGTAAATTCCCTTGGCGACGAAGTCTTTGATGGTGAGGCGCGGGTCCCGGGCGGCCCGCGTCTTGGGGGAAGCCTTCGCAAACTGGTTGGCGGGATAAATCACCGGCTCGTAGATCTTCCGGTAGACCTCGTTGCGCAATAGCGTCGGGAAGTTCCGGCTCGGGTCCATTCTCCGGCGCCGCAGTTCCTCCAGGTTGATGACCGAACTGATGATGGCTTCGCCGGGATAGTCCGCGTAGGCGGTCACGACGCCGTTGTAGTTGGCGATCATGGCCTTGCCGGGAGTGAAGTACTTGGGCCGGCGCGCACCGAGTAACGCGCCCCACGAAGCCGACACCACGTAGCAGATGTTTTCCCACGCCCTCATGCGGTTCATCATCTGCCAGGTTTCCATCGGCGGAGACATGCACGGCTCGATCAGGCCCGGGTGCAGGATCACCTCCGCTCCCTGGACGCCCAAGGCCCGCGCGGTCTCCGGCGTGTGACCGTCCATGCAGGTGATGGTTCCGATCTTCCCGATTTCGGTTTCCGTCACCGGGAAAAAGCTCGACAGGGAATCTCCGTACATCGCCACGTACTTGTCGTAGATGTCGTGAGGGCTCACGGAAAGCTCGTAATGCGTGGCCACGGTGAACTTCCGGTACTTGTGAATGATCTCGCCCTTGGGGGAAATGATGAAATGCGTGTTGAAAAAATAATCATCCTTGATCCACGCGGGATCCCTCTCCAGCGCGCACGCCGCGATATAGACGCCGTGCTCCTTGGCTTTCTCCGCCACCAGGCGGGTCTCCTCGCCGGGGATTTCGATCAGCACCTCCTTGATGTAATGATCGAAGGGCCAGTGTCCTTCGTGGCCGGTGATGAAGAATTCGGGAAAGGAAATCAGCTTGATGGGCGCCCAGTTGCCCTGAAAATGCTCTTTGGCCGTGGGCTGGACTTGCGGAGCGGCATCGATTAATTCCAGCGAACGTTTCAGATTGCGGCGAATATCCTCGCGCTTTTCGACGGCTTTGATTTCCGACTGTATGGCCACCGCGGTATAAATGTCGTACGTTTTCATCGGGGAGTCCTCCCTTGCGGTCCCTCGGCTGCCGGCCCTCCGCGACGTTGCCACGGAACGCAGGGAGAGTCTACCGCCGGGAGCCGCGAAAGGGAACTTGCCGGGCGCCGGATCGGCGCGCGCGATGCGTGGAACGCTCGCGGATGTCGAAGTGGCCTTGCACTTTTCAAAACTTGCTGCTACGGTGCCAACCGGATGCTCCGCAATTTACGAAAATACTTGCTGCTTCTGGCCGGGCTGTTGGCTCTGGCCTATTTCTTCTATCGATTCCGGGGCGCGATTGCTCTGGAGGGTTTTCATTGGGCGACGGTGGCGGAATCGTTGCACCACGCCCGCCTCTCTCTGCTGCTTCTGAGTATCGCGGCCATTTACGTCTGCTTCGCGCTGCGCGCCCTGCGCTGGATGCGATTCTCCCGCTGGCTCGGGCCGGCGCGCTTTGCGAACGTCTATAGCGCGACGCTGATGGGCTTCTCCTGCACGTTTCTGCTCGGCCGCGCCGGGGAGCCGGTCCGCCCGGTGCTCATTGCCCGGAAGGACTCGCTTTCCATGCCGGGGATGTTTGGCGTGTACGTGCTGGAGCGCGTGTTTGACATGGCGGCCACGGCGTTGCTCGCGGGTTTCGCGCTGCTGCTGTTCGAACATCAGGGCCTTCCCGGTGGCCCGGGTGGCCCGCTGATGCGCGTGGCGCGCTCCGCGGGGATGCTGTTGCTGGCCGGCATGGTCGGCGCCATTATGTTCCTGGTCTACTTCCGGTACCACGGTGCCGGCTGGCTCTCCCGGAAATTGCGGGAGAGCGCCTGGCGCCACGGCTGGCGCGGCAAGGTGGTACTCCTGCTGGAAGGTTTTATCGAGGGGTTGCAGGGCATCCGCACGTGGAGCGATCTGGGGGTGCTCTCCTTTTACACGGCGGTCCACTGGTTGCTCGTCGCGCTGGTCTACTTGTGGGTCGCCCATGCCTTTCCGGGCCGGCTGGCCGGCTTGAGTTTTGGCGGTGCGACCCTGGTCCTGGCGCTGACGGCGGTGGGCTCGGCGCTCCAGCTTCCGGGCGTCGGCGGAGGCGCGCAGGTGGCCACGTTTCTTGTGCTCACGCTCATCTTTGGAGTAGAAAAGGAACCGGCCGCAACGGCATCGGTCGTGCTCTGGCTGGTGACGTTTGCGTCGTGCTCTCTCGCGGGGTTGCCGCTGCTGCTCCACGAAGGCTGGTCCATGGGGGAACTGCGGCGCATGGCGGCTCGGGAAGAGCAGGCCGGCGAGGCCGAGTTGCTGGCGGAAGCCGAACACGCCGCGGAGCTGCCGGCGCCGTCGAAAGAGAGGCCGTCGTGAAGTGTCCGTTCTGCGCTCATGTGGACGACAAGGTGATCGATTCGCGCGAGGCGCGCGTCGGCGACCTGATTCGCCGCCGCCGCGAGTGCCTGAAGTGCCACCGGCGTTTCACCACCTACGAGCGCATCGATGAAATTCCCTACATGGTCATCAAGAAGGATGGCCGCCGCGAGAGATTCGACCGGCAGAAGATTTTGCAGGGGCTGCTGAAAGCCTGCGAGAAGCGGCCGGTGCCGGTGAACAAGCTGGAAGCCATCGTGGACGAAGCGGAAGCGTTTGTCAGCGAGGCCCCCGAGCGCGAGCGCACCACGCCGGAGATCGGCAGCCTGCTGATGTCCCGTCTGAAAAAACTCGACAAGGTGGCCTACGTCCGCTTTGCGTCCGTGTATCTGGATTTCAAGGACGTGAAGGAATTCATGGACGAGTTGAAGGGCCTGCTGAAAGACCGCGCCAAGAAATAAGCGTCCTAAGGCTGCCAGACGCCGGCGGCGAACGTCTTGATGGTGCGAAACCCCAGTTTCTCGTAGAGCTCCACGGCGCGCCGGTTGGAACTCGTGACCGTCAGCGACAGCCGCTCGTAGTGCCGCCGGCGCAACGCCAGAATCGACTGCTCCATTAAATGCCGGCCAATGCCGTGGCCCTGGTAGCCGGGCAGGATGCAGACCTGCGTCGTGTGTCCCACGCGTTCGGCGACCGTCGACGTGAGGATCATGGCAATGGGGCCCTCGCCCGTGGCGGTGCGCACCACGAAGGATGCCTCCGGAAGAAACTGGCCGCAGCCCGGCAAGAGCACGATGTTACGGAGAAACCGCAAGCCGCCCGCTTCGCTGCAATACTGGTCGTTGATCTGGCTGTCCACGTGGTCCGCATAGGCGAGATGGATCAGCCGCGCGGCCGCATCGAAGGCGCGGTCGGTCCACGGTTCCAGGCGCAGCCCCGCCGAGAGCGGCGCGCCGCGCAGCTTCGCCTCGGCCAGAGGAAGAAGCATGAACTGGCGGGTGTACAGCCGGAAATATTGCGACAGGAAGGCGGAATCCAGCTCCGTTCCGAACGGCATTAACTGGGCCTCGATGCGGTCCAGGCCCGGGGTGGCGCGCAGCGCGCCCATCAGTTCGGCAAGCAGGGTTTGCGTGACATGGGCCTGGGCCGGGTGGGGCGAGACGAACAGTCCCCCGATCAGGCCTTTGTGGTCTTCCAGAACGTAGAAGCCGTAGCCCGTCAAATGGCTGTTTTGGGCCACGGCATACCCTCCCAGCGCGCGCGCGTCGATGAACTTCCGGATCAGCTCGATCGAGGGGCGGTAGTCCCAATGCAACTCCTCGCGCCAGTAGCGGCTCTCTTCCTGGAACAGGTCTTCCAGCGAGCGGGAATGCGTTTGACGGAGATCGATGATTCGCATGGGAAGAGGTCCTGCTCCGGCGCCATTATAGCTGCACGCTCTCCGGGAACCCAACGGACTTGGGTGTTTGGACATTGGGTACCGCCCGTACCCCCCGTACCAGAGGACGGCCGGGAAGTATGCTAACATTCGGCTCGTCGAGGCATGCTCGTTCGACAGAGGTTCCGGCGCTGACGGCATGAACATCATTGCAAAAATTCGCAAGCCCTCGAAGCGGTTATCCGAGATTATCACGGGCATCCTCGTGCTGGTTGTGTTCGGCTGGCTTTCCGTTTCGACGGTTTCCGGATTCCTGTTGTATCAAATACTTCGGCCGGCGCGAACGCCCGCCAACTTCGACCTGAACGTGATGATGGGGCATCCCACGGTGTTTTCCTTCCCCCTGGCGGACGGCTCCACGCGCGAGGGGTGGTTTTTCCCCGGGCTGCGGGGGGCGCCGACGGTCGTGGTGTGCCACGGATACCTGTCGCAGCGCGCCGATGTGCTGACGCTGGTCACGGCCCTGCAGGATCATCAGTTCAACGTGTTCTTGTTCGATTTCACCGGACACGGCACCAGCTCGGGCGTCACCACCCTCGGCTACAAGGAAACAGCGGAACTGCTCGCGGCGGTGCAGGCGCTTTCCACCCGCGACGATGTAGACCCCAAGCATTTTGGCTTGTGGGGAGTGGACATGGGAGGGTACACCGCGCTGGAAGTTGCCGCTGCCGACCGGCGCATCACGGCCTTGGCGGTGGACGACGCCTACAGCGACCCGCGGGACTTAGTGCGCATCGAAGTGCAGAAGTCCGGGCTCGGCGCCCTGCCTCTGGTTCTCCGTTTTTCGGATTTCGGCTTCCGGATGATCAATTATTCCTTCCGGCACGAGCCTTCCGCGTTCATGCAGATGAACCGGACCCGGGGCATTCCCAAGATGTTTATACAGGCGGTCGATCGCCCGGCGCTGGCCGAGCAGACCCTGCAATTGTTCATCCAGGCTCCTGGGCCGAAGCAGACGGTGCGCAACCGGCTGAGTTATCGCGACATGTCCGATGACGACCGCAAAAATTACGAAAACCAGATCGTGAGTTTCTTCCTGCAGAATGTGCCCCCGACGCCCCAGCCTTAACCCTGGCGCCCAGGTCCAACCTTCCTGGCGGGACTTCTAGGAATTTGGGGGTTCTCGGTTCCGATCCTGTCGAGCGAAGCTAGTGTCCTGAATCGCAAGCTCATTGCATAGTTTTTAGGAGGCCGGGGCTTCAGCCCCGGCGTTAAGGCATTTTTTTCTGGGGCTTTCGCGCCTTTTGCGTCCCGACGCTTTGAGTCGGGAAGCCCCTGAAGCTCGGTATGGTTTGCAAGGAACTCCTGATTCAGCACACGACGTGGTGGGGTGCGCCGGAACGGCGCTACCGCGGCGCCGGCGGAACGGGCACGTAGAGAACTCCCACGTAGGCTTCGTCGAGGCTGCCGTGAAACCTGCCCAGCGCGCGGATCTCCTGATACCCCTGGGGAGTCGTCAGGACCAGTGCCGGTTCAGGGTCGGCGGGCGACCATTCCGGAAGTTCGCGCTGGAAATAGAACGCCAGTCCGTAATTCCAATTGCGCTCCAGGTGGTAGGTGAAGATGCGATCCGGCCGCCGGTCCGCCTGCAGGAATTCGGCGGGGCGTCGCGCGGATGAGAACGCATCGACCGCCGGGAGGACTCGCAGGTTCATGCCTCCCAGCGCGGCTGCTACGCTCACCGCGCCCAACGCGATGGCGAACACCGGCCGCCGGCGGAATCCGGCTGTAGAAATTCCGGCGGCGATGGCGATTGAGATCCCCACGACAACAGCGCTCCAGATCGTCACAACGCTCGCGGTGTAATCGGGGTTGTAGCTGCTCCAGGGAATCCGCCGGGCAAACACCAGTGCGGTGACGCCCAGCGCAATCCACGTAACGCCCAGGGCTGCGCACAGAGCCACCAGCCGCGTGCGGCCTTCGCGAAACGCGCGGAATGCTCCGACCGCGCACACCAGCGCCAGCGGCGGAATCGCCGGCAGGATGTAACCGGGCAGCTTCGACTGCGAACAGCTGAAGAACAACACCGGGAAGACGGCCCAGCACGCAAAAAAGAGCCCGGGAGAATCGTTCCACGACTTGCCCCGCCATAACCGCAATCCTTCGCGCGCCGCGGGCCACAGAAGCGCGGTCCACGGCAGCAGCGCCATAAGGATCACCGGCCCGAAGAACCAGAACGGCTGCCGATGGTGAAACAGCGGCGTCAGGTACCGCCCGAAGTTGTGCTGCAGGATGAAGATTCGCAGGAAATCGGGATTGCGCCGCGCGCAGGCGATATACCAGGGCAGCGCGACCAGGCAGCACGCCGCGATTCCCAGTGGGTGCGCCAGCTGCAAAGCCGCGCGCCACTGCTTGGTCGCCAGCACCCACAGGGCGATTGCTCCGCCGGCCAGAAGGATGGCCGCCGGCCCCTTGGCCAAAACCCCCAGGCCCAGAAATGCGCCAAACGAAATCACCGCCCGTGAACTGCCGCGCCGTTCGCCGTACCCCGTGCCGGTCGCGGCGCGCAGGGTACCCGCCTGGCGCAACACGGTGGCGGCGCTCGCCATGGCCAGGGCAATCGAGGCGCTGAACAGCATATCCGGCGTGGCCGCGCGCGCGAATCCGATCGCCGCGACGCTGGTGGAGAAGATCACCGGGGCGAGCCCGGCCGGACCTCGCCAGGAGTCTCCCTCGTCCCCATAGTGCTTCCGGCCCAGCCATCCAATCGCCACCGCGGCGGCCAGAGCGGCGAAGGCGGATGGCAGTCGCGCCGCCCACTCCGAGGGCAGGTGCGCCAGAAAGCCCACGGCGGCGGCCCAGTAGTAAAGGACGGGCTTTTCAAACCAGGGCTGGCCGTACAATCGCGGAGTGACCCAGTCGCCCGTGGCCGCCATCGCCCGTGCGATCCACGCATAGCGCGGCTCATCGGGTCCCAGAAAGCCGATGGCGCCCAGATGGCTGAACAGGCTCACGGCGATGGCCGCTGCGCCCATCCACAGAAGAGCGTTCTCGCGCCGCGGGCCGTTGTTGGGAGTCGGGTTCAAGGCGGAACCGAGTCTAACATTGGCTTACCCCCTCGCGCCTCCCCCTGTGCGGAAATCGTTGCACTGCCTCTAGCTTCCGGCCGCGGGCCTCGCGCATAATGACTCGCCATGCGGGAATGGATGGAATATGCGGCGGCTTGGGTGGGGCTGAAGCTGCTGGGCCTGTTGCCCCGACCGGCGGCCCGATTTGTCGGCGCGGCCTTTGCGGCCGCTGCCTATGCCCTGCGGGCGCCTTTGCGGCGCGCCGCCCTGTTCAACTTGCGCCTCGCGTTTCCCGAATGGAGTGAGGCGCAGCGCCGGCGGGTCGTTCGCTCGATGATCCGGCAAGTGGGCTGGATGGCCGGGGAATTTTCCCAGTTCCCGAAGTACACGCGCGAAAACATCGAGCGCGTCGTGATCCTCGATGGATTTGAGAATTTTGACGCCGCGCGCCGCCAGGGCAAGGGCGTGCTGTTCCTCACCGGACACATGAGCGCGTGGGAGCTGGCGCCGTTTGCGCAAGCGCTGTACGGATACCCGCTGCATTTCCTCGCCCGGCCGGTTGCCAACCCGCGAGTCGATGCGCTGATCAACGCATACCGCTGCCGTTGCGGAAATCAGCCCATCGAGAAAAATCGCGCCGCCCGCGCGGTCTTGAAGGTGCTGGCCGAAGGCGGCACCGTTGGCATCCTGTCCGACCATAACGCCGTGCTCGAAGAGAGTGTCTTCGTCGATTTCTTCGGCATCCCCGCCTCGACGACTTCCGGCCTGGCGCGGATTGCCCTGCGCACCGGCGCCGCGGTCGTGCCCGGCTTCCTTTTCTGGGATGAAACGAGCCGAAAGTATCGCCTGCGCTTCGAGCCCGCCATCGCCATCGCCCGCACGGGAGACGAGGAAGCCGACGTGATCGAAAACACCGCGCGCTTCACCCGTGCTATCGAAGACTACATTCGAGCGCATCCCGGCCAGTGGCTCTGGGTGCATAAGCGATGGAAGACGCGCCCGCCGGGCGAAAAAGCGATCTACCCGTTTTAGGAGGACGCTGAAAAACCCTGCGAGCTTTGTGGGTCGCGGCTTTAGCCGCGACGTAAGCGCCGTAACATCAAGGGGGCTTTAGCCCCTGAAGTTCCCTGAGGTCTATTTTTCAGCACCCTGTTAGAGACGCCCGGCGATATGGCGTGCCGGGGGCAACCGGACCCGAACCGAAAACTGAAACAGGCAGGAGAGGCTCATATGACTCGCACGGCTGGTGCACTGGCAGAATATCTCGGAGCCAAACTTACAGGCGACCCGCTCGCAACCATCTCCGGCGTGGCCAGTCCGGAGCGCGCGCGCGTCGGCGACCTGATCTATCTCGATTCGCTCCGCTACCGCGAGCGCGCCGCGGCCTCGGCCGCGCGCTGCGTGGTGGTTCCGCCGGGGGAGCAGATGGCGGGGAAGACGCTTCTAGAAGCGCGCGACCCGAAGCTCGCGTTTGCCAAGCCCGCCTGGGTGAAGACTGCCGCTTGCACCCGCGCGTCACCCTGTATGCCGGCGTCCACATCGGAAGCCGCGTCGAGTTGCACGCCGGCGCCGTGATTGGCGGCGACGGTTTTGGCTACGTGTTCGGCGAGGGACGCCAGTGGAAGTTCCCGCAGATCTGGAGCGTCGAAATTGGCCACGATGTCGAGATCGGCTGCAACACCGCGGTCGATCGCGGCTCCCTCGAGACGACCCGCCTCGCCCACGGCGTGAAAATCGACAACCTCGTGCAGATTGCCCATAACGTTCAGATCGGCGAACACTCCGTGGTCGCCGCGCAGACGGGCATCTCCGGTAGCAGCACGCTCGGCAAGAATGTGATGGTGGGCGGACAGGTGGGCATTGCCGACCATTGCACCCTCCAGGATGGCGCGATCGCCGGTGCGCAGGCCGGCATTCCCACCGGCAAAACTATTCGCCGGGGCCAGATGGTGTGGGGAACGCCCGCGCGGCCGCTGGAAAAATTCAAGGAGCAGTACGTATGGTTTGCCCGTCTGCCGGAACTGGCCGAGCGCGTCCGGGAGTTGGAACGAGGCAGGGAAGGCCAGTAAGCTCCCACGCCCAGCAGACACGTGGCCGTAACTCGTGCCGCTCGCATTTTGAGACGGAGTGGGCAGCCCCGGGAGCCGTCGAGCCATCTGATGATATCGGTCGCCCAGGAAGCAAGGCGTCTGTTTTCAGTTGACTGCGGCGGGTATCCAAAAGATAATAATGCGACCCCGCATGTAAG
>JAIQGD010000004.1 GCA_020072765.1 Terriglobia bacterium
AATACTCCTTCATCATCTGAGCTGGTGGGAAAAGTCTGTAAAGCACTATCCAGCGCGCCTCCTACACCCTGAAGCCCCGTGACTTTTGAAGCGTATTTAAGGGACGCAACACTGGCAGGATGCTGAAAAAGGCGCATCAGCGAACTTCAGCGGCTAAAGCCGCTCTCATTTTGTGGGATTTATGTCGCGGCTGAAGCCGCGACCCACAAAGCTCTCCGGGTCTTTCAGCATCCTGCTAGCCCTTCGAGCACGGTGCCGCCGCACTGCGTTTCACGTGCATCCGGGCTACAATTGATGGAGCGACCCTTCGGATTCGCCCAGGGCAAGCCCGCATCGCCGATTTCACATTGAGGTATTTGTGTCGCGTCCCGTAGAAGAACTTCTCGAATTCAACCAGCTGAAGGAGATCATCAGCCGGCTCACGACGTGTGCGCCCGGGCGGCGCGCCACGCAGGCGCTCGCCGTGCAGCAGGATGTGGCGGCGCTCGGAATCGAGTTCACGCTGGTGCGCGAGGCGGCCTCCTATTTGCGCGGCGGCTCTGAACTGGGCTTCGGATCGCTGGCGGACCCCGAGGCGTGGCTGGCGCGGCTGGAGGTGCTGGGCGCGGTGCTCGCTCCCGGGGAGATTCTCGAAGCCGCCTCACTGATGGACACGGCGGGGGGCGTGCGCCAGACCTTCAAGGGCGACGAGGGGAAGTATCCGCGGCTGGCGGAGCGCGCCGCGGCGCTCGTGGATTTCCGGGTGCTGGCGGCGGCGGTTCGCCGCGCCATCCTGCCGAATGGAGAGATCAGCGACGATGCGTCGCCGCAATTGAAACGTATCCGCACCGGCCTGGGGCAGACGCGCGACAAAATTCATCATTCGCTGGGCGCGATCCTGCGGGCCCGGGGGGAAGCCGCCGGGGAAGACTACGTCACGCTGCGGAACGACCGCTTCGTGATTCCAGTGCGGGCATCGGAGCGGCGCGCGGTGCCCGGCGTGGTGCACGGGACGAGCGGCACGGGGCAGACCGTGTTCGTCGAGCCGCTGGAAGTGATCGATCTGAATAACCGGCTGGTCCAGTTGGGCGAAGACGAGATGGCGGAAATCGCGCGGATTCTGGAGGAGCTGACCGAGCGGCTGCGCCTGGAGCGCGGGCCTCTGGGGGCGGCGGCCGCGGCCATCGCGCATCTGGATTCGATTTTCGCGCGCGGGCGGTTTGCTCGCGATTTCGACTGCGTGACGCCGGAATTCGGCACGGGGAATTTGCTGCGTTTGGAGGCGGCGCGAAATCCGGTGCTCGAATGGACGCTGCGGCCGCAGGGGCGCCGCGCAGTGCCGCTGGCGATCACCCTGGGCGGAGAAGGCGCGGCGTCCGGCGGCGCGGGGACGGTGATGGTGATCAGCGGGCCGAACACGGGCGGCAAGACGGTGGCGCTGAAGACCGTGGGGCTCGCGGCGCTCTCGGCGCAATCGGGGATTCCCGTGGCGGCGGCGCGCGCCGAACTGCCGGTGTTCGATCGCGTGCTGGCGGATATCGGCGACGAGCAGTCCATCGCCGCGGACCTTTCCACATTTTCGGCGCACATCCTCAATCTCAAGTCGATGCTGGAGATCGCGACAGCGCGGTCGCTGATCCTAGTGGACGAAATGGGCACGGGCACGGCCCCGGAAGAGGGCGCGGCGCTGGCCGTCGCGCTGCTCGAGGAGTTTCGCGGGCGGCGGGCGCTGACGCTGGCGACGACGCACCACGACCGGCTGAAGGCCTACGCCTCGACCACGCCGGGCATCGTCAACGCGGGCATGGAATTCGACGAGGTGAATCTGCGGCCCACCTACCGGCTGCTCACCGGCGTGCCGGGAACGTCGAGCGGGATTGAAATCGCGCGGCGCCTGGGGCTGCCGGCGCGCGTGGTGGAGCACGCCCGCGCCAGCCTCACCCCCGAATCGCGCGAGGCGCGCGACCTGATCGCCTATCTCCACCGCAGCCGCGATGAAATGGAAGAGGTCAAGCGGCAGGCCCGCGAGGAACTGGCGCGGCTCGAAGCCGAGCGCCGCGAGCTGCAGACCGATTGGATCGAGCGCCAGAAGAAACGCATCGCCGAGCTGGAGAAGAATTTCCGCGAGACGCAGAAGCGGCTGGAGGACGAAGTCGCGCGGCTCGCGGCGGACATCAAGGACCGCGCCCTCCGCGCGCAACTCGAGAAGCAGGCCGGGCGCCGCATGGGCAAGCTCGCGTCGGCGGCTCGCGAGGAAGCCGATGCGGCGGTGCTGGAAACGCTCGCCGCTTCGCAGCCGGAGCTGGGCATCGCGGCCGTGGCTCCCGGCACGCCGGTGGCGCCCGAGCAGCTGTCCGCCGGGCAACGCGTGGTGGTGAAAGGGTTCCGGCAGCCGATGGTGTTCCGCTCGCACGATGGGCGCATGGCCGAAGTCGAAGCCGGGCCGCTGCGGATGAAAGTTGCGCTGGCGGATATTCTCAGCGTGGAGAGCGAGCCGGCGCCGCAGAAGGTGCGCGGCAGCGCGGGCGCGGCGCTGCGCGGCGTGACCGTTCACGCGCGGCCGAGCGAGGAGCCGGGCACCGAGGAGATCAACGTCATCGGCTGCACCGTGGAGGAAGCCACGCGCCGCGTGGATAAATTTCTGGACGAGGCGGCTCTAGCTGGCAGGCCCAGCGTGCGCATCATCCACGGGCACGGAACCGGCGCGCTTCGCCGCGGCCTGGCGGAGTTTTTGTCCGCGCATCCGCTGGTCGAGCGCATCCACGCGGAGGCGGAAGATCGCGGGGGCGCGGCCATAACGGTGGTGGAGCTGGCGGGCTGACAGAAAATGGAAAAGTGAAAATGGAAAATGGCAAAACCGCTCCGCCTGCCGTGCGCGGGCGAGTCACGGACTTCACCGATCTGGACGCATGGAAGCATGCGCGCGCCTTGCGCGGCGAGTTGTACCGCATTGCGCAGGCGTTTCCTCCGGAAGAGAAGTACGGCTTGGCTGGTCAGATACGGCGTGCGGCAAGTTCCGTCACGGCGAATCTGGCCGAGGGATACGGCCGTTACTCCTATCAGGAGAACTTGTAGTTCTGCCGGCAGAGTCGAGGCTCGCTTTATGAGCTGCGCGATCATTTGACTACCGCCCTCGACGCTGGGTACATTCCGAAGGAACGATATGAAGAGCTTGAGGCGATGGCGATCAGCGCGATTCGCCTGGTGAACGGTTACATGCGGGCGACCAAGAACTTGAAGGGTTCGACAGACATCCGCAGGGGCCAATGAAGATCGAAGAAAAAGCGCCCAGCATGCCGACGCCGTCACTCTTTTCCATTTTCTATTTTCTCTTTTCCATCTTCCAAAATGGCTGAGGCCGGATCATTCGCGGAGAAGGTGAAGCAGCAGGCGGACATTGTCCGCGTGATCGGGGAATACGTCCGTCTGCGGAAGACGGGGCAGAATTTCACGGGGCTGTGCCCGTTTCACCAGGAAAAGACGCCGTCGTTCGCGGTGCATCCGGTGCGGCAGATTTACCACTGTTTCGGCTGCGGCGCGGGCGGGGACGTTTTCAAATTCGTGATGGAAGTGGACAAGTGCGCGTTTCCGGAAGCGGTGCGCACGGTGGCGGAGAAATGCGGCATCCCCATTCCGCGGCCGCGCGAGCGGTCGCCCGAGGAGCGCCGCGAGAACCAGCAGCGCGCCGCGCTGGTCGAGATGCACAAGGAGGCCGCGGCGCTGTTTGTGCGCCAGCTCCACGAAGCGGCGGAAGGCAAGGTCGCCACGGCGTATCTGGAGGAGCGCGGGCTGAACCGGGAAGCGATGGTGCGTTTTGGGCTGGGGTTCGCGCCGTCGTCGGGCGACGCGCTGCTGCGCCACTTGAAGCCGAAATATTCCGAGACGCTGCTGGAAGCCTCGGGGCTTTTTTCCCGCGACGCCAACGGCCGCTTCTACGACCGCTTCCGCCGCCGCATCATGTTTCCCATCGCCAACGATTCGGGGAAGATCATCGCCTTCGGCGGGCGGGCCATGGGCGACGACATGCCGAAGTACATGAATTCGCCCGAGACGCCGGTCTATTCCAAGAGCAACGTGCTCTACCATCTCGACCGCGCCAAGGAAATGCTGAGGCAGCAGGATTTCGCCATCCTGGTGGAAGGCTACATGGACGCCATCGCCGTGGCCCGCGCGGGCATCGCCAACGTGGTGGCCAGTTGCGGGACGAGCCTGGCGGAGCCGCAGATCAAGCTGCTGGCGCGGTTCACGCATCGCGTGGTGGTCAATTACGATCCGGACACCGCCGGGCAGGCGGCCACCGAGCGGTCGCTGGCGCTGCTGCTGGAGAAGGAATTCGACGTGCGCGTGCTGGCCCTCCCGGGAGGCGCCGATCCGGACAAGTTTTTGAAGGAGCAGGGCGCCGAGGCCTACCGGAAGCTGCTGGGGCAGGCGCCGCCGTATCTGGATTACCTGATCGGGCGCGCCCGGCAGATGGACCGTTCGACCACTGCCGGAAAAGTGGCCGCGCTCAATTTTCTGATGCCCTTCGTGCAGCGGCTCCCCAACCGCCTGCTGCGCTCCGAATGGGCCACGCGGATCGCTTCGGAGCTGCGCGTGGACGAGCCCGTCTTGCGCGAGGCGTTGCGCCGCGCCGCCACCGAGCGCCGCGGCGAAGTGAAGCCCAAGGTGGATTTGCTCGCCCCGGCCATCGGGCCCGCGGAGCGGCGCCTGATGCAGATGCTCGTCGAGGCGGGGGAGTTTCGCGATAGACTGGTAGCAGCGATTACTTCGGCGGGGCTGCACCGGGGCCTCGATACGGAGAGGATATTCGAGGTTCTCATCGCGGTGGAAATCGCCGGCGAACGGCCCGACCCGGCGGCGCTGGGAGCGGCGCTGGAAGAGAAGGACCGGCGCTTGCTGTTCGAGGTGCTGTTCGAGGTGTCCTCGGAAGCCACCTGGGAAGAAGCGGAAAGCTGCCTCGAACTGTTGCGCAGCCGCCACGTGGAGCGCGAGCTGGCTGAATTGCAAAGAAAGATCGAGGCCAAGGCTCCGCCCGAGGAATTGATGCGTCTGCTGGCGCGCCGGCTGGAGCTGCAGAAGCTGCTGGCGCGGAACTAAACGAAAATGTCCACTCAACTGCCATCCATCGTAATTGTCGGGCGCCCCAACGTGGGGAAGTCCACGCTGTTCAACCGCCTCACCGGAACGCGCCGGTCCATCGTCACCAACGAGCCGGGCATCACGCGCGACCGCATCTATGGCAATGCGCAATGGGAGGGCCGCGCGTTCGAGGTGGTGGACACGGGCGGCATCGTGCCGGAAGACAAGGCGGGGATTCCCGGCGAGATTTTGCGGCAGGCGCGCGTGGCCATTGAGAACGCGACGCACGTCGTGCAGGTGGTGGATGGCCGCGAGGGCCCCGTGCCCCTCGATGAGGAGTTGGCGCAACTGTTGCGCCGCGCCGGCAAGCCGCCCGTGATCGCCGTGAACAAGGTGGACGGGCCCCGGCAGGTGGAGCTGGCCGCGCAGTTCTACGAGCTGGGCGACCAGATTTTCCCGGTGTCGGCCGAACACGGGTTTGGCGTGGACGCGCTGCTGGACGCACTGACGCGCGACTTTCCGCGCGGGGAGGCCCCGCAGGCTGCGCCGCACGTCAACATCGCCATCATCGGGCGGCCCAACGTGGGCAAGTCCACGATGCTGAACCAGCTGGCGGGGGCCGAGCGCTCCATCGTCTCGCCGGTGCCGGGCACGACGCGCGACATGGTGGACACGGTGGTGGAGCGGCACGGCAAGACCTACCGCTTTCTGGACACCGCGGGCATCCGGCGCAAGGGCAAGACCACCCTGATCGCGGAGAAATTGAGCGTCATCATGGCGCGGCGGCACCTAGAGCGCGCCGACGTGGCGCTGCTGATCGCCGACGCGTCGGTGGGCGTGACGTCGCACGACGCGACCATCGCCAGTTACGCCGAGCAGTCCGGCTGCTCCGTCATCATCGTGATGAACAAGTGGGACCTGGCGCTGGAGGCCGCGCAGGAGAAGGCGGAGAGAGAAAGAAAACAGTCTGGCAAGGAAGCCGGAAAGGGCGCCAATCCCGAGAGGCTGATGTTCGACTACGAGCCGATGGTCCGGAACAAATTGAAGTTTCTCAGCTACGCCCCGGTTGTGTTCTGCTCGGCGCTGACCGGCGCGCGCGTGGAAAAACTCTACACGCTGATTGACCGCGTGGCCGAAGCGCGCCAGCGGCGGATTTCGACCGGGGAACTGAATCGCTGGCTGGCGAGTGTGGATCTGGACCGCGGGACGTCTCCGGCGAGCCGCGAGGTGAAGATTTTCTACGTCACGCAGGCGGGGGCCGCGCCGCCGACGTTCGTGCTGTTCACCAACCAGACCAAGCCGCTGCACTTCAGCTACCAGCGCTTTCTGGAAAACCAGCTGCGCGCCAAGTTCGATTTTATCGGGACGCCCATCCGCTTCACGCAGCGGCTCAAGAAGCGGGGCTCGCGCCAGCGCGAACGCGAGTCAGGCCCGGGCCAGACCGAGAAACGCACGCCCCGCCACCGCGAGAAACGCGGGAGCCAGAAACATCGTAACCAGCAGAAGCGCTCCGGGAAAAGACACAATCCCTGAGGGCCAGTAGTCCCGGCGGCCTTCGGCGGGCGGAGGGATTGACAGCGGCGGAAATCGGCCTAGGATACAGAAAAGCCATGGCAAGCGCGGCGCAAGCGGCACGGGAAATTCCGGAGAAGACTCTTTTCCGCATCGGCGAAGTCAGCCGTTTGACGGCCACGAAGACGTTTGTCCTGCGCTATTGGGAATCCGAATTTCCAATGTTGCAGCCGGTCAAGAGCCCCAGCGGCCACCGCCTGTATCGCCGCGAGGACATCGAAACGGTGTTCGAGATCAAGCGCCTGCTCTACGAGGAAGGTTTTACAATCGCGGGGGCGCGCAAGCATCTGGCCGAGCAGCATGGCGGCAACGGCCATGGCATGCGCGAGGGCGCGACGCTGAGCGCCGCGCCGCCTCTAAAGTCTCCGCCGGTCACGCGGGCGCAGCGAAAATTGCTGCTCGACCTGCACGAAGAGCTTCTGGCGATCTTGACCCTCCTCGGAGGCGAGTGATACGCTCAATGAAGGCCGATGTGGGGCCGATGCGGTCGGGACGTAGCGCAGCCTGGTAGCGCGCACGCTTGGGGTGCGTGAGGTCGCTGGTTCAAATCCAGTCGTCCCGACCATTTTCCTCGCAGTGCCAGAGAAAGCCGAAGTGTCCGTAGGGTGGTTGATCCGCAGCTGAATTCGCATGCCGAATATTCTGATTACCAATGACGACGGGATTCACGCGCCCGGCCTGCGCGCGCTGGTCGAGGCGCTGCGGGACCTCGCCACGGTCACCGTGGTGGCGCCCTCGGGCGAGCGCAGCGCGGCCGCGCAGTCGCTGACCCTGCGCTCGCCGATCTATTGCGACCAGATTGCCGAGCGCGAGTACGCGGTCGAGGGCACTCCGGCCGACGCCATGATCCTGGCGCTGCACAAGTTGTTGCCGGAGAAGCCGGACCTGGTTGTGTCCGGGATCAACCGCGGCGGCAACGTGGGCGAAAACGTCTATTACTCCGGAACGGTCGGCGCGGCCATGGAAGCGGCGATCAATCGCGTGCCGGCCGTGGCGGTGTCGGTGGCCTACCGCGGCAAGGAATTCGATTTCGCGGCGGCGGCGCAATTCACGCGCGGCCTGGTGCCGCTGATTTTGCGCGAAGGGATGCCGCCCGGCGTGCTGCTCAACGTCAACGTGCCGCAGGACTGGGCCGGCGAGGTGCGCTTCACGCGGCAATCGTCGAAGATCACGCGCAACCTGCTGCAGCCCGGCGTTGACCCGCGCGGCCGGCAGTATTACTGGCTGAGCGAGCAGCAATTCACCGGCGGGATCGATCCGGATACCGATCACGCCGCCATCCGCGACGCCGCCATCTCCATCACGCCGCTGGCGCTCGATTTGACGCACACGCAATCGCTGAACCATCTCTCGCACTGGGCCAAAATCCTCGAAAACAAGTCGCGGTAGCCGGGCGGGAAGCCGCCGGCCGGCCGGCGGGGCCGCGGAATTCGGGCGGGCGTCCTGCGGAATGCGCGGCGCGGTGTGCTATTTTAAAGTCTTGCCGATTCCACCGCGGAGCCGCGGAACCACTCCATGCCGAAGAAAACTGCCGCCGCCAAATCCGAAGAGGTCACCATCGACGGGATTTTCGGTCCCGGAGGGCTGCTCGCCAAACGGCATCCGGGATACGAGTTCCGCGCGTCGCAGTTGGAGATGGCTCGGATCGCCGAAGAGGCGTTCGCCAAGCACCAGCACGTCCTGATCGAAGCGGGCACGGGCACGGGCAAGACGCTGGCCTACCTGATCCCCGCGATTCGCAGCGGGCGCCGCGTGGTGGTTTCCACCGCCACCAAATCGCTGCAGGAGCAGCTGTTCCAGAAGGACGTGCCGTTCCTGCAGAAGCATTTCGCTCCCAACCTGAAGGCCGCGCTGATGAAGGGCCGCGCCAACTTTCTGTGCCGGCACAAAGTGCATCAGATGGAGGGCCAGCCGGTCCTGAAGGGGATCGACGAGATCGACTGGTTCGCGCAGATCCGCGATTGGGAGAAGCTGACCGAGACGGGCGACCGCAGCGAACTCACGTTTTTGCCCGACGACGCCGATCTCTGGAACCGCATGGATGCGCGCAGCGATCTGTGCAGCGGGCAGAAATGCCCGGAATTTCAAAACTGCTTCATCACCGCCATGCACCAGCGGGCGCAGGAAGCCGATCTCATCATCGTCAACCATCACCTGTTTTTCGCGGACCTGGCCATCCGCCAGGACGATTTCGGCTCGATCCTGCCGGAGTATTCCGCGGTGGTGTTCGACGAGGCCCACGAAATCGAGGATGTGGCCAGCGACTATTTCGGCCGGCAGCTTTCCAGTTACCGCTTCGAGGAGCTGGCGCGCGACACCGAAAACCTCCTGCGCGTGCTGCAGATCGAGGCGGCGCCGCTGCGGCGGCATCTGGCGCGGCTGCGCGAGCGGGCGCGCAGCTTCTTCGAGCGTTTCCCGGAGCGCGAGGGCCGCTACCCGTTCGGGCCGGCGGAGCGCAACGCCTTCGTGGATCAGAACCGCGAGGCCTACGACGAGCTGGCCGCGGCGGTGAAGCGCATCGAGACGGAGCTTTCGGCGCTCACGCCGAAACCCGAGGAAGTGGTCTCGGTGGCGCGCCGCGCCTCGGAAATGCGCCGGGAACTGGCGTTCTTGATCGAGAGCGAGGAGAAGAGCCACGTCTACTGGTACGAGCGGCGCGGCCGGGGAATTTTTCTGGCGGCGACGCCCATCGACGTGAGCGAGATTTTGCGCGAACGGCTCTTCGAGCAGTTCGACACGGTGGTGCTGACCTCGGCCACGCTGGCCGTGGCGGGCCGGTTCGACTACCTGAAACAGCGGTTGGGCGTGCTGCCGGCGGCGGAAAGCGTCCTGCCGCAGGAATTCGATTACCCCACGCAGGCCATCCTGTACATCCCGCGCGCGCTGCCGGACGTGCGCAACCCGTCGTTCGGGGCCAGCGCCGCCGCGGAGATCACCCGGCTGCTGGAAATTTCGCAGGGCCGCGCCTTCTGCCTGTTTACCAGCAACGCGCAAATGCGCGATCTGCACGAGCGCGTGTCGCGGCTGGTGAAGTTTCCCCTGCTGCTGCAGGGGACCGCTCCGCGCTCGGTTCTGCTCGACCGTTTCCGCACCACGCCCCATGCCGTGCTGTTTGCCACCGCCAGTTTCTGGCAGGGCGTGGACGTGCCGGGCGCGCAGCTTTCCTGCGTGATCGTGGACCGGCTGCCGTTTGCCGTGCCCAGCGATCCGGTGGTCGCCGCGCGCGTGCGGGTGTTGCAGGAGGACGGCCGGAACCCTTTCGCCGAATATCAGGTTCCCGAGGCCGTGCTGGCGCTCAAGCAGGGTTTCGGCCGGTTGATCCGGTCCAAGACCGACCGGGGGGTCCTGGCCATCCTCGATAACCGCATCCAGCGCATGCAATATGGTAAGATTTTTATAGAGTCCCTGCCCGCATACGCGACCACGCAGGACCTCGCGGAAGTTGCGCGCTTCATGGCACAGCCTGAGAAGTAGCCCGATCCAGCGAGGCGCCGCCTGCCGGCCGGACTCAGAAGAGGACCCATGTACGAAGTCCACGTCGATGAAACGTTCGCCGCCGCCCACAACCTGCGCGGTTACAAGGGGAAGTGCGAGGATCTGCACGGGCACAACTACAAAGTGCGCGTCGTGCTGGCGGGCCCGGAACTGGATTCCGTCGGCCTGCTCTACGATTTCGTGCACCTCAAGCAGGTGATCCAGGGCGTGATCCGGTCGCTGGACCACAAATACCTGAACGAGCTTTCCCCGTTCGATGTGCTCAATCCCTCGGCGGAGAATATCGCGCGCTATCTTCACGACGAGATGACGAAGCAGTTGCACCGCACGCCGAACGGCGCCTCCATCGCCGCCGTCACCGTGTGGGAGACGGAAACCACCGCGGCGACGTACCGGTCGTAGGCATCCTCCGGCGTCCGAGCAGCGTCTGTTCCATAACAGGATGCTGAAAAACCTGGGAGCCTTGTGGGTCGCGGCTTTAGCCGCGACATAAACGCCCTAAAATCGATGGGGCTTTAGCCCCTGAAGTTCCTTGGGGCGTATTTTTCAGCACCTGATTAAGAGCGTCACGCCATGATCATCACCGAGATTTTCAAGTCCATTCAAGGGGAAGGCACCCGCGCGGGATTGCCGTGCATCTTTGTGCGCCTGACCGGCTGCAACCTGCGCTGCGTGTGGTGCGACACGGCCTACGCATTCCACGGCGGCAAGAAACATTCCCTGGATGAAGTCCTCAAGCAGGTGCGCCGGCTGGCCGGAGACGGACCCGGGCGGGTGCCGCTGGTGGAAATCACCGGCGGCGAGCCGCTCTTGCAGCCGGAAACACCCGCGCTGGCCGAAGTGCTTCTGGCCGCGGGCTACACCGTGATGATCGAGACCAGTGGCGAGCGCTTCATAGGCGTGTTGCCGCGCGAAGTGATCAAAATCGTGGACGTCAAATGCCCGGAATCGGGCGAGTCCGGCAAGTTCGATCTGGCGAATCTGAGCGTGGTGGATGCGAAGGACGAAATCAAGTTCGTCATCGCCAGCCGCCGGGACTACGATTTCGCGCGGGAGTTCCTGGAGCGTCACGGCCTGGCCGCGCGCGTTCACGAGGTGCTGTTTTCTCCGGTGTTCGCCGACCCGGAGGGCCGCTGGCCGGGATTGAGTGCCCGGGAACTCACCGAATGGATTCTGGCGGATGGCTTGCCGGTGCGCCTGGGCCTGCAACTGCACAAGTTCATCTGGGATCCCGCGATGAAGGGGGTCTGAGCGAGCGCGATGGCGGAAAAGCCCAAAGCGGTGGTGCTGCTGAGCGGCGGGATGGACTCGTGCGTCACGGCCGCGATTGCCCGGCAGTCGTACCGGCTCGCCCTGCTGCATGCCAGCTACGGGCAGCGGACCGAGGCGCGCGAGCGGCGCGCGTTTGAGGAGATCGCCGGGTACTACGGCGTGGACGAGCGGCTGGTGGTGCGGTTCGACGCCTTTGCCCAAATCGGCGGTTCGGCGCTGACCGACCAGCGCATCGCCGTGCCCGAGTCCGGAGCCGCGCTGGCGCCGCACGCCGGAATTCCCATCACCTATGTTCCCTTCCGCAACGCGCATTTCCTGTCCGCCGCCGTGAGCTGGGCGGAGGTGATTGGCGCGCGGGCCATCTTCATCGGGGCCGTGGCGGAAGACAGTTCAGGGTACCCGGATTGCCGCCCGGAGTATTACCGGGCGTTTGCGGCGCTGATCCGCGAGGGCACGCGCCCGGAGACGCAGATCGAGATCGTCACGCCGGTGATTGCCCTGCGCAAGAGCGAGATCGTACGGCGCGGCCTGGAGTTGGGCGCGCCGCTGGACCGCACCTGGTCCTGCTACCAGTTCGAGGACGAGGCCTGCGGGACCTGCGATAGCTGCCGGTTGCGCCTGCGAGCCTTTGCCGAAACCGGGGCGAGCGACCCTATCGCATATCGGAGCCGAGTTGAGCAATAATAGGGGCGAACGTGCGCGGATGGTTGTATTCCACTGCCGGAGGGCATAACTACATGAAACGACTGATACCTGCCTGGGGAGCGCTGCTGCTGGCTCTATTACTCGCTCCGAGCGTCATCGCACAGAACGCACGCGTCAATGGCCAAGTGACGGATCGCGACGGCAAGCCGTGGGCGGGCGTCACGGTCACCATCAAGAGCGACACCGGTCAGGTCTTTACCGTGAAGACCGACAAGGGCGGGAAGTACAGCCAGATCGGATTGCGCGCCGGCGTGTACACGTTCACGCTGACCGCCGCGGAGCCGGATAACTTTACTTACTCGGAGAAGCGTTCGGTGAGTTCCGGCGACGACAACGATATTTCGTTCAACTTCAAGGCGATCGCCGCGCAGCAGGGCGCGGCGCGTCCCGAAGATGTCAAAAAGAAAGAAGACGAGGCCGCCCAATTCAAGAACACCAAAGCCCACGTGGATGCGGGCATCGCGGCGCTGCAGGGCACCGACGATCTGCGCAAAAAGCTCCGGACGGCCACGGCGGATCAGAAGAAGGATATCCAGGATCAATTGACCGCCGCCTATCAGACGGCCGTCACGGAATTGCAGGCCGCCGAGCAGGGCATCAGCGCGAAGGACACCAAGAATCACGCCGTGATCTTGGCCAACCTGGGCCAGGCGTACGGCTTTGCCGGGCGGCACGAGGATGCCGCCAGCGCCTACCAGAAATCCATTGACCTGAACCCGCAGGCCGGTGTGTACGTCGGGCTGAGCACGGAGGTGGCCAACTTGGCGGTGGCGCAAACCGACCCAGCGGCCGTCAGCGCCAAAGTCACCGAAGCCGGAGGCAACTGCGAAAAGGCTGCGGCCCTCGATACCACCACGGCGACCGCCACCACGGCGCGCTGCTGGAAGAATATCGGCATCGTCTTGAGCAACACCGGGCATTTGGCGGAGGCTGTTATGCCGCTCCAGAAAGCCACCGAGGCGGATCCCAAGGACGCCCAAACGTGGTTCCTGCTGGGCGGGGCTCTCGCGGCCACCATTGGAACGAAGCAGGAGGGGAATAAGATGACCTATATTTTCCCTCCGGGACTAACCGACGCCTACCAGCACTGCATTGATGCCGATCCGAATGGGCCGTACGCTGGGCAGGCCAAGACGGCGTTGGATGGGCTGGTCGCGCTGAGCGGCGGCGTGGAAACCAGCGTGGGCGAACGCGCGAAAGCCAAGAAGAAGAAATAGCGATCGTGTCCTTGGGTGCATGCGCCGGGTTTGCCCCCGGCGCCAGGTTCCGGCCGGCGCCTGTTCCCGAGTTTGCTTCGCGCTCGACCTGAGGGCACGACAGTGCTATCCTCCGCTTATTACGTAGAGGAAGCCGGTGCCAGACGTGAACCCAGCCCACCCTAGTACCCAGCGTCGACGCAGCGAGCGGGTGTCCGCATCCGTGCCGCTGATCGTCCGCGGGATTGATCTCCTGGGCCAGCCGTTCGAGGAAAACACCGCCACCACGGCCGTCAACCTGCACGGATGCCGCTATTCCTCCAAGCATCACTTGCCAAAAAACACCTGGGTGACGCTGGAACTGACCCACGGGCCGGAGCGTCGCAACGTGCGGGCGCGCGTGGCGTGGATTCAGCGCCCCCATTCGATCCGGGAATCATTTCAAATCGCTTTGGAGCTGGAGAGCCCGGGAAATCTTTGGGGTGTCGAGCCTGCCGCGGATTGGGCCGTGGCTCCCTCGGAGACGCCCGGGGCCGCGCCGGCACGCCAGAGTCCACGCAGCGCGGAAACGTCTGAGGCGGAGGTGACTCCCGCCGCCAAGTCCCCTTTGGCGGAAGCGGTGGCTCCCGAAACCGTGCTGGGCTCTTCCGAGCCTGCCTCTGCGCCTGCTCCCTCTTTTGCAGCGGAATCCCTGCCCGATAGCCCGCTGCTGAATGAATGGAAAGCAGAGCTCGACCGGCAGGCAGTCCGCGCAGCGGACGAAGCGGCGGAGCAGGCCGTGGAGAAGATCCGGCGGACCTTGGATGAGTTGGATCGGGCGGAATCGGATGCGCGCGAGAGTTTTTCGGCCCAGTGGGCCGCGCGCCAACAGGAAGTTCTCGGCGGGCTGAAGTCGGAATTCGACCAGGGGCTGGGGCGGGCCCGCGAAATTCTCCAGGAACTGGACGGCAAAGCCCAGGCGGTGCGCGCCGCAAGCGAAGAGGCGGTTCAGGCGGCCCATCGCATCGCCCACACACGCCTGGAAATGGAAGCGGCCGAAACCGCCCGGGCGCAGCAGTCCGCCGCGGCGTCGCGGCTGGAGGCGCTCACCGAAGGAGCCGCGGCCGAGTGGCGCCAACGCGTCGAGTCGGAAACAGCCCTGGCCCAGGCGCAATGGCACGAACTGCTGCAGTCCTCGCTCGACAGCAGCATCGAGCGCGTGGCCGAGCGGTTGTCCTCACGCTCGCAAGACGTTCTGCGCGGCGCCGACCAGAAGTTGTCCGAGAGGCTGGCCGAACTCCGCGAGCCGCTGGGGCAGATCTCCGCGGAGGCCCGCGATGCGCTCGCCGTCGTCAAGTCCTCGCTGGACGAAGAAGTGACGCGCGCCCGCTCCGCGCTGGCGGAAATCCAGCAGTCGGCGGGCCGCATGAAGGAATACGCGGCGCAGCTGGAGGCGGCCAGCCAGGATACCGTGAACGAATTGCACCGCCGGCTGGAGAACATCCTCGAGGCGCAAACCGACGAGATCCGCCGCCGCGCCGAAAATCTGGCGGCCGACCTGCCCCAGCGCCTCGCGCCCGCGCTGGATTCCCTGGGACAGCGCCTGGTGGAACGCACGGTGGCCGAAGCCGAAGCCAAGCTGGCCACGCGCACCGAACGCATCCCCGAACTTCTGCGCGAGCTGGCCGCCCGCGAACTGCAGGCCGAGGAGAGCCTCCGATTGCACCGCGAGCGGCTGCGCCAGGTCTCGGAGAACAATCACCGCGAAATCGCCGGGCAGATGGCGGCGACGCTCGCGACGCTTCGCGGTGATTTCGAATCCGCGCGCCAGGACGCCCTGGGAAAATGGAGTGAGGAATTGGACGCCAGCGGCGTGCGCGCTTCCCATGCCGCGGCCGAGTCCATCGGACGCGCCTCGGAATCGTTGCAGCGGGACGCGCGGGCGCGGCTCCAGGGGTTGGCCGACGAGATGCTGGCGAAGGCCGGCAGCGGCGTCGAGGAGAAGACCGCCGAGGCGGCCCGCCAATTCGGCGCCCGCCTGGAAGAGCAATCCTCGGGACGCCTGGCGGAAATCCAGCAGCACCTCGAAGGGGTCGCGGGCGAACTGGCGGGTCTGGCACGCACGCAGCTCGGCGAGGCGGCCGATGCGGCCGCAGCATCGTTCGGGCAGGTCCTGCGCGGCCTCTCCGAGCAGGAAGTCCGGCAGTTTGCCGACAGCAGCCGCAGCGCGCTCCGGGAACGCGAGCAGGATGTGGCCCGTCTGGCCCAGCAGGCCCTGCAGAATTTGGAAGCCGACGCCGCCGCCTGGGTGGAGAACTTCCGCGGGCAAATGGCCTTGCAACTGGAAACCACGGTTGCCGAAGGACGCAGCTCCCTGGCCGCTGAGCTGGGCGCCGTTCTCGACGGCTACCGCGCCGAACGCGGCGCGCACGAGCAAGAATGGGCCGGGAACTTGGGCCGCCTGAGCGAGGAAGCGCTGGGGCACTATCAGGATCGGTTGCAGACGGCTTGCGATGCCTGGATGGTCGCTTCGGTGCGCCGGCTCAACGAGCACGGACAAAACGTCATTGAATCGCTCACGCGTTCGGCGGATCAGGCGTTGCGCGACTCCTGCTCGAAAGTCTTTGAGGGCCTGGCGGAAATGCTGCGGGACCGCGCCACCAACGCCGCGGGCGTCGTCGGCTTCACGCCGGGCCTGGTCCGCGAAACCACCGAAGCGGCCGCGGCCCACCCGCAGGCGGCCACGAAGAATCCCAATGCTTGAACGGCCGTCCGCCTGACCTCATCCCGCGCCGTCTATTTCTCTCCGACGATTTCCCGCACCGCTTTCGCCACGTACTGAATTTGCTCCGGCGTCAGCCCCGGGTGCAAGGGCAGGCTCAAGGCGCGCTCGCAGGCCCGCTCGGCGAGCGGGAAGGTTCCCGGCGGCAAGCCCAGCGAGGAATAGGCGGGCTGCAGGTGAACGGGCCGGGGGTAGTGCACAACCGTCTCGATTTCCCGCGTCGCCAGTTGCGTGACCACGGCGTTGCGATTGCTCACATAGATCACGAACTGGTGATACACGCATTCGTCGCGCGGGTCGTCGGCGGGAATTTCCAGCCGCGCCCCGGCCAGCAGGCGGCGGTACTCGCGGGCGATTTCCTGGCGCCGGGCCGTCCAGGCGTATAGGCGGCGCAGCTTGACGCGCAGCACGGCGGCCTGAAATCCCTGCATGCGGTAGTTGTAGCCGACGAATTCGTGTTCGTAGCGCGCGGTCTGTCCGTGGGAGCGGGCCGCGCGGGCAAAGTTCGCCACCTGGTCGTCGTCGGTGGTCAGCGCGCCGCCTTCTCCGTAGGCGCCCAGATTCTTCGTGGGATAAAAGCTGAAGACCCCGGCATGCGCCAGCGCTCCGGCGCGGCGTCCGCGATACCGGGCGGCGTGGGCCTGGGCCGCATCCTCCAGAACGCGCAGGTTGTGGCGCACGGCCACTTCGCGGATCGCGTCCATGTCGGCCGGCCGCCCATAGACGTGCACGGGCAGGATCGCGCGCGTGCGCGGCGTGATGGCCCGCTCGATCAGTTTGGGGTTGAGATTGGCGGTGGCTGGATCGATATCCACGAAGACCGGAACGGCGCCGCAATACGTGATCGCTTCGGCGGTGGCCAGAAACGTGTTGGGCGTGGTGATGACTTCGTGGTCCGCCTGGACCCCCAACGCCAGCAGGCCCAGGTGCAGCGCGGCCGTTCCTGAACTCAGGCCCACGCAGTGCTTGGTGCCGCAAAAATCGGCAAATTCCTTCTCGAAGGCTTCGACTTCCTCGCCCAGGACGAACGCGGCGTTGCGGCACACGCGGTCCAGCGCCGGGAGAATTTCCTCCCGCAGCTCGGCGTATTCCGCCTTCAGATCGAGAACAGCAACCTTCATGGTACGGGGCCTTTCTTACGCTTTGAACTGTACTGTAGCTCGCTGCGCCCGGCAAGTCTGAGTTCCAGCAGGATGTTGAAAACCCCGGCGAGCTTTGTGGGTCGCGGCTTCAGCCGCGACATAAGTCCCACAAAAACAGAGCGGCTTTAGCCGCTGAAGTTCCCTGAGGCGTATTTTCCAGCACCCTGTTAACCCCTGAAGCCTGGGGCCGACTTTTTCAGCACCCTGCTCGTCCTGCATTCCGGTCCGCCCGCCGGTGCGCTTATCGCGAAGTGGCACTGGGCGGTGCGCCGTAGGGCGCGTCATTACATGTGCGTGAGTGTGCCGGTGACTTTGGTGCGGCGCAGCGCCCAGGCAAACACCGCGAACGACGCGGGAATCAGAATCGCCGCGAACCCCAGCAGGGCGGCCAGCAAGGGCCAGAGCTGTCTCCACCCCGCGCCGCCCAGCAGCGCCGCGCGCATGCCTTCCAGCGAATAGGTCAGCGGAATCAGTCGCGCCAGCAGCCGCAGCGGCGCGGGCAGCACCGCTACCGGATACATCAGCCCACCCACCAGGCTCGACACGCCCAGCACCAGCCACTTCGCCGGGTTCCCGCGCTTGAACAGAATCTGGTAGCTGGCCGAAAGAATCCCCAGCCCCGCGAACGCCAGGATGGAAGCGAGCAGAATGGCCGTCGCGCCCGCCCAATTGGCGCTCCGTGGCGAAAAACCGAAAAAGAGCGTGCCCCAGGCCAGGTAAATGCCCGTGCGCAGCGCCAGAGCCACGAACGGGTAAATCGCTGACCCCGCCAGGATCACCGAAACCGGCGTCTGCGTGACCAGCAGCGCTTCCAGGGTCCGGTTGCCCCGCGCCTCTTCCAGGCTCGCGTCAAACGCGCTGAGCGCCACTCCCATGTAGTCGAAAAAGGCGAAGCCCACCAGCGCGAAGGCGAAATAGTTGCTCCCGAAGGGCAGCGAGCGCTCCAGCGCGGGGCTCTCGACGAACCGCGACAGGAAATAGAAGGTGGCCACGCCGAACAGCGCCTCGATGGTCTCGAACAGCAGGACCGTGCGATAGCTGCGCGCGATGGAAAAGTCCCGCCAGAAAAAAGCGCGGATCTTGCCCAGCGTGCGCCTGGCGTTCATGGCAGTTCTCTCGCCTGCGCCGCGGGACGCGCCAGGCGCTCGATCGCCTCTTCCAGCGTCGCCGCGCCGGTGGAGGCGCGCAGCCCGCTGGGGGAATCGCACGCCAGCAGCGTGCCGTGATCGAGCAGGAGGACGCGGTCGGCCACCTGATCGACTTCGGCCAGCGAGTGCGACGAAAACAGCAGTGATGTGCCCTGCCGGTGCACCAACTCTTCCTTCAGCAGCCGGCGAAAGTCCGCTGCGGCTAGCGGGTCGAGGCTCCGCGTGGGCTCGTCGAGCAGGAGGACATGCGGGCCGTGCAGCAGCGCCCGGGCCAGCCCCAGCCGGTGCGTCATGCCGGTGGAAAGCGTGCGCACCTGCCGGTCGAGGTCGTCCCCGAGCCCCAGGGCTTTCGCGACGGTGGCGATGCGCTCGCGCGCCTGTGCGCCGTCCAGATTGTTCATGGCGGCGAAAAACGCCAGGTTCTCGCGCCCGGTCAGGCGGCTGTAAAACCCCTCGTCGCCGCCCGTGTGGTAGCCGAGCTGGCGGCGCGCCTTTTGCCCTTCGCGCTGGACGTCGAACCCGCCCATCGTGGCGCGGCCGCGCGTGGGGAAGACCAGCGTGGCCAGAATGCGCAGCAGCGTGGTTTTTCCGGCGCCGTTGTGCCCCACCAGCGCCACGGCCTCGCCGTGCCCGGTCGTGAACGACACGCCCGCCAGCGCGCACTGCGTCGGCCGCGCGAACGGATGCAGCAGGGCGCGCCAGCCGGAAAAGGCCGGAGGAAAATACTTTTCCAGATTCTCGACGACAATGGCGGGCGCGGACATCCTAGGAAGTTATAACCGATCCGGCGGTGGTGAATCCAGTTCCTCTCCTCCTGCGCGCTCGGGCGTGATCCGCACGATGTTGTATGGGACTTCCACGCGGCGGCCGGGATAGCTGGCGGCCAGCCCGGGCAGGGAGAACCGGATGGCTGTTTATGCGCTGGCGCAATGCCGGCGGAAGCTGGACTACCTGTTCGCAGCGGAGCACGGCCCGCGCGACCAGCGGACCTGTTCCTCCGCAGGCGTGTCGAGGCGCCGCAGGACAAGCCTGCCTGCCCGGTTCTCAAGGGCAAAAGTCTTGGAACAGGCGTCGCAGAGCCAGAAATGCTGCGCGGAATTCGCATCGCTCCCCGCCCCGGCCGGAAGAAGGCGGAGGAGCTGGCCCTTCCTGTAATCAAACGGGGCCGCGCAATCTGCGTTGATGCAACGAAGCGCCATGATCCAGCATGGATAAGTCTTGCTTCTATTGCAAACTCATTAAATCTATCGGACTGATTTGATTCTCCGTGGCACACGACACGGGATTCGAAGGACCCACATGCGGATGTCCTGGCGCTCTTGCGAAAAAGAGTGTGTGCCACCGAACGCCGGGCCTGTGGCGCTTGGCTCAGGCGTCCGCATGAAAGGCGATGCGGTGGGCTTCCGGGCCGGCGGCGATGACGACGGCGGCCAGGGCAAACACCACGGCGGCAAACGTTCCCATGGCCGTGGCGTACCCGAAATGGCCGCTCAGTTTCGCTTCCAGAAACGGCGCGGTCGAGGCGATCAGCACGCCCACCTGATAGGCAAAGCCGGGGAAAAATCCGCGCAGCCCGCGCGGCGAAAGTTCATTGATGTGCGCCGGAATCACGCCCCAGGCTCCCTGCACCATGAACTGCATCAGAAAGGCGCCTGCGGCCATGAAGGCGGCCACGGGCGGCGCGAACATCCACGCGGGAATGAGCAGCAGTGCCAGCAGCGCCGCCGTCACCATGGCGCGGCGCCGCCCGCGCCGGTCGGAGTAAAGTCCCATGGCGATGCCGCCCGCGATCGCGCCGAACATCGAGATGACGCTGACCACGGCCGTGGCGCGCGTGCTGAAATGCAGCTGCCGCTGCAGAAACGTCGGGTAGAGGTCCTGCGTGCCGTGCGACATGAAATTCAGCATGGCCATCAGCAGGACCAGATAGGCGAAGCGCTTCCAGTTCGCGCCCACCGCGCGAAAATAGCCCGCCCAGTCCGTTTTCGGCGCCGCCTTCCACGCTTCGCTCTCCTTCACCTTGGCGCGGATGAACAGCACCAGCAGCGCGGGCAATCCGCCGATGAAAAACATGGGGCGCCAGCCCCAGTGCGGGAAGACGGTCCAGAACGCGACCGCCGCGAGCAGATTGCCCAGCGCGTAGCCCTCCTGCAGCACGCCGGATAAAATCCCGCGCCACCTCACCGGCACCGACTCCATGGCCAGCGATGCCCCCACGCCCCATTCGCCGCCCATCCCGATGCCGTAGAGCAGCCGGAGAACCAGAAACGTCCCATAGCTCGGGGCAAGCCCCGAAAACACCTCCACGACCGAGTAGAACAAAATGTCCAGCATGAGCGGGAGACGCCGGCCGTAGCGATCCGCCATCAGGCCGAAGAGAAACGCGCCGACCGGCCGCATCATCAGGCTGGCAGTGAGCGTCAGCGTCATGTCGGCGACCGAACGGTGAAATTCCCCGGCCACCTGCGGCAGCACGTACACCAGGATGAAGAAATCGAAGGCGTCGAGCGTCCAGCCGAGAAAGCCGGCGACCAGCGCATTGCGGGAGTTGGCGCGCTCGTCGATGGAGGCCGCGCCGTTCATTGGGACGGAGGACGCGGGGCGGCCAAGCCGGGGCGGAGGATCGCGTCCGCCACGCGCGCCACTTGTGCCATTTCGGCCACGTCGTGCACGCGCACGATGTGCGCGCCGCCCAGGATGCTGGCCGCCACCGTGGCCGCCGTGCCCCATGCACGCTCGGCCTCGGGCGCGCCGCCGAGCGCCTGGCCGATAAAACTCTTTCTCGACGTGCCCACCAGCAGCGGAAAACCCAGCCGCGCCAGCTCGGGCAGGCGCGCGAGCAACTCGAAGTTCTGCGCGTAGCTTTTGCCGAAGCCGATGCCGGGATCGAGGACGATCTGCGATTTCGCCACGCCCGCGCGCCGCGCCGTGGCCGCCGCGCGGCGCAGTCCCGCCGTGACGTCGCGCAGGACGTCGCGCGCAAACGGCGTCTTCTGCATCGTGCGGGGCTCGCCCCGCATGTGCATCAGGATCAGCGGCCGCCTGCGGCGGCGCGCGACCTCCGCCAGGCGCGGGTCGGCGCGCAGTCCCGTCACGTCGTTGAGAATTTCCGCGCCCGCGCCCGCCGCGGCCTCGGCGACTTCCGCTTTGCTGGTGTCCACGGAGACGGGGATCGAGAGGCGGCCGCGCAGCTTTTCGAGCACCGGAAGAATCCGCCGCCGCTCTTCCTCGGCGGAAATGGCCTGCGCGCCGGGGCGCGTCGATTCGCCGCCGATATCGAGAATGTCCGCGCCGGCGCGCTCCAGTTCGATGGCCCGCGCCACCGCCGCATCAGCGCCGAAGTACACGCCGCCGTCGGAAAAGCTGTCCGGGGTGACATTGAGCACGCCCATCACGAGCGTGCGCTCGCCCAGCACCAGCCGGCGCGACGGCAGCCACAATGTGAACTTCTTCCGCAAACGCATCGCCCGCTATTGAATCACGGTTTGCCTCAAAACGATAAGGCCGCGAACGATTTGGTGGCGCAGTCGGTTTCCGATAACCCAACTTGCCGGGAGTTAGCAGGATGCTGAAAAAACCTGAGCGCTTTGTGGGTCGCGGCTTCAGCGCGCCGTTTGCGTCCCGGACAGCAGTCGGGACCGCGACATAAGAGCCGCAAGATCAAAGGGGCTTTAGCCCCTGAAGCTCCTTGAGGCGTCTTTTTCAGCATCCTGTTAGGCCGTATCTTCCACCAGCGGCGCCGCGACGGCCTTCTTCGCTCTCGTCGTGGTGATCACCACCACGCTGAGCAGCACAAACACAGTTCCCAGGATTGTCCGCAGGCTCAGCGCTTCGCCGCCCAGGAAATATCCCACCAGCACGGCCACCACCGGGTTCACGTACGCATAGGTTCCAACCTTGGTCGGCGATTCATGATGAATCAGCCACACGTAGGCGGTATACGCGACGATCGAACCGGGGACAATCAGATACAGCAACGCGAGCCACGCGCCGCGCGAAACGGCCCACGGATGAAAATGTCGGAATTCGCCCAGTCCGGCCGACGTGAGCGCCAGAAACACTCCGCCAGCGAGCATCTGTGCTCCCGAGCTCATGACTTTGGAAGGAGGCAGCGGCAGCTTGCGCGCTAACGCCGACGCTACCGACCAGCTCAGCGACGCGACCGTCAGCGCCACGGCGCCCAGCCTGTCGATCGGCTCCCCGCCGAGGTTCAGCGAGCGGCTCACCAGCACGGCCACTCCGCCAAGGCCGATCACGAGCGCCAATGCCAGGCGGACGGTGAGCCGTTGCGTTCCCAGGAAGATGATTTCCGATAGCGCCATAAACGCCGGGATCGTGCCCAGCATGACCGAGGCAAGGCCCGACGGGACCCGCTGTTCGGCCCAGAACAACAGCCCGTAGTCGAGGACGAAGATCACAACAGCGAGCAAAGATATGGACGCCCATTGGCGTCCGCTCGGGGAGCGCTCGCCCCGCGCGCTCGCCCAGCCATACAGAACCAGCCCTGCAACCAGAAAACGCATCGCCGCGAACAGGAGCGGCGGAACCTCGTGCACGCCAATGCGAATGGCCAGAAATGTGGATCCCCACACCAAATAGATAATCGCGAAGGCCAACAGCGTCTTCCACGTAGGGCGGTGAGTGGTAGCGTCCATAGCAGGCTAAGCGATAAGGACTATCATGCAGACGGCCAACCGGCAAGACAGCTTTTGGCATGCGCGGCAACCGGATAAGTGCGCGGAGCTTCCGATGATCCGGCCCCACCGGCGCTTCACGGGACGATCTCGCAGCTTAGCCGCGATTCTTTCCGGCTCTTCCTGCATTTTTCGTGAGATGCCAGGCGTCACACCAGGAGCACAGATAGGCGCTCAGTTCTTTGGGCGCATTGGTGGTTGCGATCTGGTGTGCCGCGGTCGCCAGCGCTTCTCCTTCGCTGGCGTACTTCCGCTTCCCGCTGACCGGACATTTGGATTCGTCGTCCACCACGACCCCTTCGGAAAATTCTTCATTGCCGCGATCGCGTCACTCGCCTTCGCCATGTTCCGGAGGGGCGGTGCCTTTTCCGATTTCAGGTTCAATCGAGATCGAAGTCCCGGAGGGGTTTTTCGACGGGGCCGTCCTTGGCCTTCTTGAGGCCTTCAGCGAATTTGCGCGCCAGGACGTCTTCCTTGGTTTTTTCGGCTTCGACCGAGGCGCGGAATTTCGCTTCGACCGCTTCGGCCTGGTTGCGCAGCAGCTGCGCCGTGTCGTCCAGATCCACCGACGGCGGCGCTTTTGGCGGAGGGACGTGCGCGAGCACGGCGGCCACCTGCGGGTCGACGGTCAACTTCGCCCGGCAGCAGGGGCAATCCACCTGGAACGTATCCGCGGATCTTTTTGCCATGAGACCATTTTACGCCAAATCGCGACTCGTGGAGTATCCTCCGGGGAAAAGCCGGGATGGCACCGCCCAGACGCCCGCAAAAGAAAAAGGGCGTCCCCGGATTGATCCGGGACGCCCTGTCACTTTCGCGCGAAAAATGGATTACGCCGGGGCCGGCTTCTCGCCCTTGGCCAGGCCGGGCAGCGGCCGCGGCTCGGGACGCAGCGAGAGTTGCGGTTCCCTGGCTGCCGGGACCGGCGGCGGTGGCGGCACCACGGGCGGCTTCTCCGGAAGAGGCTTGCCCTCGATCAGCAGGTTGATTTCGTTGACGTCGAGCACTTCGCGATCCAGCAGGGCCTGCGCGACGCGTTCGAGCGCCTCGCGATGCGTTTCGATGATCGTTCGCGCCTGGCTGTAGCCCTTGCCGATGATCGCGCGCACTTCCACGTCAATCTTGATGGCCGTGTCCTCGGAAAAATCGCGGTGCTGCGCGATCTCGCGCCCCAGGAAAATCTGCTCTTCCTTTTTCCCGAACGTCAGCGGGCCGAGCGGGCTCATGCCCCACTCGCAGACCATCTGCCGCGCCAGGTCGGTGGCGCGCTCGATGTCGTTCCCGGCGCCGGTGGTGAGATGGTGCAGGAAAATTTCCTCGGCCGCGCGCCCGCCCATCAGCACGGCGAGCTGCGATTCCAGGAAATCCTTGGTGTAGGTGTGCTTGTCGTCGATGGGCAGCTGCATCGTGACGCCCAGGGCCATACCGCGCGGGATGATGGTCACCTTGTGCAACGGGTCGGCGCCCGGCGTCATCGCCGCCACCAGGGCGTGGCCCGCCTCGTGGTACGCCGTATTCTTCTTTTCCTCGTCGGAAAGAATCATGGACTTCCGCTCGACGCCCATCAGGACTTTGTCCTTGGACATCTCGAAGTCCACCATGGCGACGAACTTGCGGTTCTGGCGCGCGGCCCACAGCGCCGCCTCGTTGACCAGGTTGGCCAGGTCCGCGCCCGAAAAGCCCGGCGTGCCGCGCGCAATCACGGACAGATCCACGTCGTCGGACAGAGGCACCTTGCGGGTATGCACGCCCAGGATTTCCGCGCGGCCCTTCACGTCGGGCCGTGGCACCACCACGCGGCGATCGAAGCGGCCCGGCCGCAGCAGCGCCGGATCGAGCACGTCGGGGCGGTTGGTGGCCGCGATCAGGATCACGCCTTCATTGGATTCGAATCCGTCCATTTCGACCAGCAGCGCGTTCAGCGTCTGTTCGCGCTCGTCATGGCCGCCGCCCAGGCCGGCGCCGCGATGGCGGCCGACGGCGTCGATTTCGTCGATGAAGATGATGCACGGCGCGTTCTTCTTGCCCTGCTCGAACAGGTCGCGCACGCGGCTGGCGCCCACCCCGACGAACATCTCGACGAAATCCGAGCCCGAAATCGAAAAGAACGGCACGTTGGCTTCGCCGGCAATCGCGCGCGCCAGCAGCGTCTTGCCCGTGCCCGGGGGCCCGACCAGCAGCACGCCCTTGGGGATGCGCCCGCCGAGCTTCTGAAATTTCTGCGGGTCCTTCAGAAAGTCGATGATCTCGTACAGCTCTTCCTTGGGCTCGTCAATGCCGGCCACATCCTTGAACGTGGCTTTCTTTTGCTGCGCGGTCAGCAGCCGCGCGCGGGATTTGCCGAAGCTGAGCGCTTTGTTGCCCCCCGCCTGCATCTGCCTCATCATGAAGATCCAGATGCCCAGGAACAGCAGCAGGGGAGACAGCGTGACGACCAGGTTGATCCAGTTCGCGTCCTTGATCTCTTTATAATCGAACAGCACGCCCTTTTCCTGCAGCGCCTTGGTGACTTCCGGAATCGCCGTGTTGGCAATCGTCACGCCGCGGAACTTGCCGCCATCCCGGTATTCGCCCTGGATCTCGGCGCTATTGGGATACAGCGAGATGGTGACGTTCTTGACGTTCCCGCTTTCCACCTTGGCCAGGAAGTTGCTGTAATTGGGCTGGTCCTCGTGCGTCGACGGCCCTCCGTTGGACGCCATCTTCCACAGGACGACCGCCAGCGCCGCCATCAAGACCCAAAACAATACTGTGCGTACCGTTGAATTCACCGTCCTACCTCACCCTCGGGCTGTTTTCTTGCGAGCAGTTTTCTGCCGCCTCCGGCTGCTGGATCGGAGGCTGTCGTCCCTAACCCACACCGCGTTCCCAGGAGGCCCGTTCGTGAATCTCGGGCCGAAACCCACTAATTACTTAGATGCCGCAGCGGCGCGAATGTATTCAGCCTGCCAATCCACCCTGCGCGAAGCTAACTGGTGCCCGGCGCAGCCCTCGCGCCGCTCAGCGCCTCCTCAAAAGCGATCTTCCTCAATCACGACTCCGGCCCGCGCGCCCTTCCGGGCACAAAACTCCTCGGCGGGGGCCATGCCGCGGACCCATGCCACGCGCCCGCCGCTGACCAGCACGGGCCAACTGCCCCGCTCGCGACTCGGAATGTGCCGCGCCAGGAACATCTCCTTCAATTTCAAGGCGTGGCGGCGACCGCGCGGGCGATAGGCATCCCCGGGCCGCCAGTTCCGCAGGATCAACGGGGCCGCCAGCAAATCCGCGTCCAAAGCTACGACTTCTCTTTTAGTGTCCCTCGCCAGGATAGGCCAGTCAATTACTTTCAGGCGGAAGCGGCTCCCCAGTTCCGGGACGGAAACAGTGGCCGCGCCCCTGGCCGGAAGGTCCACCACGTATTGATACTCCCGCGGTGACCGGGTGGTCTCCGGCAACGATGCGTCCGGTCCCGCAGAGGCGGGACCGGAAACGATCAAATCGTCAAACGTGCGCTCGACGACGATGCCGTGCGGCAGTTCCACGCGCCGCGCCCCTGTGGAAACCGAAGCCAGACGCATCACCTGCTCCACGTGCCGGGCCGAGAGTCCCCGCAACTCGCCCCGAACCCCCTGGTAGAGGCGACGGATCAGTCGCTCGGTCAACGCGCGTTGGGCCGCCGGCGCCGCGCTTCCCGGCGTGGCGCCGGCGTGAGGCTCTCCACTGGAGAGCGCCAGCGGCGCGAGCAAATTGCCGATCCGAATGATCAGTCTTCCCTCATTCTCGTGTACCAGGGCGCGGAAGCGATCCTCCACCAGCGCGGTCCAAAACTGTTCTTCTTCCCGCGCCAGCCGCGCCAGCCCGGCGAGGTGCGCCACCGCGTGGTCCGAAAATTCGGTTTCCAGCAGGGGCAGGAGCCGCTGCCGAATCCGCGCGCGCAGCCGGCGCAGATCCAGATTGCTCGAATCCTCGCGCCAGTCCTGTCCCAGATCGCGCAGATATTTCCGGAGATCGTCCCGGCGTTCCCCCAGAAGCGGCCGCACCACCGAACCCACTACCGGATAGATTCCCGCCAGCCCCGTCGGACCGGTCCCGCGCAGCAGATGCGCCAGAACGGTTTCCGCCTGATCGTCGGCGGTGTGCGCCACGGCAATGTGCGTGGCCTGGCCTGCGGCGACCACGCGCTCGAAAAAAGCATAGCGGAGCCGCCGCGCGGCATCCTCGAGATTCCACTTGCGGGCTGCCGCCACTCCGGCCACGTCCTCGCGTGCGAAAATCAAAGGCAGGTCGTGCATGCGCGCCACTTCCGCGACGAATTGCGCATCGGCGTCGGATTCCGCTCCGCGCAGGCCATGGTCGAAATGCACGACCGCCAGCGTAATCCCCAGCGGCTCGCGCAGCCTCTCGAGCAGCCGCAGCAGGGCCACCGAGTCGGCGCCCCCCGACACAGCCACACCCACGCGGTCGCCCGGCGATAGCAGGCGCGACGTGCGGATGGTTTCCAGGAGGCGTTGTTCCAGCGATTTCACGGATGGGGTCCTTCGGCGCCCCTCGGCTAGAGGATTTCATGGTAACAGCCGGACGGGCAAGGGTCGAGTCCGGCGCGGCGGAAGGGCCGCCGTGCGGCTACGGGTGGCTGCTGGCTTGGCGCGCGAACATCTCGCGGCTGTGGGAGATGCGCCGGTCCAGCACAACGGCGGCAAAATGCGCGCAGGCGATTTGGTCGCGCTCCGTCAAGGCGGCCACGCTCGGAATCAGCGCACCGCCGATGCGGCCGGCGATATCGAGCATGCGGTAGTAGATCCCGACCGCGCGCACCTGCCCTTGGTAGGAATTGTGCTCGGGGCAGAGAAACAAAAACTGCAACAGACGCCCGAAATCCCCGGCCCCAATGCTCCGGCCGGTCACGCCGGCCAGTTCGCGCACCCGCTCCGACAGTTCGACATTCCGCGTCGAAGCCAGCACCGCGCGGCAGTAGCACACAAAGAACTGCGCGAGTGCCGCGGCCGAAACGACGCAAATCAATGCGGAGATCATCGCGCCGTCCTCCCTTCGAGCTGATACCTCAGGATCCGGGCTTCCTCCGGCACGCGCCAGAACGTGTAGCCCCAGGCCAGCGGCAGCAAAACTCCGAAAATCGGCGGCACCCATTGCAAGGCGAACGATTGCATGCTCGGGAAAAGGTTGCGCAGCGCGTAGGTCGCGGCCGTCCCGCTGAAATACAGGCCCAGCGCCAGCACCAGGTGGATCAGCCGCGCGCGCGTCTCGCGGAAATGCAGTATGGCGGCCCACAGGGCATAGGTCAGCACTACGCCCACGAAATACAGGTTCTGCCCGAACTCGACCACGAACTGCTTCGTCAGGTGCTCGCTATGCCTGTGGATGACCACATAGGAGAACAGCGCCGTCGCAAACAGCAACATCGAGGCCCCGCCGCGCACGTAGCGGTTGACACCCATGTCCGCGAACACTTGCTGATAGAACTGGATGATCACGCAGAACAGCAGGATGGTGAGCAGGCTCTCGGTGTAGTAGTAGAGGGAATGGTATTGCTCGGAGCCGATGCCAAATCGCGCTATGCAAAGGTAGTAGAGACACCCGATCGCAACCCTACAGAACATGTAGATCGCTACGGCGTAGTAGCGGGTGAGGGAACGGCTGGAAATGACGCAAACTACCACACTAGCTTCTAGAACGAAGCCGATTGCCCAAAGCCAGTAATCGAACGGGCCGAGCATCGCCGTTTTACCTCGACTTGCCCGGCCCCCTCAGTCACCTCTACCACAGGCGACTGTCCGCGTAAGTGCGTTAGCGCGGCATTGGTTCCGGGCCATTGGCCAGTGTCGATGCCGCAATGCGCGGCATTGGTTCCGGGCCGTTGGCAAATGTCGAATGAGTGCTCAAAGCCTTCAGCCCCATCGCGCTGGTCATGATCGACAGAGCTAACAACATGACAACTGACCACTTATTCATAGACTCCTCCTCACAAAGATGTGATGGAGCGGAGTCTATGAAGGGTCTAGTGCCATGGCGAGGTAAATCTTATGGGTGTGTGTCTAAACGGTACACACCCCTCCCTCGCCCTCTAGAGCCAGAGCCTCACCGAATTGTCGAGTTCAAATTAGTTTTTCCCTTGGTTGGCGTCAATGTTACGAAAGTACTACCCGCGCCACCTGTTCGATTGGTGAGCGGGGCACCCCTTGCAACGAACAGCAGAGGGGTTGCCATCCGCGAAGGCTCGCGGCACAATGACGTGCCCCAGTGGGAGCCCGGCGCGCGTTGGGGGGCGGAATATGCTGGTGAAAACTCCATGAAGCGACGAATCCTGTTGGTTTTGGCGGCTCTAGCCCTGGCATTTCTCGCGGGCGGCCAACTCTCAGCCCACGCGCAGACGGACGGCCAGAAACCGCCCTCCGCGCCCCACGCCCAGCCCGCGCCGTGGAAATTCGCCGTCTCCGGCGATTCCCGCAACTGTGGCGACGTGGTCATGCCCGCGATCGCGGGCCGTGTGCGGCAGAGCGGAGCGCTGTTCTACTGGCACCTCGGCGATTTCCGCAAGATGACCGGCCCCGACGAGGACATCCAGCACCAGCCCGAGCATCGCGCCGCGCCGCTATCGGAAGTCGCGTACCGGGAACTGGCCTGGAAGGATTTTCTCGATAGCCAGATCGCGCCGTTTGGCTCTGTTCCCGTCTATCTGGGCATCGGCAACCACGAGACGGCCCGCAAGACGCGCCCTGATTTCATGGTTCAGTTTCGTGATTGGCTGGACGCCCCGAACCTCCGCGCCCAGCGCCTCCGCGATGATCCCCACGGTCTCGATCCGAAGACGTATTACCACTGGACCGAGGACGGCGTGGACTTCATCAATCTCGACAACGCCACCGAAGAGCAGTTTGATGCCGATCAGATCGCCTGGCTCGAAAAGACGCTCCGCTCCGACATGGCCAATCGCCGCATCCGCGCGATCGTCGTGGGGATGCACGAGGCGCTCCCTGAAAGCCTCGGCAAGAACCACAGCATGAATCAGTCGGCCGCGGGGATCGAGAGCGGCCGGCGCGTTTACGCCGATCTTCTCCGGGCGCGGCGTACCAGTCACAAACGCGTTTACGTCCTGGCCAGCCATTCCCACTATTTTATGGACGGCATTTTCAATACGGACTATTGGAAACAACACGGGGGAGTCCTGCCGGGATGGATCGTCGGCACGGCGGGCGCGGCCCGGTATGCCTTGCCGGAAGAGTCAGCGCAGGCGCGTGCCGCGGAAACTAATGTCTATGGGTTTCTGACCGGCACCGTGCAGGCCCACGGCAACATCGTATTCGCCTTCGAACGCGTGAACGAGCCGGAAGTCCCGGCGGCCGTCGTGGCGCGCTACACGCCGGAGTTCGTGCATTGGTGCTTTGCTGAAAATTCCGCCGCGCACTGACAAGCTTCAGGACCCGGAATTACCAGCTCAGGCCGTCGCGCCCGATGCGCTCACCGACCGCCGCTGCTGGAAGCATTCGCGGCAATACACGGGGCGCCCCTGGGTGGGTTTGAAGGGAACGGTCGTTTCTTTCCCGCACTGCGAGCAGACCGTCTTGGTTTCGACACGTTGGGGGTTGCCCGAGCCGGAGTCGTTTCCCTGGGCGCGGTTGGCCTTGCACGCCTTGCAGCGCTTCGGCTCGTTCTTGAAACCTTTGTCGGCGAAGAACATCTGTTCGCCGGCGGTGAAAATGAATTCGGCTCCGCAGTCGCTGCACTTCAGGACCCTGTCATGGTATTCCATGTACCACCCCCCGGACGGCGTTGGCGCAGAACAGGGAGGAGCGCGGGTGCAGCCGCGCAAACCGGCGAGACCCGCGCGAATTCGCGGGCCTTCACCGGTTTGCTGGTACCGGGCTGCTGGATCGATTGTCCGTGATCGGGTGTTTTAATCCTGCTCACGCCGCTGCTTTTTACGGAGACGCTTACGCGAGAGGGCTTCCTTGGCGCGACGCTTTTCCCCGGGCTTCATGTAGTAGCTGTGCTTTTTGATCTCTTTGATGATGTCTTCCGACTGCACTTTGCGCTTGAAACGCCGGAGAGCGTTTTCCAACGACTCACCCTCTTGAATGACAACTTCTGCCACGCGTATTCACCCCCGTCCCCTGTCTTGAATTCGGACTGATGGACTCAGTCTCGTGTAGCCGGTATCCACGCGATCCGGCTATTGTCACTGTTTTTATCGGAGGCTACCCCGCAAGTCAAGACTTAAATTGTGCACAAGGCCGCCCGCCCGCGCCGCTTTAACTGTTTGGTAATTACCCCCCTTCCGCCACCCTCTCGCACGCCCGGACATGCTGCTAGCTGGCAGTCCTCGCGAGCTTCTGAATGTGCACCCGCGTGGACCCGTCATTCTAGCCCATCCGACTAGGTCCGGTGTCGGGACTCCGGTGGAGTACGCCAGAGTCCTGAAGCCGGAGATGGGCGAAGAATCACAGAGCTGCTCTCCCGTACAGCGGGTCTTCCTGGCTCGTTCGCGCGGTCCGTCGCGTTTCTTGCGTTCCGCGGCTGAATTCTTCAGTTCTGGGACATCCCCGCAGTCGCTGGTAGGAAGTTCGGGTTAGAATAGGGGTCTGTCGTTGGGGGGAGAGTTTCCCGGGAGCCGGCGAATGGCCCAGATGCGCGACGCGATCGGTGTTCTGCTGGCCGGCGGCCAGGGCGAGCGGCTGTGGCCGCTGACGCGCGACCGGGCCAAGCCCGCGGTCCCCTTCGGCGGCGTCTACCGCATCATTGACTTCACCCTCTCCAATTGCCTGAATAGCGATTTGCGCCGCGTCTTCGTCCTCACGCAGTACAAGGCGCTCAGCCTCAACCGCCACGTGCGCCGCGGCTGGTCCCCGCTGATGGGCTATGGCGACTTCATCGAAGTCCTGCCCCCGCAGATGCGCGTCTCGCAGCACTGGTACCGCGGCACGGCCGACGCCGTCTACCAGAACATCTACTCCATCGGCAGCGAGCAGTCCAATTACGTCTTCATCCTCTCCGGCGATCACATCTACCGCATGAATTACCAGAAAATGCTCGCGCAGCACGTCGAGGCCGGCGCGGACGTCACCGTCGCCACCATCGAAATGGACCCCGCCGACGCCGCCGGAAAATTCGGCGTGCTCGAAACCGACGAGCACTGGCGCGTCGTCGGATTCGAGGAGAAACCCGCCCATCCGAAACCCTCGCGCGTTCATCCGGACAAAGTGAATGCTTCGATGGGCATCTATCTCTTCAATACCCAGTTGCTCGTGCCCATCCTGATCGACGACGCGGAAGCGGCCACCTCCTCCCATGACTTCGGCAAGGACATCCTGCCGCGGATCCTCGGCAAATATCGCGTCTTCGCCCACAACTTCCGGGACGACAGCAAGAAGGAAACCCCCTACTGGCGCGACGTGGGCACGATCGACGCCTATCATGAAGCCAACATGGACCTGGTATCGGTCTCTCCCACGTTCAACCTCTACGACAAAAGCTGGCCGCTGCATACCTGGCAGCAGCAATACCCGCCGGTGAAGTTCGTGTTCGCCGATCCCGAGCGCATGGGCGTCGCGCTCGATTCGGTCGTGGGGGGCGGGTCGATCATCTCGGGCGGCCGCGTCGAACGGTCCGTGCTCAGCTACGATGTCCGCGTCAACAGTTACAGCGAAGTCCAGGACTCCATCATTTTCAATCACGTCAGCATCGGCCGCCATTGCCGCATTCGCCGCGCCATCATTGACCGCCACGTGGAGCTGCCCGAAGGCACGGTCATCGGCCACGACCTCGAGGCCGACCGCGCGCGCTACGCCGTCTCGGAAAACGGCGTCGTCGTCGTGGTCCGCCCCGAATCCATGATCGAGGAGCCGGAATAGTTTTTAGCGCGCGCGTTCCTCCCGCGTTGGTTCGCCAGCGACGCGTCCGGCTTGGCTTGGGGGGAGGAATTCCCGTAAACTTCGGTCCCTGGCTCGTGCTTGCGAGGAAGGAATAGAGATTGAATTGCTTGGTGTGAGAGCTGTTCGCATTCATTATTGGAAAACTCTTAGGGAGGAATAATGTCGACAAAGATTGCAGCGGTGCACGGCCGCGAGATTCTCGATTCGCGCGGCAATCCCACGGTCGAAGCCGACGTCCGGCTCGCAGGCGGTGCCATGGGCCGCGCGGCGGTTCCCTCGGGCGCGTCCACGGGCGAACACGAGGCCATCGAGTTGCGCGATGGAGATAAGTCCCACTATCTCGGCAAGGGCGTCCTCAAAGCCGTCTCGCATGTGAACGGCGGCATCGCCCAAGCCGTGGCCGGCATGGACGCGGCCGATCAGCGCGCGCTGGACCGCCGCATGATCGAAGCCGACGGCACGCCGAACAAATCGAACTTCGGAGCCAACGCCATTCTCGCCGTCTCCATGGCCGCGGCGCGCGCGGCCGCGGCGGCCTCCGGCCAGCCGCTCTATAAATATCTCGCCCGCCATACCAGCGGCTCCTCGGCCAACGTGCTTCCCGTGCCCATGATGAACATCCTCAACGGCGGCGCGCACGCCGATAATTCCGTCGACGTGCAGGAGTTCATGGTCATGCCCCTGGGCGCTCCGAATTTCCGCGAGGCGCTGCGCTGGGGCGCCGAGATATTTCACAGCCTCAAGGCCGTGCTGAAAAAGAACGGCTACTCCACCGCCGTCGGCGACGAAGGCGGCTTCGCGCCCAATCTCAAATCGAACGAAGAAGCGCTCGAACGCGTGCTCGAAGCCATCACCGCGGCGGGCTACAAGCCTGGCGAGCAGATCGCCATCGCGCTCGATCCCGCGGCCAGCGAATTCTACGACTCCGCCAGCCGCAAATACGTCTTCAAGAAATCGGATAAATCGGCGCGCACTTCCGAGCAGATGGCGGCCTTCTGGGAAGGCTGGGCGCGGCAGTATCCCATCGTCTCGATTGAAGACGGGCTGGCCGAAAACGATTGGGACGGCTGGAAGATTCTCACGCGCGGGTTGGGTAAGAAGATCCAGTTGGTGGGCGACGACCTCTTCGTCACCAACCCCAAGATTTTCGCCCGCGGCATTTCCGAAGGCGTGTGTAACGCCATCCTCATCAAGCTGAATCAGATCGGCAGCGTCACCGAAACGATCGAAGCCGTGGAGATGGCCCGCAAGGCCAAATACGCCGCGATCATCTCGCATCGTTCCGGCGAGACCGAGGACGCCTTCATCGCCGATTTCGCCGTGGCCATGGGCGCCGGGCAGATCAAGACCGGCTCGGCCTCGCGTACCGACCGCGTCGCCAAATACAACCAGCTCCTCCGCATCGAGGAAGAACTCGGCGCCGCCGCCCGCTTCCCCGGCCGCGCCGCCCTCGCCGTGCACTAGCACCTTGTTGAAACACTCCTTTGGCTTGTCATTCCGAGGAGCGGAGCGACGAGGAATCTCTCTTTTTCCTAGCCTTTCCTGAAGAGAAATTCCTCGCTGTGCTCCGAACGACGGGAACTGAAGTGTCTTTCAACAAGCTGCTAAGCAAAGACCCGACTCAGCTTCCGTTCCCGGAAGCGAAAGTGTGCCCGCGCGGAAGCGCTCGAAACGATGCGGCTTCGGCTGCGCCACTTCACCGTACCAAGCTGTCAGCCTGTTTTCCGCCGTTCCGCTTACTTCTGCTGGATGGACTCCACGTACGACGTCAGATTGCTCATCCGGAGTTCCGCTACGTCCTTATTTTGCGCACGAAACAGCGGTCCCCAGATGGGCATATCGCTCGTGCCGTGTGGATGGCCCTCGGTTCCAAAGTGAAGCACGGCCAGAAAATGATCGGCTGGGAATTTCCCGTTGTTGCGCTTGGCCAGCAGCGTGAGATCTTGCGGCGGAGCTTTCAGAATTTCCGCCGCCGGCCCGTCTCCCTTTCCCGTGGCCCCATGGCATGCGGCGCAGTAGTCCTTATACATCTTCTGGCCGGACGCAGGGTCGCTGTGAATGATGGGCTTCTTTTCCAGAGTTTTCGCCTGTGGACCCCTGGCAGCCCTTGCCGCATGACCCACCATAACAACTCCCACTCCTGCCAGGAGGAGTCCTGCGAGCGCGAGGCCCAAAGAATTCCTTATGAACATAAATCACCTCCGCACATAAACTAGCCGAGGGACCTGCCGGCCGCAGTGCGTGGCGTCACCCTCCCCTGTGCCGGGCGTCACCTCGTTGCTTGCCGCCTCCGCTATAGATTGATGAACGCCGTCCCCTGCGACTACAATCCAGGCGACTCACTCAAGGGAGGCTCCATGAGGAACTTACTTCTTGCCCTGTTGCTCTTTGCTCCGCCGCTGTTCGCCCAGGGCGCTCCGCCGCAAGCCGCGGCCAACCAGCCCTACGCCGTCGAGTACTACTACAAGGTCCAATGGGGCCATCAGCAGGAGTTCCTGCAACTGTTTTTGAAGAACCACTACCCGCTGCTCCAGAAGATCGTGGCGAGCGGCCGCATGCTTTCCGTGAAGATTGAAACCCCGTCCAACCACATGACCGAGGACGCCCGCTGGGACTATCGCGTCACCATCCGATACAAGAACTCGACCGTGGCCACCACCGACAATCCCGACGAAGCATCCCTGATCCAACAGCTCTGGCCCGACCGGCAGACCTACCAGCGCGAGGAGCAGCGGCGCTTCGAGATCCTGCTGGCCCACTGGGATCTCCCTGTGACGGACATCACACCGGCCGGAAAATAGCCCCCGCCGCCCTGCGCGGCCAGGAACCATAGGGCAAAACCGGCATTGCAGTTTGGTTGCGACGGCCCACGGCCACTGTTAAAATCAAAGACCTCGGCGCCCGAAAGAGACGCCCGGGAACCACCCTTCCACGCAGCTATCGGCTCGGCGGAATTCAACACCGCCAGGGAGACTGGCTTGGCCAAATACGATCTCGTAATTATCGGAAGCGGGCCGGGCGGCTACGTCGCCGCCATTCGCGCCGCGCAGTGGGGACTGAAGACCGCCGTGGTCGAGAAGGACCCCTTCTTCGGCGGCACCTGCTTGCACGTCGGCTGCATTCCCACCAAAGTGTTCTTGCATCACGCCGACCTCTACGACTCGTTCCAGCACGCCGGAGAATTCGGCTTCGAAGTGGGCGAGATCAAGGTCAACTGGCCCGCGATGCTGACGCGCAAGGACAAGATCGTCAAAAAGCACTCGATGGGCATCGCCGGCCTGTTCAAGAAAAACAAGGTCGAGTCGCTCACGGGCTGGGGACGCATCGCCGGTCCGGGCCGCGTGGCCGTCGAGAAGGACGGCCAGACCACGGAGATCGAAACCACCTACACGATGCTGGCCACGGGATCGGAGGCGCGTTCGCTGCCGGGCGTCGAGATTGACGGCCAGGCCGTCCTGACGAACCGCGAAATCCTGCAACTCCCGGCCATTCCCCAATCCCTCGTCATCGTCGGCGCCGGAGCCGTGGGCGTCGAATTCGCCTCGATTTTCCGGACCTTCGGCGCGGAAGTGACCATTCTCGAAGCGCTGCCTCGCGCCGTGCCTCTCGAGGACGAAGAAATTTCCGCCGAGCTGGAAAAAGCCTTCAAGAAGAAGGGCATCCGCATCGAAACGCAGGCGCAGGTCGAATCGGTGAAAAAGAGCGCCCAGGGCGCCACCGTCGCCTACAAGGACCGCACCGGAGCGCCGCAGTCGATCACCGCGGAAAAAGTTTTGATCGCCGTGGGCCGCCGCCCGCTCACCGAAAAAATCGGCCTGGAAAAAACCAAGGCCAAAGTCGAGCGCGGATTCGTCCACACCAACGCGTTTCTCGAAACCGACGAGCCCCGCCTCTACGCCATCGGCGACATCGTGGCCGGGCTTCCCCAGTTGGCGCACGCCGCTTCGATGGAGGGACTGATCGCCGTCGGCCGCATGGCCGGCAAAGAGGTGCAGCCTTTTGACCGCAAGCGCTGCCCGGGCGCCACCTACTGCGAGCCGCAGATCGGCTCGGTCGGCCTCACCGAAAAGCAGGCCCGCGACGCCGGCATCGACGTCAAGACCGGCAAGTTCCCGTTCCTGGGCAACAGCAAGGCCACCATCCTCGGCCACCATGAAGGCTTCATCAAGGTGGTGGCGGAAGCCAAGTACGGCGAAATCCTCGGCGTGCACGTCATCGGGCCGCTCGCCACGGAAATCATCGCCGAGCCCGTGGCCGCGCTCGGTCTGGAGGCCACGCTCGACGACATGGCCGCCACCATCCACGCGCATCCCACCGTGTGGGAAGCGATGGGAGACGCGTTCAATGCCGTGCGCGGTCTCGCCATCAATTTTTAACCCGAACCTCGGGGTGTAGTCGCCTGCGTTTCGAGGAAGAATGAAACAGTCTGAAAAAATCTGCTGGGTTGTGGATGCGGGGCTGATTCCGTACGGCCCGGCGTGCGAATTGCAGCGGCAACTGGTCGCGGCCCGCAAGGAGCGCGCTGTTCCCGACGTGCTGCTCCTGTGCGAGCATCCGCACGTCATCACCCTGGGACGCAACGGAGGGCGGGAGCACTTGCTGGCCGGCGACCGCCTGCTGGCCGAAAAGAACATCGAACTGCATGCCACCGACCGCGGCGGCGATATCACGTATCATGGTCCCGGGCAGATCGTCGCCTATCCGATCCTGGACTTGGCGGAGCACCGCCGCGATGTCCGCTGGTACGTCGAGCAGCTCGAAGAGATCATGATTCGCGCGGCCGCCGATTATGGCATCGCCGCGCGCCGCGTCGAAGGCCGGCACGGCGTCTGGATTGACACTCCCGCCGGCGAGGAAAAACTCGGCGCGCTCGGCGTGCACATCAGCCGCTGGGTGACCTCCCACGGTCTGGCCTGCAATGTGTCCACCGACTTGCGCTATTTCGACTGGATCGTGCCCTGCGGCATTGCCGGCAAGCGCGCCACGTCGCTCGAGCGCGCGCTGGGGCGCCCGGTGGCGTGCGAAGAAGTCCGCGAACGCTTGGCCGCGTATTTCGGAGAGGTTTTCGCGCGCCGGCTGGAACCAGTCTCGCTGGCCGCTCTGTCGGAAATTCTCGCCGCGCATGCGCCAGACACGCAGGGCGCGATCGCAACCGCGGTTTGAACTTGGCACGGAGGGGCATGGCCCAGCCGTGTGGCGCATGGTGTTCTGACGGTCCGGAAATCGAATGGAGCGGTCGAGCAACGAAATGCAAGCGAATGCCAAACTGACCCGCGAACAGCACCTCGATCTCTACTATTTCATGCAGCTCAACCGCCAGCTGGAAGAGCGCATGGTGCGGCTGTTCCGGCAGAATAAAATCGTGGGCGGCCTCTACGCCAGCCTCGGCCAGGAAGCCGTTTCCATCGGCACCGCCTATGCGCTCGAGCCGCGCGACTGGCTCGCGCCGATGATCCGCAATATCGGCGCGCTGCTGGTGAAGGGATTCAAGCCGCGCGATATTTTCACGCAGCACATGGCGCGCTACACCGCGCCCACGCAGGGCAAGGACGGCACCAGCCACTTCGGCGATCTGAAAGTCCGCCACGTCGTCTCCCCCATTTCCATGCTCGGCGATCTGATTCCGGTGATGACCGGCGTGGCCATGGCCGGCCGGTACCTCGGCCAGAAAATCGTGGCCATGACCTGGATCGGCGACGGCGGCAGTTCCACCGGCGCGTTTCACGAGGGCCTGAACTTCGCGGCCACGCAGCGCGCGCCGTTCGTCCTCGTGCTCGAAAACAACCAGTGGGCCTACTCCACGCCGGTCGCGCAGCAGGCCCCGCTGAAAAATTTCGCCGACCGCGCCTTGGCTTACGGAATCGCCAGCCACATCGTGGATGGCAACGACGTGATGGCCGTGTACGCCGCCGCCAAAAGCGCGGTCGAGCAGTGCCGGGCCGGCCGCGGCCCCGTGCTGCTCGAAGCCAAGACCATGCGCATGAGGGGCCACGCGCAGCACGATCCGGCCGAGTACGTCCCCCAAGCCATGTTCGATTACTGGAAAACGCAGGATCCCATCGCGCGCTACGAAGCCTACCTCACCGAGCATAAGCTCTGGGACGCCGCGAAAAAATCGGAAATCGACGCGCGCATCGAGCGCGAACTCGACGTGGACCAGAAGTTCGCCGAGGAATCGCCGATGCCGCCGCCCGAGCTGGCCGAGCAGGGCGTCTATTGCGACGGCTGCCACACCGTGGAAGCCGACTGGCGGCGCCCCAAGCAGGAGTTGCTGCCGCCCGCCTCGTCCGTCGAACCCGTCTGGAAGGTGACCGACTTCGGCGCGTTTGTCCCATCGGCCCCGGCCGCCATCGCGGCCGCCGGACGTGCCGAAAAGCCCGGCGCGAAGCCGGCGCCCACACCTCTGGCCGAGCCTGAAGCCGCGCCGGAACTCACCGAGGAACAGCCGCTGCGCGTTCCCTTTGGACGCGGCCCCAAGGACCGGGCCTTCGAGCGCGAGCGGCTCGAAAAACAGGAGAAGCATAGGAAACCTTTCGTCAAGCACCGCCGCGATAAGCGAGGCAAGCACTGATGGCCGAGATCACCATGCTCGAAGCGATCCGCGCTGCGCTGTTCGAGGAGATGGAGCGCGATCCGGCCGTCGTGGCCCTGGGCGAGGATATCGGCGTCTATGGAGGCGCGTTCAAGGTCACGGAAGGATTGCTCGCGAAGTTCGGGCGGGAGCGCGTAATTGATACGCCCATCAGCGAAACAGCGATTGTGGGCGCCGCCTGCGGCATGAGTTATCTTGGACTGCGTCCGGTGGTGGAGATGCAGTTCATGGATTTCATCGCCTGCTGCTTCAACCAAGTGACCAATTTCGTGGCCAAGTCGCATTACCGCTGGGGCGCCCCGGTGCCCATGGTTGTGCGCGGGCCGTCCGGCGGCGGCGTGCACGGCGGGCCGTTTCATTCGGCCAGTCCCGAAATGCATTTCGTGCACACGCCCGGGCTGAAGGTGGTTTACCCTTCGACGGCATACGACGCCAAAGGGCTGCTCAAATCGGCGATTCGGGACAATAATCCAGTGCTCTTCTTCGAGCACAAATTTTTGTACCGGCGGATCAAGCAGGAAGTTCCGGCGGAGGATTTCACGGTGCCGATCGGCAAGGCCGCGGTCCGCCGCCCGGGCCGCGACCTCACCATCGTGAGTTACGGCGCCATGGTGCATACGTCGCTGGAAGCCGCCGCGGCTCTGGCCGCCGAGGGTATCGAAGCCGAAGTCATCGACCTGCGCTCGCTGTTGCCGCTGGACCGCGAGGCGATCCTCGGCTCGGTCCGCAAAACGAACAAGCTGCTCGTGGTCCACGAAGACACGCGCACCGGCGGCATCGCCGGAGAGATTGCCGCCATCGTCTGCGAAAGCGCGTTCGAGCATCTGGACGGGCCCATCGCCCGCGTCACCGGCCTGGATACGCCGGTGCCGTATGCGCCGCCGCTCGAACAGCGGTTTCTGCCCAACGTCGAAAAGGTTGCCGCTGCTGCAAGGGAATTGGCAAAATACTAATCTTCAAGAAAGCAGGTTTCGCGAAATGGGAAAGACGAAAGGGCTGAACAAAGCGGAGTTCGAAGTGGGTTGCGAAGTGAGGATTGCCGACCGCGCCTTCCTCGATAAATTTCTGGAGGCCGGCCAGTACCACAACGAACTCGAGACCGAACAGCTCGACTACGCCGATCGCGTGGCCAAGGTCCAGGCCGTCACCTTTTTCCACGGCGGCGACGAAATCTATACCCTGGAAGGAATTCCCGGAGTCTGGCACGAAGAGTGTCTCCGCGCCGTTTGAGCGCCGCATTCAGAGGAGCAACTTATGGCTGTTGACGTCATCATGCCCCAGATGGGCGAGAGCATTTTTGAAGGCACCATCACCAAGTGGCTGAAGAAGCCGGGTGACAAAATCGAACGCGACGAGCCGCTGTTCGAAATCTCCACGGACAAGGTGGACGCGGAAATTCCCGCGCCGGCCGCCGGGGTGCTGAAAGAGATCAAGGTCAACGAAGGGCAGACCGTGCCCATTCAGACCGTCGTCGCGGTGATCGACGCGGCCGGGGCCGCCGTGGCTGCGCCGCCCCCGCAAGCGGAAGCGCCCAGGCCCGCTCCGGCGCCGGCCCCGCCGAAAGCGCAGGTTTCCAAACCGGCCGTGGTCGCCGCGGCGCCTGCCGTGCCGCCCGCGGTTGTTGCACCACCGCCCGCGCCGCCGCTGCATGCTGCGCCCAACGGCGAAAAAGTTCGCAGCTCTCCGCTGGTCCGCCGCCTGGCCCGCGAGCACAACATCGACATCGCGCGACTCAGCGGCACCGGCGCGGGAGGCCGCGTGAGCAAGCACGACATTCTGGCGGCCATCGGCGGCGCCCCAGCCGCGCGCCCGGCCGCACCGGCGCCCGTCGCTGCGCCCCCTCGGCCATCGGCTGCGCCGCCACCGCCGGCCGGCCCGGGTTCGCCCGACGCGGCCCTGCGCGACAAAATGTACTTCGGCCAGTACGACGTGCAGCCGATGTCCATCATGCGGCAGAGAATCGCCGAGCACATGGTGCTGTCGAAGCACGTTTCGCCGCATGTTTATTCGCTGGAGGAAGCCGACGTCACCGGCATCGTCCGCCTGCGCGCCAGCATGAAGGAGAAATTCGAGCAGGAGACCGGCACGAAGCTGACCTACATGCCGTTCTTCCTGCGCGCCGCGGTCGAGGCGCTGCGCGCGTTTCCGACGGTGAACGCGTCGGTGGACGGCACCAATATCGTCCTGCACAAGGAGTGCAACATCGGCGTGGCGGTGGCGCTGGACTGGGGCTTGATCGTCCCCGTGGTGAAGAACGCGGAGGAGAAAAATTTCCTGGGCCTCGGCCGCACGATGAACGACCTGGCCGAGCGCGCGCGCACGAAAAAACTCAAGCCCGAGGAAGTGACCGAGAGCACGTTTTCGATCACCAACCCCGGCAGCTACGGCGGGCTGTTTGGCCTGGCGGTCATCAACCAGCCGAACGTCGCCATCCTCGGCCTGGGCTCGATTGAAAAGCGCCCGGTGGTGATCAACGACGCCATCGCGGTCCGCTCGATGGTCTACCTGTCGCTGTCCTACGATCACCGTGTGGTCGATGGCGCCGTCGCCCATCAGTTCATGAGCCACGTCAAACGCACCCTGGAAAATTGGACCGAGCCGATTCTATAAGGCGAGCGCAGAAGTAATCGCGGAGAAGTGCAGGCAAGAATCCGCGGGCGGCGCGGGCGTCCCGGATGGCCGTTGGGGCCGCGCAAAAACTGGCGGCAATGGGAGCAAAGTCGATGCTCCCAAAATTGTGCAAAAATAGCAGCAACGGGAGCATGGATATTGCTCCCATTCGTGCGCAAAAATGCACATTTTTGGCGCCCTAAGTGACCTTTATGACGCCTCTGGAGCGCCTCTTTCGGCATCCGGTGAACTTTCGACCCGCAACCCTGGACTTTCGATCCCAGAGGTCTCTTCCATGACTTCTTCCTCCGAACGCCATCCCTGGGGCCTTCCGCCGTGGCGCATTGATTTCGCCGTGCCCGAACAGGCGCTGCCTGGCGCGGTGGACTTCGCGGTTGTGGGAGGAGGCTTCACGGGTCTGGCAACCGCGGCGTGGCTCAAGCGGCTGGCGCCTGAAAAATCCGTGGCCGTGCTGGAAGCGGGACGCCTCGGGGCGGGGGCCAGCGGCCGCACCGGCGGCATCCCGCTGGCGGAAAGCGCCGCGGGCGATCTGGCCGGGCTGGGCGATGTCCTCGCGGGTTTCACGGCGGCCCTGGATGAATTCCGCGTGGTGTGCGATCTCTCGCTCGGCGGAGCGTGGGAGATCGGCCGGGGCGGCGAAGCTCTGGCAGATTCCCCCATCGACTGGAATGATTCCGGCCGGCTGCGCGTGGTCCGGGAAGTTCCGGGCGGCACGCTCGATCCGGGAAAACTGGTGAGCGGGCTGGCGCGGGCGGCGCACGGCCTGGGGGCCATGATTTTCGAAAACGCGGCGGTCGCAGGCGTGGAGTGGGGCGAGCGCCCGGCGCTCCGCGTGGTGCGCGCGCGCGACGGCCGCGGCGAGAAGATCGCAGCCGGAAGAATCCTGCTCGCCACGAACGCGCTGTCGCTCCCCCTGGCCGGCCTGGAGACTTCGACGCATCCGAAGCTGGCGCTAGCGGCGCTGACGGCTCCCGTGAACGAAGAGCTGCTGCGCGCCATCGGACTTTCGCAGCGCAAGCCGTTCTACACAATTGATTTTCCCTACTTGTGGGGCCGCGTCTGCCCGGACAACTCCATCCTGTGTGGTGCGGGGCTGCTCGATCCGCCGGCTTCCCAGGACGTGGCGGAGATTCGCCTGGACGCCGAAGAGGCGTCGCGGATGATGGTGCAGTTTGAGCAGCGCGTGGGCGGCCTGCACTCCGCGCTGGGAAAAATTCAGTTCACGCGCTATTGGGGCGGGCCGCTCCTGTTCCGGGACAACTGGCTGCCGGTGTTCGCCTGGCATCCGCGCAGCCGCCACGGTGTGGTCCTGGGAGCTTTTGCGGGCCACGGCGTCGCGTTATCGGTTCATCTGGGACGCTGGGCCGCCGAAGCGCTGCTGGGCCCGCGGGAGCTGCCGGACTGGGGCCGCATCAGTGCCGCATGAGGCTTTTGTTGCGGCTCAGGATGCCAGCCGGTCCAGTTGTGCAGGCCCGCTCGCGGGCATCGAAGGGATCGAGGGGCGAACGGACACGGTTCTGGGCGGAGCCTTGGGCCGAATGGTTCTCGCCGGGCGCACCCGAGACATCTCTTTGTGCCAGCGCCAGAGCATGAAGCCCATGAACCCGAGCGGCGCGACCGCGCACACCACGGCGGCCATCAGGACAACAGCCAGCAAAACCAGGTCGAGGATTGTTCCGGCCATTTCGGCTCCTTTCCAGCCCGTCGAGAGATCGTAGCCTCTCGCCCGCATCCGAGCACAGGCTAGCGGTCATCGGCGTGCTTGTCCATTTCGTATTTTGGATGGAAGCCATCACGGGGAGCCGCAGTGACGTGGGGCCGTTGGTGCGCGGGCGCCGGGAGGCCACACAGTTCGGCAAAACCCGCATGTCGCTCACTCACAAATGACGGACATTACGAGCGAGGGTTGGTAGCCACAATGCTAACCAACGGGAACCGCATCCTTAGTGTGGCTTCAAAACACGGACTTTCCGCGTAGCAGCCGGAGATGGAGTTTGGCATCTCGCTCCCAAGGAAAGAACTACGGAATTGTCGCAAAGGCTTCGTTGGAATAGGAACTCTCGAGTCCCGAGGAATCCACATCCGTAGTCACATAGTAATAGGTTTGCCCCGAGAGGACGTTCGCGTCCGAATAGCTCGTGGAAGGCACCAGACTGGAGTTCAGTCTAGTGTATGGCCCGCCTGCCTGCGTGCCGCGGTAGACCCAGAAACCGACTGCGGAGGACGAGCCCGCCAGCCAGGAAAGATTGACCGAGTGGGTCACTGCAGCGGCGCCCGAACCAGAGAGCGAGATCGTTGTGGGCGAATTGGTCGCGCTGCTGACTACAGTGGCCGTACCGGTCAGGCTGCCGGACGTGGCCGGGGCAAATATCACGTTGAAGCTTGTGGACTGTCCGGCAGAGAGAGTGATGGGCAGCGCAAGACCACTGTAGCTGAAGCCTGTGCCGGCCATGGTGATCTGCGAAAGGCTCACCGCGGAGTTTCCTGTGTTTGTGAGCGTGACGGTTTGCGTTCCGCTGCTGCCGATGGTGACGCTGCCAAAACTCAATGCAGTCGGACTCGCCGAAAGTTGCAGAACCGGAGACACGCCAGTACCGGAAAGCATGACGCTGAGAGGCGAATTCGGCGCATTGCTGACCAACGTTAAGGCGCCCGTGGTGCTGCTGGCCGAAGCTGGCGTGAAGCTCACGGTCAAGGCAGCGGAGCCGCCCGGAACCAGCGAAAGGGGCAAAGTAACTGCACTCAACCCGAAGCCGGAGCCGCTCACCGTCGCTTGCGTGAGGCTCAGATTAGCGCTGCCGAGGTTGCTCACGGTCACCGTTTGCGTGTTGGTGATGCCGACCGTGACATTACCGAAGTTCGCGCTGGTAGGGACGACGGAGATCTGGGGCTGCACGCCGGTGCCGGCTAGCGAAATCGTTGTGGGGGAGTTGGTGGCATTGCTCACGACGGTCAGGCTTCCGGTCGAGGTCCCCGCCAGGCCAGGAGAAAACCCAACCAACAGCGCAACGCCCTGGCCAACCGACAGAGTAACGGGCAGGGTAACTCCTCCGGCAGTGAAGCCGGTCCCGCTCACGCTAATCTGCGAAATGCTCACGCTGGAGTTTCCGGTGTTTGTCAAGGTGACGGCTTGAGAAGCGGAACTACCAACGAGGATATTCCCGAAGTTCAGACTGCTCGCACTTGGCGTAAGCAAATAGGTCGGGCTCGGCGTCGCGGAAGAGGCAGTTGAAACGACACCTGTCCCGGTGACTGGCACCGCCAGTGTGCCGCCAGAGTGGCGGCCATACGTAAAGACAATGTTTGCGGAAAACAAAGTCGCTGCATTTGGCTGAAAGAATACTTGGAAGGATACGCTTTGCTTGCTTTGCAGAGTGAGCGGCAGGGACGGGCTTGCCACGATGAATTGCGCGAGGCTGCTGGAGACATTCTGGATCGATAGGCTTCGACTTCCATTGTTGGTCAATACAAGGACGGCCGGGGAACTTAAGGAATTGACAACAACTGTGCCGAAATTGCAAGAAGAGGGAGTGACTCCAACGCCCGCCAGGGCCGGCGCGGCAAAAAGACCGCAACCCATCAGGAGAATGAAAACTCCGGAACACACCAATCCCTTCATGTGCATGCGCTTCCCTCTCTTTTGTCGGCATAAGCTCGAAGCAGTCAATCGGATTCGAGCTGGGAGCGGAACCACGAGGGGCCGGGGGGCGAGGTTCGGTGCTCTCTACATTTGCGGAATCAGGATATGCAATCCACGGATTCTAAACTACTGGTCTGAGGTCCAGTTTTGGTGTAGGACATGACCCTGCCTTGCCGATGCTGAATGCGCGCGGTTCGGAGAGCAGATTGTGTTGGGATAACTCGCGGTGCCCGGCCTGCGCAGTTACATGCTCAACTTCGACGGCAGGACGGGACGTTTCTTCGGGCCCGGCACATATATTTACTGCAGGGATTGCCACCACAACGACCAAGCGCGCGGTTCCAAGGGCGCCGGGCCCAAACGCGTATGATTTTCCTTGAGTTGGGAGCAAAACAGTTCAAAAAAGAAGGTTTGGTAGCGCTAACGGGAATCGAACCCGTATTTCAGCCTTGAAAGGGCCGCGTGCTAACCGTTGCACCATAGCGCCGTGGAGGAAATCCGCGATGCGAAGAGGTTTTATTATCCGGGAAAGCCGGGGGATTGACAAGCGGCGCGTGGGCTGTGGTATCGCTGTTGCCCAAAGGGTTGTTTCGCCGGCATCGGCCTGATGGATTGAAACACGGCGTTGGAGGCGCCGCGGGATTGAGCGCAAGTCAAAAGCCCCACCCTCGAAAATCAGAAGGTGGAGCACCCGACAAGTCAAAGGCCAAAGGCTGCGCCACCCGCCAAAAGCAGATCTCTCACACCGTCCGCAAACGGCGCGGCCGGATTCGGGATGACAGATCAGGCGAGTTGTGTGGTGAACTTCTAACTCAGGACACTAGGACGGACTGCTGCCTGATACAGCGCGCTCGCGGCGGTATTACACAACTATTACAAGGGGGTTTTCGGCCTCCTGCTATTCTGATGACATCACGCGTGGTTTTAAATTCAGCATCCGCAGAGAACAACAGGGGAATTATGACCGCAGGAATCGAAGAACTGGGCAAGAGGGCTACGGCCGGCAGCGGGATCAACTGGGTGACCGCGATTTTCATGATCCTGTTTCACGTGGGGGCGGTGGCGGCGCTGTTCTTCTTTTCGTGGAAGGTTGTCCTTCTGCTGGTGTTCCTCAACTGGGTGTCCGGCAGCCTGGGCATCGGCCTGGGGTACCACCGGCTGCTGACGCACCGCGGCTATAAGACTCCCAAGTGGCTGGAATATTTCCTGACGACGTGCGGCACGCTGGCGTTGCAGGGCGGGCCGATTTTCTGGGTGGCCACGCACCGCATCCACCACAAGTATTCGGACAAGGAAGGCGATCCGCATTCGCCGCGCGACGGCAAGTGGTGGGCGCACATGGGCTGGGTGCTGGTGGGCAAGTCGATGCACCACGACACCTCGACGCTGGCGCGCTACGTTCCCGACCTGGCCAAGGACAAGTTTCACGTGCGCATCACGAAGTACCACTACGTGCCGATGATCGTTCTGGGCGTGGTGCTGCTGGCGATCGGCGGGCTTCCGTTCCTGCTGTGGGGCGTGTTCCTGCGGACGGTGGTGGGGCTGCATTCCACCTGGATGGTCAATTCGGCGACGCATACGTGGGGCTCGCGGAGGTTCGCGACGCGCGACGAATCGACCAACAGCTGGTGGGTGGCGCTGCTGTCGTTCGGCGAGGGCTGGCACAACAACCATCACGCGCATCCGGTGTCGGCGCGGCACGGCTTGGCGTGGTATGAGATTGACTTCAACTGGTACGCCATCAGCGCGCTGCGGAAGCTGGGGCTGGCGCGGAAGGTTTACGCCGTGGACCTTGCCACGCGTCCGCCTGCCAGTGAGATGGCCTCCGCCGAAGTGGCCGAGGACTTGGTCTCCGTCTAGCGTGCTGAATCAGAAGTTCCTACCATAACCATCCCTCGCTTCAGGGGCTTCCCGACTGAAAGCGTCGGGACGCAGAAGGCGCGAAAGCCCGGCGAAAGCAAATGCGTTAACGACGGGGCTGAAGCTCCGGCCACCTAAAGAAACCATGCAACGAGGTTACGACTCAGGACGCCAGCGTGGCGTCCCGGAAATAGTTCGCACGTCTTGCCACGCGGCAGGGCGCAGCCCCGATTGACTTCATCGGGGCGCAGCAAGCAGCGCCCCTACAGGATGAATTGGTAGAGGCGCGCCGGTGAATTGGCTGACGCGGCATCTGCCCGGTCCCACTTCGCGGGACCGGCCGCTACAAAACCTAGCTCCTCCGGGTCGCAACCTCCGTTGGAAAGCATCTCCGCGAGAATCTTTTCCCCCGCCGCGTTACAATCCATGTGAGCCGCCATGCGCATCACGAGCCGCCGCAAGACGATGGCCTTTTTCCTGGTCCTGGGCATTTCCCTGGTGGCCCTCACGGTGGCGCTCACGGGCAGTTGGATCATCCTCAACTGGCGCGAACGCGTCCTGCTGTTCTTCGGCCTGGTGTTTTTTCTCGCCATCATCACGGGCCTGATCCTGAATACCATTTTTCTGGTGCGCGAGATCCGTCGCAACGAGCAGCACGACAGCTTCATCAACGCGGTGACCCACGAATTGAAGACGCCGATCACCTCCATTCGCCTCTATCTGGAAACGCTGCAGCGCCGGGAGGTGGACGAAGCGCAGCGCCAGCAATTTTATAAATCCATGCTGGACGACACCGACCGCTTGCTGGGCACGGTCGAGCAGGTGCTGAAGGCCGGCCAGGCCGGCTACAAGCGCGCCACGCGGGTCCCGGTCGAGGTGGATTTCGGCCGCCTGGTGGGCGAGTGCATGGAGCTGGCGCGCACGCGGCATCGCCTGCAGCCCGAGGCGCTGCACTGGCAGGGCGCCGTCAACGGCCGGGAATTCAAGGTGCACGGCGATCCGGAGGATCTGCGCACGGCGATTTCGAACATTCTGGATAACGCCGTCAAGTACTCCGGGGCGAAGGTGGACGTCTCGGTGGAGATGGACGCGCCGGACGACAAGCACGTGGCCGTGCGCGTGCGCGACCGCGGCATCGGCATCCCGCCGGAGGATTTGAAGCGCGTGTTCAAGCGGTTCTATCGCGTGTCGGGGAGATCGTTCGCCCAGGTGAAGGGCACGGGCCTGGGCCTGTTCATCGTGCGCTCGATCGCGCGGGCGCATGGGGGAAGGGTGTTTGCGGAAAGCGGAGGCGAGGCGCGCGGCACCACCATCACGTTTGAATTGCCGAGGAGCGGCGCATGAGTCACATCCTGGTGGTCGAGGATGAAACGCATTTGGCCGAGGGCTTGCGGTTCAATCTGCGAGCCGAGGGGCATGCGGTGGAGGTCGTCGGCGAGGGCGAGACGGCCATCGAGCGGCTTCTGGGGGGGCGCGAGAAATTCGACGCCGTGGTGCTCGACGTGATGCTGCCGGGCATGGACGGCTTCGCCGTGGTGAACAAACTCCGCAAAGCCAGAAACTACGTGCCCGTGCTCATCCTCACCGCCCGCGGCCGCCCCGAAGATGTGCTGGAGGGATTTGCCGCCGGCGCCGACGACTATCTTCCCAAGCCTTTCGAGCTGCGCATTTTTCTGGCGCGGCTCCAGGGCCTGCTGCGGCGCAGCGCGTGGCTGGCAGCTCCGGCGCGCCCGGCGGGCCGGGCCACCAAGCCCGGCGAGACTCCGGCTCCCGCCGGGGCCGGGGCCGAGGCCGATGCGGAAGTGTTCTCGTTCGACGGGAAAACCATCGATTTCGGCACGCTGGAGCTGCGCAGCGGCGGCCATACCATCCAGTTGACGCTGATGGAGGCCAAGCTCCTGCGCCACCTGATCCGCAACAACGGCCGCACCGTCTCGCGGAAGTCGATCCTGGAGGATGTGTGGGACCTGCGCGAGGACACCGACACGCGCGCCATCGATAATTTCGTGGTGCGCCTGCGGCGCTACCTGGAGGAAGACCCCTCCCACCCCCGCCACCTGCTGACCGTGCGCGGGGTGGGCTACCGCTTCGTCGCCTGACGCGGGCGGGACGCCTGTGGTATCCGCCGCGTGATCCTGCGCATGGCGCAGGCCGTGGCTCAAAATCGCAGGAGAGGAGCCGCCACAGCAGAGCGGGCGGGGCGTGCCGTGCCCCTACAGCTGGTTGCGAAGGCGGTCATGGAAATGACCGCGCAAGACGAGACCGGCGGAAGCCGGGCCTGCTGAAACCGCGCGTCCGAGTGTGCTACATTATTGAGCCTCGAAATAGTTTTGGCCGATCAGGGAGACGGGAATGATTATCGATTGTCACGGGCACTATACGAGCGAGCCGGCGGCGTTTACCGATTTCCGCAAGGCGCAAATCGCGGCGGGGGATCCGGCGAAGGCGCCGGCGTTTCCGAAGATCAGCGACGATGAGATCCGCGAGAAGCTCGAACCCGCGCAATTGAAATTCCAGCGCGAACGCGGCACCGACGTCACGATTTTTTCGCCGCGCGCCTCGGCCATGGGGCATCACGTGGGCAGCGAGGCCCTGAGCCTGGCCTGGACGCGCATCTGCAACGACATGATTCACCGCGTCATCGGCCTGTATCCGAAGAAGTTTATCGGGGTGTGCCAGCTGCCGCAGTCGCCCGGCGTGCGCCCGGAGAATTCGATTCCGGAGCTGGAGCGCTGCGTGAAGGAGCTGGGATTCGTCGGGTGCAATCTGAATCCGGACCCGTCGGGCGGATATTGGAAGGAGCCGCCGCTGACCGACAAGTGGTGGTATCCGCTGTACGAAAAGATGGTGGAGCTGGAAGTCCCCGCGATGGTTCACGTCACGGCGACGTGCAATCCGGCCTTTCACACGACCGGCTCGCACTACATCAACGGCGATACGACCGCGTTCATGCAGTTTTTGCTGGGCGATCTATTCAAGGATTTCCCGACGCTGAAATTTATTGTGCCGCACGGCGGAGGCGCGGTGCCGTTTCACTGGGGGCGTTACCGCGGCATTGCGCAGGACCTGAAGCGCCCGCCGCTCCAGGAGCTCCTGCTCCACAACGTTTACTTCGATACGTGCGTCTACCACCAGCCGGGAATGGACTGCATGACGCGCGTGATTCCCGCGGACAATATTCTCTTCGCGTCGGAAATGGTCGGCGCGGTCAAGGGCATCGATCCGGAAACAGGGAACTATTTCGACGACACGCGGCGGTATATTGACAGCTCTTCCATCCTCAGCGCGGCGGACAAAAAGAAGATTTTCGAGTCCAACGCGTTGCACGTCTATCCGCGGCTGGCACGGCAGATGGAAAAGCAGGGAATCGCCTAGCCGCGCTTTTCAGATGGAAACAAATGGCAGGTCCGTGCGGGCTCGAACCGCAGACCTCCACCGTATCAACCTACCACCCCTACAAAAGAGAACAACCTACGCCGTATCGAGGGACGTCTTTCGGGTTGTTCACCCGCCCCGGCGGAAGCGGCGCGCAACGAAATCGGGCCACGCGAGCATCTCAGGCGGGCGCGGAACCCGAGGCGCGAGCCGGACGTGCGTGATCGCCCTTCCGCGGAGAAGGCGGCGCGGGTGTTGTAAGACTATGCAAGTTACACGAAGGGTTGCTACGGCCGGTGGAGATAGGTCATGATGGGGCCACAGAGAGCGTGCGATCCCAGAGGCACGGACGTTTTCCGGAGTCGCGCACACGCGGCGTGGCGTGGCGGCCCGGTGCGACGGTGTGGCGGAGGCTGGGTCTGTTTCGGCGTGGCCAGGCGGCGGCCCAATCGGTGAGAACGAGATTGATAAGACGGGTCATTTTTTCGACACTCGCCGTGCGGCGCAGGCTGACAGCCGTGGGCGGCGGCGGGGCGATGCGCGCGGCCAAGCGGAGGCCGGCGATCGCGGCGCTGTGCGTGCAGTGCCTGGTGGGCCTGGTGGGCGGGCCGGCGTTGGCTGGGGGCTTCCGGGCGCCCGCGCCTCCGGTGACGACGCCTTCCGCGGTGATTCCGCACCTCAGCGAGCCGCCGGCCCTCGAGGATTTTGCAGGCATGCGCCCCGGCGCGAACGCCGCGGGAATGCTGCATCTCTCGGAATTGACCCAGCGCTATCCCATCAATGGCACCTTGCCCTCGCAGAAAACGGATGTCTATCTCGGCTACACGAACGACAGCTTTTTCGTCGTCTTTCTGGCCTTCGATTCGGATCCCCGGAAGGTGCGCGCGCGCATGGTGCGGCGCGAACTGATCAGCGACGACGACAATGTCGGCTTCTGGCTGGACACCTTTGACGACAAGCACCACGCCTACATGTTCTATTGCAACCCGCTCGGCGTGCAGCAGGACGCCATCTTCACCGAGGACCAGGGCCCTCCCGATGCGACGTGGGATACCGTCTGGCGCTCCAAGGGCCGCGTGACGGCCAATGGCTATATGGTGTGGATGGCGATTCCCTTCAAGTCGCTGCGTTTCCGCCGCGAAGAGGTGCAGCGCTGGGGTTTCGCCGTGGAACGCGACATCCCGCGTACCAACGAGGCCGATTTCTATCCCTGGATCTCCACCAACCGGCAGACGTTTCTCGGCCAGGAGGCCCAACTCGACGGAATCCAAAAGATTGAGCCGGGACGGAACATCCAGCTGATCCCCTACGCTTCGTTTAAGGCCTTGCACGCGCTCGATACGCGCGATCCCAATCACGCCACGTACGACAATCGGGCCGCCGACACGCAGGTGGGCCTGGACGCGAAGATCGTTCTGCACGACAGCCTGGTTCTGGATGCCACGATCCATCCCGATTTCTCGCAGGTCGAGTCGGACCAGCCCCAGATGACGGTCAACCAGCGATTCGAGGTCTATTTTCCGGAGAAGCGGCCGTTCTTCCTGGAGAATGCCGGCTTCTTCAATACGCCCATCAATCTGGTGTTCACGCGGCGCATCGCGGACCCGAGCGCCGGCGCGCGGCTGACCGGAAAATTAGACCGCTGGGCCATCGGAGCGATGGTGGCCGACGACAAGTCTCCGGGCGAGAGCGTGACACCGGGCGATCCGCTGTATGGCCAGCGAGCCTACGTGGGATTCGTGCGCATCAATCGGGAATTCGGAAAGCAGAACACGATTGGCCTGCTCTACACCGACCGGGAACTCCACACCGGCGGCGTGAGCCCGGAATGCACCACCGATGCCTGCACCATTGCCGCCAGCCGCGTGGGCGGACTGGATGGCAGCTTCAAGTTCGGCAAGAACTGGGCGCTGCAATGGCAGGGCGTCACCGGTTACACGCGCCTCAACAACGCGTCGCGGCTCCAGGGGAATGCCTACCTGGTTCACCTCGGGCGCAGCTCCGACAAGCTGGATTTTGATTCGACCTACAACGACAATGGGGCGACGTTCCAGACGGCTCCCGGGTTCTTCCAGCAGCCGGATATCCGGCGCGCTGCCAACTCGGTGCTCTACCGCTTCCGCAAGAATGGCAAGCACTTCCTGTGGCACGGTCCCCAATTGGCCAGCTTCGACCAGTGGGACCATAGCGGGCTGATGACGCGCTGGCAGGCGCATGCCGACTATCAGTTCAACTTCACCGGTCAGACCAGCATCGGCGCGTTCTTCAATCGCGGCGGCGACCGCCTGCGCCCGGTGGACTTCAGTACCCTCGCCACGAACCGCTACTACGCCACGGGGTATCAGGGGTTCTTCGCCGGAACGGCGCTCTCCAAGCGTCTGAGCTTCAACGGGGAGGGCGGCGTGGGCCGGGATTTCATCTACGTGCCGCGCAGCGGGCCTCCGGTGATTGCCGACGCCAGTTACGCGCGAGTCTTTGTGACGGTGCGTCCGGCGGGAAGGCTCACCATCGACAATACGTATCTGATGAGCCGCTTCCTGGACCGCCAGTCGGGTTCCAACGCGATCAATGTGCACATTCTGCGGTCCAAATGGAACTATCAGTTCAACCGCGAGTGGTCGCTGCGCGTCATTGCCCAGTACAACACGACGATCTCGAACCCGGGGTTCACCACGTTGCAGACGACCAAGAATCTCAATTTCGATGTGTTGCTCACCTGGCTGACCACGCCCGGGAACGCGCTCTACATCGGCTACAACTCGAACCTGGAGAATCTGGACCCGTCACTGGCGCTCACACCCGACGGCCTGGCGCGCACGCGCAACTCCTTCCTCAACGACGGCCGCACCGTCTTCATCAAATACAGCCACCTGTTCCGCTTCTGACGGCGGAAGGCGCCGGTTCCCGCGGGAGACCCTCCTGGCAAAAGGGGGTGTCAAGAGCCAGCGGACATGCCGTGGGGCAGTCGCCCCGGAATCGTAGTTGCTAGGGACTCCGATAGTGCTGGGGTGCTTTATGTGCCTACTCCCAAATCAGTTGGCTCCCTTTGAACGGGCCGGGTAGCTGATGACTATCCGGCCCGTTTTTCTTGTTAAGATGACCGTCACCGCGAAATGGCCTCGAGCACGAGAGAGCCGTCTCCGGGACGCTAGCCGCTGCGACCAGCCTTACCATCAGAAATCACGGTCGATCTCTCACATGGGGAATGCGACCCGTGATACGAGGATGTCCGATGATCGCGTTCATCCGGACGTTCTGTCCTGATTCCTCACACCCGTTCGCGTGTGCCCGCTCTCATCGACATTGCTCAATACTGAGTCAAGGATTCGCCGGACATGCGCTTCGCCGGAAAGCAGTGTCTGTGGCGGACAAAGCCCGCTGCGAACCCGGTGTCCCCGAAAGATTTTGCTTGGCGATTCTTCCGCATCGGTGGTGGAATGCACGCGGATGGCGAGGCGGGAATCAACCGCACCGCCCAGTTTTTCCTGAGACGACAGATAGCGCAAGCATGCCGGGGGACGCTATGAATCTTCACGAGACTGTGACTCACGCCCGTATCATTGTGCTCGGATGTTGCGTGGCGATCGGAGCAATTCTGATGGCTCTGGTTGTGCCGGCGCCGCTTGGCGCGCAGGTCATGTCCCCGAACATCGCGACGTTTACCGCAGAGCAAGCCGCGCAGGGTAAAGCCGCCTACGCGAAGAGTTGTGCCGCATGTCATGGCGCAGACCTGGGCGGAGGTGAATTTGCGGGCTCGCTGCGCGGGATGACCTTCAGCCAGAAGTGGGGCGGAAAACCAGCGGAGGCGCTCTTCACCTACATCAGCACCAAAATGCCTCCGGCCAGTCCCGGCTCGCTGGGCGACGCGGTTTACGCGCAGATCATCTCGCATATCCTTCAGGTAAACGGCCTTCAGCCCGCCGACACCGAATTGCCGACGGACGCGAAAGCGCTGGCAGCCATGGTCATTCCGCGCGGCGCGACCGTCCGAGCTGGGTGGTTCATGCCTTATTCTCCTCTTGCGCCGCCGGCTCCGGCCGTGACGATTCCCAATCCACTCGACCGCGTCACCCCCGTCAGCGATGAAATGCTTCAAAGTCCGCCTGCCGGAGAATGGCTTCTGTGGCGGCGAACATACGATGACCACGGCTTCAGCCCGCTCGTGGAAATCAACAAGCGCAACGTCGCCGATCTCCGTGCCGTCTGGGCCTGGTCGTTGCCGAACGGGCCGAACGAGGCCACGCCGTTGGTTCACGACGGCGTCATCTTCGTGCACAGTTTCGGCGACCGCGTGCAGGCTTTGAACGCGGTCACAGGAGACCTGCTCTGGCAATATTCGCGCAAGCTGCCCAAGGACGTGTCGCCTTGGGTGAAGCGCGGCATCGCCATTTACCGTGACCGCCTGATTGTCCCGACGTCGGACGGCCACGTGGTTGCGCTTGATGTGAAGACGGGCAAGGTCGTTTGGGATCAGGCGATCACCGATTACACGAAGGGATGGCAGCTCAACGGCGGGCCGCTGATCGCCAGGGGCAAAGTGATGCAGGGAATTACGGGCCAAGCGCCGGGAGGCTGCGCCATTGTCGGCCTCGATTTCGACACGGGTAAGGAAGTTTGGCGCTTCTACACGATCGCGCGGCCCGGCGAATTCGGCGGCGACAGTTGGAATGGCCTGCCGCTTGAAAAGCGAAGCGGCGCTTCGGTCTGGACCACCGGCAGCTACGATCCACAGCTGAATCTCGCCTTCTTCGGCACGGGGCAGACTTACGACACCGGTCCGCTGCTTCACCCGGTCCATCAACCCGGCATTACCAACGACAGCCTCTATACCGATACGACGCTGGCGCTCAACCCCGACACGGGCCAACTCGTTTGGCATTTTCAGCATGTCCGCAACGATCAGTGGGACCTCGATTGGGCGTTCGAACGCCAATTGATCCATTTGCAAGTGAATGGCGCGCCGCGGAAGCTCGTTGTCACATCGGGAAAGATCGCCCTCTACGACGCGCTCGATGCCGCCACCGGGCAGTATCTTTTTTCGAAGGACTTGGGGATTCAAAACGTCGTGACCGATGTTGATCCCAAGACCGGCGAGAAGTCCATCAATCCCGCCGTGATCGTGGGCGACGGCAAACCGCACATGGTGTGCCCGCACGCGGGCGGCGGCCGCAATTGGAACGCCACTTCCTACGACGCAAAGACCTCGATCTTATATGTTCCCATGGTGGAGTCGTGCATGGACTTGATCCCCGCGCCACCAGGCGAACGCGGGAACCTGTCGTCGGGCGTCAACTGGTTTATCCGGCCGAGGCCTGATGGGGACGGTAATTATGGCCGCTTGGAAGCCTTCAATCTGCAAACGAAGAAGGCGGTATGGATCGAGCGTCAGCGCGCTCCGGAAACCACGTGCGTGCTCGCAACGGCCGGTGGCGTAGTGTTTGCCGGTTCGCTCGATCGCCGCTTGAAGGCCTACGATGCGGCGACCGGCGCGCTCTTGTGGCAAATCCGCCTGAACGATGTGCCGGATTCATGTCCAATCGCGTTTAGCGTGGACGGGAAGGAGTACCTCGCGGTCGTCGTGGGAAGCGGCGGGCCTGGAACCTTGACGTTTCCCATACTGGTTCCGGAAATCGAGAACCCGCCGGACCATGGCGCGGCCGTCTGGGTGTTCGCACTGCCGGAAAGGCGCGCTGCGAAAACCGCGAAATCCCGCTAGGCGGACGCTGCAAGAATCGAAGCGATGCGCCAGAGCGCAACCACTGCAACTCATCCAGAATGGAGTCGTCGAGCTCCCACTCATATAGTGAAAGACGCCAAACACAGGTAGCGAATCACAGGTAGGAAATGGGACAGAAGATTGAAACGGCGGGCTAAGTTGTTGAAACAAATGGCAGGCCCGTGCGGGCTCGAACCGCAGACCTCCACCGTGTCAAGAACTTCGGGTCAACGAAATAAGTGCCATGTGCAAGCTTTCCCTGGGCCGTGATTCGCGCGAAAATCGGGGGGCCCATCGCGTCCAGGCTTGCCAGCGGCGGGATCTTTCCCTTTGCCAAACTTCAGAAGATGCGGTTTCAACTCCCGACCGTATTACGCATGACCAGCACTGGCGTACCAAGGCGCGCGGCGACAGTCCGAGTTCCCCATCCTTCGGCTCAGTCGAAACGTGAGCCACCTGGCTTCCTCAGTCGTCGTCACGCTTTTCATCACGATCCTGGGGCACGGAAACAATGGCGGTTGCTGTGGTGGCGTTGCCGGAATGATCCAAGGCTCGGTAAGTGACTGTATAAACCCGGGACGCGCCTTTGTCCGCTCGTCGCGCACGGAGGAGGAACGTTCGGTCGTCAGTGCCCAAAACAGCACCCTGGATGTCTATCGGATCGTCATCCGGGTCGTTGCTGCTGATCGAAACGAGCGTGACGGTCGGGTTGGGGTCGCACAAGTCGTTCACTTGGATCTTTGCCGTAATCGGGATGAGCTTCTTGTTCGGTGGCCAGAGAATCTGCGGAGAAAGCGTAACGTGGAGGACCGGCGGCGTCGTGTCGCGGACAGTGACAAGAAAGCTTCCCTGTGCGGAGTTGCCGTGTAAGTCGGTTGCAGTGCAGTTCACAAGAGTCGCGCCGAGCGGGAATGTCGAGCCCGACGCGGGTGAACAGACCACGGGGCGCGCCCCATCCACCAGGTCGGTAGAGCTTGCACTGAACACTGCCATCGCGCCCGCCGGCCCGGTCGCTTCGAGAGTCTGATTCGCAGGCATCGTGAGCACGGGCGGCGTGGTGTCTTGCACAGTGACGAGTACCGTGGATGTTCCCGTTCCGCCGCGACCATCGTCGGCGGCGAACGTGATGGTATGAACTCCGATGGGCAGGGTGATGCTGATTGGCGTACCCGTCCCAAGCGTGACTCCGCTCTCGCTCCACGTGAAGGTCAAGGGATCGTTGTCGGGATCGCTGCCCGAACCGTTGAGCGTCACCAGTGCGCCCAGAGGCGACGTCGCCTCGATCACTTGGGGTGGCCCTGCTTGTACGCTGGGCGGGAGGTTGGTCGACGCAAAGATCGCGAATGGGGAGAGAGAAGAGACGCTCCCACAGATGATGTGATGAACCGTGTCCACGGAGGTCGTAACGTCGACCCAGGCGCCGTTTACGAAATGGAAGAGGCGTGGCGGACCGTTGAAGGAGACTCCTGAGTAGTCGAGGCAAACTCCGACTGTCCCGGAATAGGAGGCGCTAGTCGCAATGTCGTAATAGACCGGCGGATTTCCGATCTGGAAACCCGCCGGCGCCGCATTGCCGGTCGCGCTGGATGAGACTCCTGTCCCGCCGGCCTGCGTCACATTGCTGAAGGTCACTGTGGCAGGGCTCGTGTTGCTGCCGGGGCACACCGGGGCGACCGACACATTGGAGCCCGAGGGCGTGTTAGGCGCGCAAGTGGGATCGTTTGCAATCACGATGGTTTGCTGAGGGTTGACGATATTCGCCACTTCCTGGTCCGGAGTTGAATTCAGGGTGACTTCCTGAACAGGAAACGAGGTCTCACCAATATGCGTCCCATCCTGGGTGCTGAATAGGTCCACCTGCTCCTCGTTCGAGAATGGTTGGTTGACGAAGGCGATGATATTGCCGCACGGATTGAATTGCCAGAAGGCAGCCTGGGCGGTAGAGGATTGGGAAATCACCTGTTTTCCTGTCGCCAGGTTCACCACGCTCCAACTGAAGGTGGTGTCGCTGGTACTCCAGGCATAAAAGAAAGCGGCTTCCGGTTCTCCATAAGGATTCTTGTTAAAGCCCCAAGCGCCCACGCCAACTGAATTCTCCCCCAGGGCTCCGAGGCCGGCGAAATGCGTAAATGATGCGGACTGCACCAGCACGGCCGTGGAAACCCCGGCAACCCGGTAGATGGAGATAGAGGTCTTGGTTGCGAAGGGAACTGTCGCTGCATACAGGAGGTAAGCGCCGGATGGGCTGAACATCAGAGCTGAGCTCCCGGTGGTGACAGAGAATTGCAGTATCTGCTTGGGCGTCGAAGCAGTTAAGTCCAGCACGGTAACATCGTCCTGGCCCGTGGCGATGTTCAGGATTTGATAAGCAAAACGGTTGCCGTCCGGACTGAACTGCCAACCCGCGTCGGTAATAGGGACGACGAAGCTGTAGACGACTGCGGCGTCACTGGTGCGGACCAGCGAAACGGTCACTTGGTTGCCGTTGTTGATTGCAGACACGGTGAAGACGCCATTAGGATCCTGCGAAGTGATTGTTGGGGCAAAGGCCGGACTTGAGTAGTCCCCGACGAGGCCGCAGTTGCAAAAGGTGACCAACCAGGTGGTCGAAGCCGCCGGTCCGATGTTCCCTGCAAAATCCACCGCCTCCACCGAAAACGTATGGTTGCCGGGGGTTGTGACTAACTGGGTGAACGGACGTGTGCAAGGTGAGAAAGCCGCCCCGTCAACACTGCACAGGTATCCCGCAATGTCCGCTGACCCGCCACTGAAATAGAAGGTGGAGGGAGCCGGGATCACAACCCGGCCCAACGCGCCGGTGATACCTACACGCGGAGGGGTCGTATCCACCGTCCATGAGTAAGTTGCCGCTGCGCTCGATCTTCCCGAGACAGGATCGCTCACGATGACCGAAAAGCTATGGGGACCGTCTGGCAAACCTCCATAGGTGACAGGCGAGGCGCAGGGAGAGAAGCCGAGCGCGTCGAGCTGGCAGAGGAAATTGAGTCCAGCCTGTGCGTCGGAGAAGCTAAAGGCGGCGACATTCTGGTTCCATAGCGCGGGAGGCGCCGAGTCAATGTGCGGCGCTGGTGGAATCGTCGTGCGAATCGTCCACGTGAAGCTGTTCGCGCTGTGATTCCCCGCGGCGTCGCTGGCAATCACCGAAAACGTGTGAGCGCCGTCAGACAGCCCCGCGTACACGACCGGGCTTGAACAGAACGCAACTGAGCCATCGAGGCCGCAGGTCAGGCTGGTCCCTGCCTCCGCGTCGGAAAACGTAAAGGTGGCGGTCGCGGTGCCGCTCGGGTCCGAAGGATGGGAATCAATGGAGGGCACTGGTGGAGGAACCGTATCCACAACCCACGTGAAGGATGTTGGGTTGCTGGGTGTTCCGTCCGCTTGTTTCCCCACGACTGAAAAAGTGTGCGAGCCATCGCTCAAATTCGGATAGGTAACTCCGCTGGCGCAGGGACTGGGCGCCTGATCCAGAGTGCATACGAATGAGATTACGGTGGGATCGTTGTCGGCGAATGAGAAGACTGCCGTCGTCTGATTGGTCGGATTGGCGGGGTGCGATGTCAACGCTGGGGTCGCCGGTCCAGATGAGACCATGCGGATGACGTTGTTCCCCGTATCGGCGATGAAAAGATTGCCCGCGTCGTCCAGCGCCATGCCGGAGGGACCGCTAAAGCTGGCAGCCAGAGGCGGACCGCCATCGCCGCTGTAACCGATGTTCCCGTTCCCCGCATATGGGGAAACTTGGGAACCAAATTCTATGATGCCGTCCGGGCCAGGAGTGGCCTGATAAATGACCAAATCGCAGACCGAGTCGGCGTCGCACGGATAATCAAGAAAAAAAAGATTGCCCGCCTTGTCGAATGCCTTGGGGTGAGGACTACTTGATGTGCTCAGCGCTTGCACGCAGCCTTCAGTCCCTGTGAGGAACTGGCCGGTGGCGGGAGGACAGAGGTCAATGTCGCTGAAGACTGACACCAAGAGATTACCCAGATTGTCGAACACCATGGAATTAAAGCCGCTCGTAGTGACCTGATAAAGCGTGGTCGAAATGAGGCCTGTAGCGGCATCCACGCGCCGGATGATGTCAAAGCAGTCGCTCTCAAGTATGAAGACGTTTCCGCCCTGGTCTACAGCGACGTCATAAGGAGAGTCCACAGAGGTCTGGTTGGCGGGGACACCATTCGTCCAATTGCAAGCGTCGCGAGTACCATTTCCAGCAAAAGTGGTGATGATCTCGTCGCCCGCACCTGTGACCACCAGATCCGCGCCGGGCACTACCTTGCGCACGACGTTCTGGCATGGCTCCGCAATGTATAGATTCCCTGAGGGGTCGAACGCCAATCCTGACGGGCAACTAAGCTGAGCCTGGGTTGCCGGGCCACCATCTCCGGCATAGCCGGCGGTTCCCGTCCCCGCGATCGTAGTAACGGCCCGGGTCTGTTGGTCAATGCGCTGCACGCGGTGATTGCCGTTGTCCGACACAAACAAGTTCCCGGACTTGTCGAATACGAGGTTTGTTGGGCCAAGGAGCGGGTCGCCCGGCGCGCCTTTGGAGAATGTCGAAATGACCTGCTGAGCCGAGGCCGGCGTTGCAAGAAAGCCGCTCAAGGCAAGAACGAACAGGGATGTGGCGATCCAATATTTCATCCTGCGGCTAATGTGCTGGGCGATTGGACGTAGCATGATTTCCTCTTTATTCTTTCTTGGATTATGCCCGCGGAAAAGCGCCCACTGGTGTGAAGCTGAGCACAGGCCTCTGGATTGGCTTTTGGGGGGTCACCTGGGCCAGTGTCGGAGCGGCAGCCATGGTGACGCCAACCAGCAGTGCAATCATGGCGATCAAACGCCGTGCAGGAATCGAAAGATTCGTAGTTTCGTTTGTCATGAATGCCCCCCCTCTTTACGTTATGTATGCGAAAGAAAATCTGCGGCACTCTAGTCCCGCAGAAAGCCATTTGGCAACTAGAAAGCGAAGGAAAACGCCATCGTTCGTACTGGCAGTCCTATTCGTTCTGACCGTGCCAAGCGTGACAACGCCGTGGTAACGACCACACAACGGGGCCCACGCCAGCCACGACCGTCCTCAATAATTCGTCCCCTGCGACCCATACGTACCGCGTGCCCACTGTGGCGCGGAAAGTTGGCTCGCTCCGGCCTCTTTGCCCTGTACATGCGGAAAAGCGGGGCCAAATGGCTCACCGAACCGCAAAATAGTTTGCGAACAGGCAGGGAATCACGAACGCTTCGAAGTTCTCCGAGGGCCGTGCCATGGCACGACCATTTCACGGCAAAGCTCCCCTTCTCAGGCAGTGGATTTTGCCGGAAACGAACTGTTTCAAACGTCACTTTTGTTGGGGGGTAAGTTCCAGTGTGCATACGCCGTACTGCCCGTCCAGACCATCTCCGGTAGCCGAATAGCGGCCGCCATTGACAAAGTCCAAGTTGTGAAAAGAACACTCGAAACCAGCTGC
>JAIQGD010000096.1 GCA_020072765.1 Terriglobia bacterium
TCATGATCACGGACATGGCCATGAACGACTGCATCCGGCCGACCCTGTACGGGGCCTATCACGAGATCCGTCCCGTATCAGAGGCGGTACTGAAGCGGCCCAAGCACAATGTGGATGTCGTCGGCCCGGTCTGTGAGTCTGGCGATTTTCTGGCGAAGGACCGGTCACTGCCGGAGGTCAACCCGGGTGACATGCTTGCGGTGATGAGTGCGGGGGCTTATGGATTTGTGATGGCATCCAATTACAATTCGCGACCACGGGTACCGGAAGTCTTGATCAAAGACGGGGAGATCCACGTCATCAAGACCAGGGAAACCTACGACGATTTGGTGAAGGGCGAAACGATTCCGGCATTTCTCGACTGAAGAGTGGGCGCGACAGACACATCGGCGGCGGAGGAGTCAGCATGTTCACAGGCGCATTGATTGCCATCGTGACCCCCTTCAGGAACGGTAAGGTTGACGAACGGGCTTTCGGCGACCTTATAGAATGGCAACTTGCCAACGGGACGAACGGGATTATGCCCTGCGGCACCCGGAGTTGATGCATCCCGCCTCACCTGACCTGTCTGATTATGCTTTGCGCCATCCCGAGCTGCTGAAGCAGGCCGAACTGGCCGCGCGCGTCGGCTTCCCGAACGAGTCGAACGCGATGCCTTTGGGAGGTCCGGTAATCTCGCGCGTGGCGTCGGGCTGTTTAATCCGTACGTTGCGCACGATGGCCACGAGCCGGCGCGGCGCGCCAAATGTTTCAATCGCTTCTTGAACTGTCGGCTCGTCGACAAGATCGGCGCCGACCAGATGTTTTGCAAGAATTGCTTTAAGTTCTTCGGTCGCCTTGAAGATCATCCCCGCGGGAATTTCTTCGCAGCCAATCTCGAAAAGAAGATCGCCGGTCATCCCTTTCGCGCCTACCTTCGCGCTCGCTCCCGCCACACCCGATTTCTTCATGCGCCGCTTCATGCGCTCACCTCGGAAGACGGCCGCGCCGCAGCCTGCTGGTCAAGCCACGCGCTGGCGACCTGCGTGGCCAGCTTGCGCACCCGCCCGATCATGGCGGCGCGCTCGGTGACGGAGATGGCGCCGCGCGCGTCGAGCAGGTTGAACAGGTGCGAGCATTTCAGGCAGAAGTCGTACGCCGGAATGACGGGGAACCGCGCTGCTGACTTCCCCTTCAGCTGCGCATACTCCGCCAGCAGCCGCGCCGCTTCGGCCTCCGCCAGATCAAACTGCTTGCGCGTCGAACCCGCGTCGGCGAAATCGAAGCTGTAAGATGAGAGCTGCTGTTCCTCGGCCAGACGCACCTGGTGATAACTGGTGGTGTCCGACCAGCGCACATCAAACACGTTGTCCACGCCCTGGAGATAAGCAGCGATGCGGTCGAGCCCGTAGGTCAGCTCCACCGAACTTGGATCGAGGTCCACTCCCCCGCATTGCTGAAAGTAGGTGAACTGCGTGATCTCCAGCCCGTCCAGCAGCACCTGCCAGCCGATTCCCCAGGCGCCCAGCGTGGGCGACTCCCAGTTGTCTTCTTCGAAGCGAATGTCGTGTTCCTTTAAGTTGATCCCCACGGCCGCCAGGCTCTCCAGATAAAGATCCTGAATGTCGGCGGGCGAAGGTTTGAGTACCACTTGAAGTTGCGTGTGCTTGTACAGGCGGTTGGGATTTTCACCGTAGCGGCCGTCGGCCGGGCGCCGGCTCGGCTGTGCGTAGACCACGCGATACGGTTCCGGGCCCAGCACGCGCAGAAATGTCTCCGGGTGCATCGTTCCGGCGCCGACTTCGATATCGTCCTTTGATCTTCGAACTATGACTCTGACTGTTCACGCTGGTGACTCCAGAAGTTCCCGCGATACGAGCTTGCGGTCGATTTGGTGTTCGATGATGTCGAGCATCATCTCCGTCACTTCCCGGGCCGCGCGCGCGCCGGCGGCATCCGCCGCCACGCCGTCCTGCAAACGGTCCAGCCGCTCGGCCACCATCTTGCGCGCCAGCGACAGCGCCGGCGGAGAAACTAGGCGCATCCCGGGCCGGCGGCACTTGCCGCACGCCAGCGCCGCGGCGCTGGGCGAAAAGCATGCCGGATCGTTGGCGGCCAGCGCCTGGCCGCACTGCCCGCAGCGATCGAGCGACGGCAGCCAGCCGCCCAGCTTCACGGTCCACAGCGCGAAATAGGCCAGCGGCAACTCGCATTTCCCGGTGCGCTTCACCGTCTGGGTCGCCAGCAGCAGCAGCCGGAAATTCGCGTCCGACGCTTCCTTTTCCGGCAGCACGGCCCCGGTAATCTCGGAAAACAGCGCCAGCGCGATACTCGATGCGTAATCGCTGAACGCGCTCAAAAACGACTCGATCATCTCGCACTGATTGATGCGCACCAGTTCGCGGGTTTCCCGCTCGAAATACCAGATGCGCACGTGCGAGAGCCGCTCGAGCGTCGAGCCAAACCGGCTCTTCGGCTTGCGCGCTCCGGCGGCCACCCCGCGCATGCGCCCCATGGTGCGGGACAAAAAGCTGACCAGCCGGTCCCCTTCGCCCAGGGCGTAGCTTTGTAAAATGATGGCCTCGGATTCGTGAACTGGCATCAGCTGTCGGCGCGCCGACGGCCGCTTATCTGCGCGTGCAAGCGGCGCGCGCCGGAACATTTTTTTTATCATAGCCACGCACGCCGCGCAATTAATCTCCGCGCCGGCGTTCCAAAAATTCTCCGGGTCGGCTACAGTTGTAGCCTCATGACCGAAGCGATTGCGCTGCCGCGTGCCGATGTCGTCGGCGTCGGAATCAACGCCACCGACACCATCCTGCGCCTGCCCCGCTTCCCCGCCCCGGATTCCAAAATCGAACTGCTCTCGGCCGATGTCCGCCCCGGAGGCCAGGTGGCCAGCGCCCTGGTCGCTTGCCGCCGCTGGGGACTGGCGGCGCGCTACATCGGGAAAATCGGCGATGACGCCGCTGGAAATCTCCAGAGGGCGGAAATGCAGCGCGAGGGAGTCGATGCACACTGGATTCTTGCTCCGGGCTGCAACAGCCAGACAGCCTATATTCTCGTGGACGAGCAAACCGGTGAGCGCACCGTCTTGTGGAAGCGCGACCCCAACATTGCCCTGCGCCCCGCCGACCTCAACCGCCACTGGATCACCGACGCGCGAGTCCTGCTGGTCGATGGGCATGACACGGAAGCCGCCGCGCAGGCCGCGCGCTGGGCGCGCGAGGAACAGATTCCTGTGGTGGCCGATCTCGACAATCTTTATCCCGGAGTTCAAGTTTTACTTCAATACACCAATTTCCCTGTCACTTCTAAAGATTTCCCTGAACGTCTGACCGGAGAACGCAACCTGCTGAAGTCGCTTCCGAAAATTCTTCGCGAGTTTGGATGCCGCACCGTCGCCACCACGCTCGGCCGGTTGGGAGTTCTGGCGTGGGACGGTGTGCGCTTCCTTCTGTGTCCCGGTTTTCGGGTCGAGGCTGTGGACACAACCGGTGCCGGCGATATTTTTCACGGCGCGTTCTGCTACGGCCTCGTGCGCTCCTGGCCCCTGGAGGAACTTCTGGAATTCAGTTGCGCGGCGGCGGCACTGAACTGCACGGCCCCGGGCGCCCGTGGCGGCATTGCCGACCTCGACCAGATTGCGAAGGTGCGCCGGAACGGGCAGCGCTCCGAAGCGGCGTACACGCCTGAAGAGCTGCAGGATGCCGCGCGGCAAGCTGCGGCGGCAACGGGGGCCAGCCAATGTTCCCGCTAAAGGATCTGACGCCGCGGCGCTCTCTGCCCATCGTCACCCTGCTGCTGATCGGCGTCAATATCGCCGTCTTCGTGTATCAGTTGTCCCTGCCGCCTAAGCTAGGCGAGGCTTTCCTGCAAACCTATGCTCTGATCCCCTCGAAGATCTCGCTGGCGCTGGCCGGACGCCACTACGCGCTCGAGCAGGCGCTTCTCCCGCTGTTCACCTGCATGTTTCTGCATGGCGGGTTTCTGCACATTCTGGGCAACATGTGGTTCCTCTGGATCTTCGGCGCCAACGTGGAAGACCGCCTGGGCCCCGTCCCCTATCTTCTCTTCTATCTTGTCTGCGGAGTCGGCTCGAACATCTCGCAACTGCTGTTTTCCTGGGGCTCGCATGTCCCTTCCCTGGGAGCCAGCGGCGCGATTTCCGGCGTTCTGGGAGCGTACATCCTGTTCTTCCCCGGCTCGCGCATCCTGACCCTAATTCCCTTGTTCATCATCTTCTTCACCGTGCGCATCCCGGCGGTCATCTTCATCGGACTTTGGTTCGTTGCGCAGTTTTTGAGCGGGATTGGCTCCTTGGGGGCGGTTAACAGCGGAGGCATCGCCTGGTGGGCCCACATCGGCGGCTTCTTGACCGGCCTCGTCCTCGCCCGCGTCGCCGCCTCTTTTGGGCGCGGCAGGCCCTACGGATAGTCGCGAGAAATCTGTGACGTCCGACGCCCCGGCGCGGCAAGCAGGTCGGCTAGCCGACAGTTCGGCCGGAGGTTGAAGTATTGTGAAAGAAGATGGTTTAGATTTCCCGCTTCAAGTTGCACATGAAGTGCAGGAATTCCACCCTACCTACTGCCGGCCGGCGCAGGCTCGATCGTCCGTGCTATTCCCTCGGCCTGCCCGCAGGCGCTGGCTCCAAAAAAACTCCTCGCGCGTGTGCTCCGCCTAAAAACAATTCATGAAACACATGCGCACCTCCGATGTACCGCGCAGCAAGGATTGTGATAATGTATTTAGTTTCACGGAGTATTTTTTGACCGGCGATTGCAGCGCCGGCCGCACTATTAGAGGAGGACGGCCCTACATGAGGAGTTCATACAACGGCGTAGCGGTTCCATCGAACGGACGACAGATCGAGTTCATCGACGGCAAGTTCCGCATTCCCGACCAGCCCATCATCCCGTTCATCGAAGGCGACGGCACCGGACGCGACATCTGGAAGGCCTCGCGCCGCGTGTTCGACGCCGCGGTCGAGAAGGCCTATGGCGGCAAGAAGAAGATCGCGTGGCTGGAAGTCTTCGCCGGCGAGAAATCCTTCAACCAGTTCAAGGACTGGCTGCCGTCGGACACCGTGGAGGCCATCCGCGATTTTCGCGTGGCCATCAAGGGACCGCTGACAACGCCGGTGGGCGGCGGAATCCGCTCGCTCAACGTGGCCTTGCGCCAACTGCTCGATCTCTACGCCTGCGTGCGGCCGGTGCGCTATTTCCAGGGCGTGCCCTCGCCCGTGCGCAACCCGGAACGCATGAACATCGTGATCTTCCGCGAAAACACCGAGGACGTCTACGCGGGCATCGAATGGAAGTGCGGCACGCCGGAAGCGAAGAAGCTGATCGATTTCCTGAACAACGAAATGCTGCGCGGCACCTCCAAGAAGATACGCGAGGATTCCGGCGTCGGCATCAAGCCCATTTCCATCACGGCGACCAAGCGCCTGGTCCGCCGCGCCATCCAATACGCGCTCAACAATAACCGCCGCGTCGTCACCCTCGTCCACAAGGGCAACATCATGAAGTTCACCGAAGGTGCCTTCCGCGACTGGGGCTACGAGCTTGCCACCGAGGAATTCCGCTCAGAGGTGGTCACCGAGCGCGAAAGCTGGATTGTAGGCAACAAGGACAAGGACCCCAATCTCGCCATCGAGAAAAATGCCGCCATGGTCGAGCCGGGCCTGGAACATTCCACCAAGGAATTTCACGACCAGATCTGCGCTGAAGTCAAAAAGACTCTCGATGCCATCTACGCAACGCACGGGCGCGGCCAGTGGAAGAGCAAGATCCTGGTCAACGACCGCATCGCCGATTCCGTCTTCCAGCAGGTGCTGACCCGAGCGGACGAATACCAGGTGCTCGCTACCCCCAATCTCAACGGCGACTACATCTCCGACGCCTGCGCCGCCCAGATCGGCGGCCTCGGCATGGCTCCGGGAGCCAATATCGGCGATGGCTTCGGGGTCTTCGAAGCCACCCACGGCACCGCGCCGAAATACGCAGATAAGGACGTGATCAACCCCAGCTCGGTGATTCTCTCCGGGGTGATGATGTTCAATTTCATGGGCTGGAGGGAAGTGGGGAGCCTGATCGAAGAAGGCCTCGACCGGACCATTCAGCAGAAGCGCGTCACCTACGATCTCGAGCGGCTCATGCCCGGCGCGACCAAACTCAGCACGACGGACTTCGCCACCTCGATCATCGAGAACATGCAGGCGCCCGCCACCGTCGGGCGATAGGTGTGGTGTTCCGCAAATCACCGCCAATGGTTCGCGGTTCGCAATCCGCTGTAGGGGCGCTGCTGCCTGCGCCCTGCGGCGTTGCAAGATGTGCCAGGTATTTTCGGGGCCGCACACTAGGCGCCCATAGCGCGCGCGGATTTTTATCCCGGCAATTCAAACTCAACAGCCATCCTAAAAGGAGACGTTCGCATGCGGAATAAAGTGACGGTAGTGGGAGGCGGTTTCGTTGGTTCAACCACGGCGCAGCGCATTCATGATGCGGGGCTCGCCGACGTCGTGCTCACCGACATTCTCGACGGGGTCCCGGCCGGCAAGGCCCTGGACATGGCGGAATCCGCGCCCATCATTGGCAGCAACGCGCACGCCGCCGGCATTTCCACGGCCTCGGGCGATTACAAGGAAACGGCGAACAGCGACGTCATCGTCATCACCGCGGGCTTCCCGCGCAAGCCCGGCATGAGCCGCGACGACCTGCTCAAAGCCAACTACGACGTCATCAAGGCCGTGGTCGAATCGGTGGTCAAGCTTTCGCCCAACGCCATCCTGATTATTGTGACCAACCCGCTCGACGCCATGGCCCAGGCGGCCTTCAAGGTCAGCGGATTTCCCAAGAACCGCGTCCTGGGAATGGCCGGCGTGCTCGACTCGGCGCGCATGAGCACCTTTGTCGCCGCCGAACTCGGCGTCTCGGTCGAGAACGTCCACTCATTCGTGCTCGGCGGGCATGGCGACGACATGGTCCCGCTGGCGCGCTACTCCACCGTCGCCGGAATTCCCCTCCCCGAACTGATCGCCAAAGATAAGCTCGAAGCCATCATCACGCGCACGCGCAAGGGCGGCGCCGAGATCGTCAACCTGCTGAAAACCGGCTCGGCCTATTACGCGCCTTCCGCCGCCGCCGTCGAGATGGTCGAGGCCATCTTAAAGGACAAGAAAAAGATTCTGCCCTGCGCGGTTTATCTCGAAGGCGAATACGGTATCAAGGGATTGTTCGTCGGTGTGCCGGTGAAACTCGGCGCGCGTGGCGTCGAGCAGATCATCGAGATCAAGCTCACGCCCGAGGAAAAGACGGCGCTCGATAAGTCGGCCGCGTCCGTCCGCGAACTCGTCAACGTCCTGGGAGTCTAGCGCCGCCTGAAAGTCTTAAAGGGGCGCGCCCCGAAGTTTCCAGGCCGCGCCCCTTTCCCACTCATCTCATCTTCCGCCCACACTGATCCGTCGTTCCCGTGTTGCGTCCCGCAAATAGCCGCCAAGAGTTCGCCGCTCGCAATCCGCTGTAGGGGCGCTGCTTGCTGCGCCCTGCCGCGTTTTGCAGCAGGTGTGCGAAGGCACGCAGACAACGCTGAGAGGCGCCCTGGTACCCTGATTGCGTCTGTCATTCCGAGGAGCGGAGCGACGAGGAATCTCTCTTGCTGCGCGCGCATCGCTGGGAGCCAGGCCGAAGAGAGATCCCTTGCTCCGCTCGGGATGACACCAAGCTCGTCTTCAGGGTGAGAAGATCGGACTAATCGGTCGAGGAAGATCCAGCGGCAGGCACGCGCGTCTCCGACGAGGACTCGGCCGGCTGCCCGAGTCGGCGGCGATGATTTTCCAGGCTGGCGCGAATGAACGCAGTGAACAGCGGATGCGGCGCCAGCGGCTTCGATTTGAACTCGGGGTGAAACTGGCAGCCGAGGAACCACGGGTGATCGGGAACCTCGACGATCTCGACGTAGGTGCGGTCCGGCGTTCGTCCCGTGATGCGCAAGCCGGCGCTCGTCAGCGGCTCTTCGTATTCGCTGTTGAATTCGTAGCGATGGCGGTGGCGCTCGGAAATTTCCGTCGTGCCGTAGGCCTTGGCGGCAAACGACCCCGGCTCGAGCTTGCACGGCCAGGCCCCCAGGCGCATCGTTCCGCCCATTTCGTCCACGCCGAGCAGCTCGCGCAATTTGTAAATCACGCGATGGGGCGTCGAGGGGTCGAATTCCGTGCTGTCGGCGCGCTCCAGCTTCGAGACTTCGCGCGCGTATTCAATCGTGGCGCACTGCATGCCCAGGCAGATGCCGAAGAACGGCACCTTCTTCTCCCGCGCGTAGGTGATGGCGTGGACCATGCCCTGAATGCCGCGCTTGCCGAATCCGCCGGGCACTAGCACCCCGTCGACGTGGCGCAGCCGGCGTTCCGCGGTCGCCGGAGAATCAATGTCCTCGGCCTCGACCCACTCGATCACCACGCGCTGCCGGTTGGCCAGTCCGCCGTGGACCAGCGCTTCGCGCAGGCTCTTGTAGGCGTCCTCGAGCTGGACGTACTTCCCCACCACCCCGATGCGGACCTCGCCTTGCGGATGTTCCAGCGTCTCGAGCATGGCCAGCCAGCGGCTCAGGTCGCGCGGCGGCGCTTCGATCCGCAGCAGCCGCAGCAGTTGCTCGTCGAGCCCCTCGGCCGCCAGCGTCATCGGAACCTCGTAGATATTCGGGACGTCGGGAGCCGAGATCACGCACGCCTCGGCCACGTTGCAGAACAGCGCGATCTTCGACTTCAGGTCCGCGCCCAATGGGCGGTCGCTGCGGCAAATCAGGATGTCGGGCTGAATGCCGATGTTCAGCAGTTCCTTCACGCTGTGCTGCGTCGGCTTGGTCTTCAGTTCGCCGGCCGCGGCGATGTACGGCACCAGCGTCAGGTGCGCGAAGACCACGTTTTCCGCGCCCAGTTCCAGGCGCATCTGGCGGATGGCTTCCAGGAAGGGCAGCGACTCGATGTCGCCCACCGTGCCGCCGATTTCCACCAGCACCACGTCCGCGCCCGCCGCCACCTTTCGAAATGTGGATTTGATTTCATCCGTGACGTGCGGGATCACCTGCACCGTCTTGCCCAGATAATCGCCCCGGCGTTCCTTGGCGATGATGGATTCGTAGATGCGGCCGGTGGTCCAGTTATGATCGCGCGTCAGGTGCGCCGAAGTGAATCGCTCGTAGTGCCCCAAATCGAGGTCCGTCTCCGCGCCGTCGTCGGTGACAAACACCTCGCCGTGCTGGTAGGGAGACATCGTGCCGGGATCGACGTTCAGGTAGGGGTCGCACTTCTGGAGGGTTACCCGCAGCCCGCGGCTTTCGAGCAGGCAGCCCATCGACGACGCCGCCACGCCCTTGCCTAGAGAAGAAACCACGCCGCCCGTCACAAAGATGTACTTCGGGCCGGTCTGCAAGGCGCTTGATTTCCTCCGGGGAAAATCGGTACGACGCATTATGGTCGGAAAGCCCGCGTGTGTCAAATCACGTTTTTCAGAAACTTGGGGGCCCTCAGAAAAAAACTTCATTGCAGAGACGCAGAGACGGCCGAGAAGAGAGCAGCCCAAGGCTTTCTCTGCGCCTCCGCGGTGAACGCTCTGCCGGTGGGCGAAGTGCGCTGCGCGCTACTGCGCGGCGCGCGCAGCAAGAATCTTTTCCACGCGAGCAAGGTCGGCGGGCACGTCCACGCTGACGGCGTCGTAATCCGTTTCCACCACGCGGATGCGAAAGCCATTCTCCAGCCATCGCAATTGCTCGAGTTGCTCGATGCGCTCCAGCTCGCCGGGCGGCAGCGTGGGAAATTCCAGCAGCGCGTCGCGGCGAAACGCGTAGATGCCCAGGTGTTTCCAGTGGCGCGCGGCCACCGACTCGTCGGCATCGCGCACCCAGGGAATCGGCGCGCGCGAAAAATAGAGCGCGTTCCCCTCGAAATCGCGCGTCACCTTGCAGACGTTCGGGTCCACGATGTCCTCGCGGTGCGTGATGGCGGTGCACGGCGTGGCGATCTGCACCGACTCATCCTCGATCATCGCGGAAACCAGCGCGTCCACCGTGCTGGGATCGATCAGCGGCTCGTCTCCCTGCACGTTGATGTAGATGTCCGCCCCCCGGTGCGCGGCCACTTCGGCCACGCGGTCGGTCCCCGTGCGGTGATCGGGCCGCGTGAGGACCGCTTCCCCGCCGAACCCTTCCACCGCCCTCTGGATCCTCTCGTCCTCGGTGGCCACCACCACCTGCGACACCAATTGCGCCCGCCGCACCCGCTCGACCACATGCTGAATCATCGGCCGCCCGGCGATCGGCGCCAGCGGCTTGCCGGGGAATCGCGACGACGCATGGCGCGCCGGAATCACGACCAGGACATTGGCTTCGGATTGTTTCGTTTGCTCCATGCCATTTGGCTGCCCCGCGCAGCCGCGGCCATGATAACACGGACCCGCGATGCTCCCCGGTGCCGGCCAGCCCGGTACATCCGGCGTCCGACGACGGACCTTGCTTCCGACCCGCGCGGTGGTAGAATTCGCTCAGAGTCGCGGGGGGCGTGCCATGAATGAACGCACCAGGCAACCGGACCGCAAATGGGTTACGGCGGCCCTCTGGGCCCTGCTCGCCATCTGCCTCGGTCCGCCACTCGGGTCGCATGCCTCGCGCGCAGCCGCGCAAGGAGTTTCCGTTGGCCCCGCCGCTCCGCCAGCGCAAGACGCTCCCAAAATAAAGAAGGGCGAGCCGCTCAAGACGCAGACGGAGATGACGCTGGTGGGCGCCAGCGTCACCGATCCGCTGGGCCGCATCGTCACGGGCCTGGAGCGCGAGGATTTCCGCGTCTTCGAGGACGGCGTCGAGCAGGAGGTCACCTGGTTTTCCAGCCAGGACGTGCCGGTTTCCATCGGCGTCATTTTCGACATGAGCGGCAGCATGGTGGACAAAATCGACCGATCGCGCCAAGCCGCCGTGCAGTTTTTCCGGACCGCCAATCCGCAGGACGAATTCTTCCTCGTCAACTTCAACAACCGGGCGCAACTGGTCAGCCAGTTCACGGCCAGCGTGGACGATCTGCAGAACCGCCTGAACGACACCTCCGCGCGCGGTATGACGGCTCTGTACGACGGCGTCTATCTGGGATTGAGCCAGATGAAAGGAGCACACAACACAAAGAAAGCTTTGCTCATCTTATCCGACGGAGGCGATAATCATAGTAGGTACAGCGAATCGGAAGTCCGCCGGTACGTGCAGGAGGCGGACGTTCAGATTTACGCCATCGGGCTTTTCAACAGCGAGAGCACGCCCGAGGAGCGGGCCGGCCCCTCGTTGCTGTACGACCTGACGCAGATGACCGGCGGGCGCGTCTTCACGGTGAACAACGTGAACGAGCTCCCCGACATCGCGGCCAAAATCAGCATGGAGTTGCGCAACCAGTATGTTCTCGGATACATGCCAAGTCACCGGGTCCACGATGGCAAGTGGCGCAAGATCAAAGTCAAGCTGCACCCGCCCAAGGGTCTGCCTCCGCTCAGCGTTTTCGCCAAGACCGGCTATTTCGCGCCCGGCCACTAGCCGAACTTTCGCCTGGCTGTCTGCCCTTCTGCTCCTGGCTGTGCTTTTCATCGGCCCGAGTGCGCGCGCGCAGGACCCCCTGGCCCCCGCGCCGGTCAATATCCCGCCCCCGCCCGGCTATGCGCCTGCCGGCCAGCAACCCGCCGCCGGCCACCGGCTGCGCGCCGAAGTCGGCCTCGTGGTGCTGCATGTCACCGTGGCGGACGCCGGCGGGCGTTTGGTTCTGGACCTGGATCGCAATAATTTTCGCGTCTTCGAGGACAAAACCGAGCAGAAGGTTTCGCTGTTCTCCCACGAAGACATTCCCATCACCATGGGGCTGGTGATCGACAACAGCGGCAGCATGGAAACCAAGCGCGCGCAGGTCAATGCCGCCGCCCTGACGTTCGTCCGCACCAGCAATCCCCAGGACGAAGCCTTCGTCGTGAATTTTAACGACGAATACTACCTCGACACCGAGCACGACTTCACCAGCGACACCAACGAGCTCAACGACGCCCTGTCCCGCATCACCATTCACGGCGGCACGGCCCTGTACGACGCGGTGATCGGCTCGCTCGACCACCTCAAGAAGGGCCACAAGGATAAGCGCGTTCTTCTGCTCATCACCGATGGAGACGACGACGCCAGCCGGAAAACCTTCGATGAGGCGATCCACGCGGCCCAGCAGTCCAATGCCACCATTTACACCATCGGCGTTTTCAGCGAGGAAGATCTCAAGCACGACAAGGGGATGGTCCGCCACTCCAAGAAGGTGCTGGAGGAACTCGCCGGGGCCACCGGCGGACAAGCCTACTTTCCCGCCTCCCTCGAAGAGGTCTCCCCGATCTGCGAACGCGTGGCCAACGAGCTCCGCAAGCAGTACACGCTCGGCTACTATCCCAGCAATTCCGCCAAGGATGGCACCTTCCGCACCGTGCGCGTCCAGGTGCAGTCGCCGCGCGGCAAACTCTCCGTGCGCAGCCGCACCGGGTATTACGCCCCCAAGGAATCTTCCCCCGCGGACTGAATCGCCGCAGTTGTAATTGACTGCGTGTCTCCGGATACGGCTTGACCGGGGCGTTGAGGTCGCGGATGGCCGTGCAAGAATGGCGGCAACGGCAGCATGAATGATGCTCCCAAAAGTAGCCTTAGGAGGCCGTTTCTGGCCACGAAACGGCCGTTTTGGGACCG
>JAIQGD010000097.1 GCA_020072765.1 Terriglobia bacterium
CCGGCGCACCATGACGTCGCTGGCGGTCGTGCCGCTGGCGCTCGACGACATGCTGATCGGAGCCATCGAGGTCGTCACCTTCGACAAGCCGCTTACCGCGGCCCACGTCAGCATCATCGAGGAGATCGCAGGATACGCCGCCGTGGCACTGGCCACCGGCATGGCCTACGAGAACGAGCGCAACACCCAGCTCGAGTCGCTGACCCGCATCACCCAGATGTACGACCTGGAAAAGGTCTTCAACTCAAACCTCGAGATGGACGACCTCATGAACATGATCACGTCGAAATTCCACGAGATCATGAACGTCCAGGCGGTGAACCTGTGGATGGTGGGGGGCGACGGCGTGGCGCTGACGAGCCAAGCGGGCGTTGACATAACCGCCGCCATCGGCGCGCAGCAGCGGCCCGGCGAAGGCGTGGCGGGAGACATTTCCGATTCAGGCGAACCGGTGCTCATCGAGGACCCGAATGACGAACGCCTGGCGCGCCGGAACCAGGGGGTTGAAGAGGGCGCGGTGTTCACCCTTGTCGCGGCCCCGGTCATGGACCGTGGGTCGCTGGTGGGCGTGGTCGAGGCCATCAACCGGACCGACGGCACGGCCTTCGACGAAGACGAGCAGTTCCTGCTCACCACCATGTGCGAGACGGCCAGCAACGCCTTGCACAATGCCAGCCTGCTCCAGGCGGAACGCAAGGTGGAGATCCTGGAAACGCTGGTCAAGGTCAGCCAGGAGATCACCTCGACGCTGAACCTCGATCGGGTCATGCAGACCATCGTGAACGGTCCTCAGGCCGTGATCCCGTATGAGCGGGCTGCGATCGCGATCGAAAAGAGCGGCAAGCTGCAGCTGGGCGCCGTGTCAGGCATGCCCCAGATCGACCGAAACGACCCGAGCATCCGACGCCTGGATCAATTGCTGCAGTGGGCATCGATATCGAAAGAAGAGATATGGATCACGCAACGTGATGAAGAGATCGATGCCGAACGCGAAGAGACGCGAGCCAAGTTCAGAGAATACTTCGCGGAAACCGGCGCGCGGGGATTCTATGCGCTCCCTCTCACCGATGACCAGGGACGGGTCGGCATACTGAGTTTCGAGAGCAGCGATCCCGGGTTCCTCAGCCTGGTCCATTTGGAGATGATCAAAGTGCTGGTAAGCCAGGCAACGGTGGCGCTGCGTAACGCGCAGATGTACACCGAGGTGCCCTTCATCGGGGTGCTGGAGCTGGTCGGGGGCATCCTGCTGTTCCTGGGGATCTACACGCGCTTGCTGTCAATCCTCATCGGCATTATGTTTCTTAAAGTCGGCTTCCGATCGACGCGTTTTCTTCGTGCGAACCGGTCACCCATTTCGGTCGGAAACGCCATGGATGCGCGCGCTTCATACGAGGATCATGACCCAAGATAGCGATCCCGAGACCGGCTTTCTCGAACAGCTCGGCGTTGCCCGCGACCGGATCACGATCGAGGCGCAATCGCGCAACAGCGCTGAAAACGCGACCTACTGCAAGCGCCTGATTGCGCCCAAGCCCGGCGAGCGGTGGCTGTTGATTACGTCCGCCATGCACATGTCGCGCGCGGTCGGCGTGTTCCGGCAAGCGGGCTTTCCGGTCGAGCCCTATCCTGTCGATTATCAATTCGCCGGCTGGCGTGGCCTGTTGACCCTGCCCGGATCGGTGTTGGGCGCCTTGGCCGCAACGGATACCGCCGCGCACGAATGGCTCGGCTTGCTAGCCTATTGGATCACCGGGCGGATCCCGGTCTTGTTCCCCGGACCCGCGCCTGCGAGGCCTGCGGAACGATTTTCACGCGCCAGCCTTCCGCGCCCAGGACATGCCTCAGCGCGGCCTGGCTGGTCATGTCGTTGTCCACGATCAGGATGCCGACATCGCTCACGGCGTGGTCTCCCTGGTGAATCTCTAGTTTACCGGGTGCGGAGCCTGGGCCGGAGAGGGTCGTGGGAGGGGGTTCCAGGGGGGCGCCGTCCCTGGGGACAGGCGAAACAAAGGCGAATAATAATCCTTGACAAGGCGAAGACAAGGCGAATATATTGCGGGGTGCGGCGAGGCTGCCAATGGCCACTTTCCCCATCCTTCGAGCGCATCCAGCGACGCTACGGCGCCTGCCGGAGCGCGCGAAGCAAGCCAGTCTCACCTTATTCCCCCCAGCCGCTCGCCACGGCAACTGTGAGCCCCCGTGCGGCGCTTCCGCGCCCCCTCCGGCAACCCACCGGAGTAGGAAGCCTGCCACGGAACTGGCCGGCATTGCGCGCCTCGCCGCATCCTCCCCCTGCGCGGAAGCCAAGCGCGGGACGGAGTACTACCTTCTGCCTGTCCGGTCGATCCTGAACGAGTGCCATTCCGAGCGGGTGCCGTTCCGGTGGACGGTCAATCCCTACCGGGGGTGCGAATTCGGTTGCCGCTACTGCTATGCGCGGTACACGCATGAGTACCTGGAGCACGACGCCACCGACTTTGAATCGAAGATCTACGTGAAGCAGGACGCCGGCGCTCTGGCGGCGCGCGATCTGGCGCGGGAGAACGTCTGGGGCGAGCACATCGCCGTCGGGACGGCGACGGACCCCTATCAGCCGGCCGAGCGCGAGTTTGGCGTGACGCGCGCGATTCTGGAGAAAGTGGCGGCGCGCGAGGGACTGAGCATTTCGATCACGACGAAGTCGAATCTGGTGGTGCGCGATATCGAGTTGCTGCAACGCATCGCGGGGCGGTCGTCGCTGACCGTCAATTTGAGCGTGACGACGCTGCGGACGGGCCTGGCGCGGCTGCTGGAACCGCGCGCGCCGCGTCCGGACTTGCGGCTGGAGGCGGTGCGCAAACTGCGCGAGGCCGGCATCGCCGCGGGAGTGTTTGCCATGCCGATTCTGCCCGGGCTGACCGACCGCGACGAGGATCTCGACGCGCTGGCGCGGGCGGCGCGCGAGGCGGGCGCGCAGTGGCTAGTTGCCGGCGCGGTGTTTCTGATGCCGTCGTCGTGGAAGGTGTTTTTCGGGTTTCTCGAGGAGAAGTTCCCCCGGCTGGCGGGGCGTTACCGGGAGCTGTATCGAGGCTATGGCGACGCGCCGGAAACCTACGCGCGGGAGCTGGCCGCGCGGGTTGCTGAGCTGCGGCGAAAGTACCGGCTGGGCGCGCGGCCGCAAGAGACGGCGGCCCGGGCGTGGCAATCGCCACAAATGCAACTGGTCTGGGAGAAGGGAGAAGCACCGTGCCAAGCGTGAGGACGCAGAGAAGGCGTAGCCGTCGGCGCGTGCCGTCGGCGCGAAGGAATACCGTTGCGGCGCAGGCGGCCCCGCAGGTAGAGGTCAGGCCCGTGCGGGGAATGAAACTGAAGACCGTGTCGCGCCTGACGATGCTGTTTGCGCTGCTGTGCCTGGGTGCGTTCGTCGCCGGGCGTCCCCCGGCGACGGCGGCAAGAGCGGGTATCAAGGGTGGCCAAGAGTCGAAACGCGTGTCGAGCCAGGACAGGTATGTACGTCTGGAACCCATGCCCGTGCGCAGCCCGAGCCGGTCGCCCCAGGCGAACTAGGGCAGGATGATGCGCGAGCCCTCTTGGGAGGATGTGGCAGGCCGATGGAAGCTGGCGCGGAGAAAACTGAGAAAGGCGCGGGAGCGGGGACGCCCGTTGGTTTCCTGCTTGGCGAGGCGCAGCAGAAAGATGAGCAGGTGGAACACGTCGGAATCCTTCAGAGACGAGGTGCCGGTGCGTGCGGATTCATCCTTGCGAAATTCCTGGAGAAACTGAGTCATCTGGCCGTAGAGAGCGCGCGCGAGGGGCGCCTCCGGCGGGCGCTCGTAGTAGATGCCGGTTCCGAGCGTGCGGACGGTTTCCGTTATGGCCTGGAGCGCGGCGAGGGCATCGGCATCGTGGAGGTCGTTATTCTGGAGCTGGAAGGTGAGCATGGTGGTGGCCAGACCGGCGATGACGGCCCAGTGCTGGTAGACGAATTCGGGCGGCACCGAAACCTCGCGGTAGGGAAACTCCTCGGCGGGGACAGGGGTGCGATGCTCGGACTCGTAGCGGTGCGCTGCGAGCAGGTGCGAGCAATCCGCGAGGCAGTCAATGGTGACTTCGCGTTCGCGCCCGCAGCACACGGGGCAAATCTTCTCACCCTTGACGGGACAAAACCGTTTGGGCGGGCGCTTCTCGCAGATGGGGCAACTCATCCAGGGTCCTCATGACTCGGAAGCAGAGATGGGCCGACGGGACTACTTTAGAAAGACTTTGGGTACGACGGACATGCCGGGGCGGAGATACAGATCGTTGTTTTGACCCGGGTCCAGGACGATCTTCACGGGAATGCGCTGGACCACCTTGACGTAGTTGCCCGTGGCGTTTTCCGGGGGCAGGAGGCTCATGCGCGCGCCGCTGGAGCCGGCAATGCTGTCAATGTGGCCGTGGTAGGTGCGGCCGTTGGCGTCCACCTGGACATCCACGCGCTGGCTGGCGCGCATGTGCTTCAACTGCGTTTCCTTGAAATTGGCGGTGATCCACACATCGTTGAGCGGGACGAGCATGAGCAATTGCTGGCCCGGCTGAACGTTCATGCCCACCTCGACGCTTTTCATCACCACGCCCGCCGTAGGCGCCACGATCTTGGTGTACTGGAGATTGAGCTCCGCTTGTTCGACCTGGGCCTGGCGCTGCTTGACCTCGGCCTCGGCGGACAAGGCGCGGGCGCGCACGGAAGCGATCTGCTCCGGGGCCGTCTGCGAGGTGCGCAAACCGGCCTGGGCTTGGGCCAGGCGGCTGCGCGCCTGCGTGACTTGCTGGGCGGCAGCGGCCGCTGAGGCCTGCGCCGCGGAGACCGCCGCAGAGGAGGAAGCGGCGGCGGCGACGGCTTGGTCGTAAAGCTGTTGGGAAATTTCCTGTTTGGCGACGAGTTGTCTGTAGCGGGCGAGATCGTTGCGGGCCCTCACATCGTTGGCCTGGGCCTGGGCCAGCTGGGCCTGGGCGGCCTCGGATTGTTGCTGAGCGGCGGAAATGCCGGCCTGGGTATTCTCGACATCGGCCTGGGAGGACGAAAGCGAGCTGGACGTGGTCACCGTGGTGACGGGGACGGCGATGTGCAGAACCTGCGCGGTGGCTTCGGCGGTGGCCAGCGCCGCGCGGGCTTGATCGACGGCCACCTGATAATCGCGCGGGTCGATTTCGGCGAGGACCGCGCCGGGCTGGACCATCTGATTGTCATTCACATTCACTTTGGCGACGTAGCCGGAGATCCGCGCGCTGACGGGCATCATGTGGCCGTCCACCTCGGCATCGTCGGTCGATTCGTAGGTCGAAAAATAGTTCCAGGCCAAGAAGCCAGCGATCAGCAGAACAAGGATCGCGCCAATCAGGAACTTCTGAGTGTGGGGCCGGGCGCGAAAGAGATCGGGAGCCTGCGCGGGCGTCTGCGACGCGGGGCCACTTTGCGAACCGGCCGCGTGTTCCGCCGGGGCGTTGGAAGCGAGATCGGTATCAGTTCTCTGTGCCATGGCTATTTTCCTTTGAGGTACTCGATGACGCCTTCCTCGGCGAGGCCCACGGCGCGGGCCAGAGAGATCTTGGCGTAATTGTCCAGATAGAGGCTGGAGATGAAGCTTTCCTGGGCGCTGGCGACGGCTTCCTGCGCCTGCACGACTTCCACGGTGTCGGTGACGCCGGCCGCAAAGCGGTCGCGCGCCTGCGCCAGAGTCTGCCCGGCGAGTTCGATATTGCTCTGCGCAACCACCACCTGTTGTTCGGCGGACTCGAGATTGAGAAGGGCGGTGCGCACCTCGGCATCAATCTGGGCGCGGAGATTTTCCAGGCGGTCGCGGCTTTGCTCGAGGCGGGCATCGGCTTCGAGGACTTCGCCGTGGGTGCGGCCGCCGGCAAAGATGGGAATCGTCAGCGTGCCGCGAATATCGAAGACCCCGTGCGTGGTGGTGTTGGGGTAGGTGCCGGCCAGTCCGTAGTCCGCGCTGAAGGACAGGGAAGGCAGATGGCCCGCTTCGGCGGCCTTGCGCGCGAACTCGGCGGCGCGCACGTCGGCGAGCGCGGCCTGGAAATCGGAGCGGGCCGCGTAGGCGCGCTTGAGCGCTTCCTCCACGGGGATGGGGGCGAAGGGCAGGTAAGAGGATTTATCCGTCAGGGAGAATTCCTGGCCGGGGGCCAGGCCGATGACGCGCGCCAGCACCAGCTTGCGCACGGCGAAATCGTTGTTGGCCTGAATCAATTGCTGCTGCCGGGACTTGAGTTCGACCTGAGCGCGCAGGCCGTCGATGGCCGGGGAAGTGCCGGCGTGGACGCGGTCGGCGGCCTGGTCGTAGACGGCCTGGGCGGTTCTCACTTCGGCTGCCACGGTCTCCAGCCGGGCCTCGTCGGCGATGGCCTGAAGGTAGGTGTAACCCACGGCCAGCAGAACGAGGTCGCGCGCGTCCTTGTAGGTGTACTGGGCGGACTTTTCATTTTCGGAGGCCATGCGCTTGGCGTTGATGGCCCTCCAGTCGAAAACGGACTGGGTCAAGTAGGCGCGCGAGTCGAAGTAGGAGAAGGGGCCCACGACGGAAGGAATCTGCACACCGGGAAATTTGAAGGTGAAGCCAAACTCGGCCAGATCCACCTGCGAATCGGCGATGTAGGCGGAGGTGGTGACGTTGGGGAGGAGCAGGCTCAATTGTTTCCAGCGCTCTCCGCGGGCGGCGCGGACATTTTCGCTGGAGACCAGCACGCCGAGATTCTGTTTCAGCCCGCGATCCATGGCCTGCTGCAGGGAAAGCTGCAGGATGCCGGGTTCGAGCTTGGCTGGCACGCTGCCGGAAAAGGGGCTTTGCGCCAGTGCCGCCGCGGAGCCGGCCAGCGAGGCGGCCGCCGAACCTTCCGAGCGGGAATTCATCCCACCGCCCGAGGGCGCGCCGGTTTGCGCCTGCGCGGAAATGGCCGATAGCAGTAGGACGGTGAACAGGGCGCAGGAACGCCTCATGATCGCATCCTCCGCCGGGACTTGGTCTTCCGGCCCTTCTCGCGCGTTTGCAGATTGGGGCTGAGCATATCCCACACATCCTGGGCCGTGCCGGGCAAGGAGCCTTCCGGATCCAGGGCCCACGCCATGGTGATCCCGAGCAACAGGAGCTGGGTGAGCCGCGCCAGCTCGGCGGCGGGCAGATCGCGGCGGATTTCGCCGCGTTTTTGCGCCAGGGTGAAAATCTCGGTCATCAGGCGGCGGGCGGTCTGCAGCCGTTTGTGAAGTTCGGCGCGGACCGGCGCGCAGGAGGCATGGGCGGAGTAGATGGCGCGGAGCATGGCCGGGGATTCCGTGGAGGTACCGACCACTCCGGCCATCAGGTCGCGCAGCACGGGCAGCACGGGACCTTTCTGGGCGCGTTCGAGCGCGCGCTCGATGGCCGCGATGCGCTCGCCCCCGAAGGTGGCCAGCACGTGTTCCTTGGTGGGGAAGTAGTTGAAAAAGGTTCCCTTGCCGAGGTCGGCGGCATCGGTGATGTCTTCGACCGTGGTTTCCAGGTAGCCGCGCTCGGCGAAGAGCTGAAGGGCGGCATGGAACAGGCGCTCGCGAATTTCGGCGCTGCGGCGTTCGCGGCGTCCGACGCGGGCCGGGGGCGTGCTGTGAGTGGCAGGGGCGGGCAAGGCCATGGGCTCACATCCTGGAGTGACCGAAAACCATTGATGACTCTAAGTCATGGGTGAATGAAAGTCAAGATTTATCGGGCGGCGGTGTGCCGGGAACCGGGGGAAGAGACCTTCCGGTGCCGGAGAGACGACCCCCCGGCACCGGAGTGTTTCAGGAAGGTTGCGGTTTCGAGGTGTTCTTCGGGCTGTGGCGATTCAGCGTTTCGATGAGGACCTTTGCTGCCGGCGGAACGGGCACCGCGCCGTGCAGGGCAATGTCCTGGGCACGAAGCTTCCGGCCGTAGATGCGCCCGTTGGCGTCGTTATCGGGGCGCAGCGTGGAGCCTTCGAGCGAAATTCCCGCAAACAGGCCGCGGGAGCGGGAGTAGGTCAGGACTTCAGCGCGCATGGTGACGTCGGTGTCCGCCTGGGCGTTGCGGCCCTTGGGGCCGGCGGCGGCGGCAGCGTCGGCGCCGAGCTTCACCTTGCTGCTAAGAATCGCACTGGCGCCGCGCGGATTCATCACCAGCAGGACGAAATCGGTGGCCTGGCCGCCGAGTTGAAAGCCGATGCTGATGCCTTCCAGCCCCATCATTGTGGGCGCGCCCCACGGGCCCTGGAAGGTGTCGCCGCTGCGACAGGTCATGGCCCCGCGGCCGTAACTGGCGCCGATCCCAATGGCGCCCTTCATCACCGAGGGGATGACGATGACGCATTCGGCCTTGTCGAGGAGGTCCTGTGGAATATCGTCCGGGACGCCCAGAATCTCCTTCATGACCGTTCCGGCATTGCGCAGCCGGTCTTCATCTTTTTCCTTGCTGGCAGCCTGCGCGGACGCGGGGTTCAACAGAGCCGGAAGGCCGGCCAGCGTCACCGCGAGCGCCAGAGATAGAAGTTTCTTCATACGATTCCTCCTGTGGGTGGGATTCCATGATATGTGTTTCCGGTTGCATGGTGCAAGCCTATGTGTGGAGGAGCGGGAGAGAGGCATGGGGGAAGCGGTTGCACTATAATCCGGTTGTGCAGACCTTGCGGGAATCCGGAATGACGACAGCGGGGGTTTGCCGGTATCCTCGGCGGCGCTGGGTGTGGACGGCCGCGGTGTGCTTGGCGGCGCTTTTGGCAGGCGGCGCGACCGCGCAAAGCCTCGTGCGCAAGGGGGCGGTGCATGCGGCTCCGGCGGGGGCGAAGGCGCGAGCGGATGTGGCGCGCTTTAGCCAGCGCGTGGCAGCCGTGTTGGGCGGAGGGCATGCGGAGAAGGCGTACTGGGGAATTCTGGTGGCGGATCGCGACACCGGGGAGACGCTGTACGATCTGAACGCGGATCACTTCTTCGCGCCGGCCTCGAACGCCAAAATCTTCACCACCGCGCTGGCGCTGGGCACGCTGGGCAGGAATTACCGGTTTCGCACGACGCTGGAAGCGGGCGCCCGGCTTGATCCGGAAGGACGGCTCGCGGGCGATTTGCGGCTGGTCGGACGCGGCGACCCGGACATCTCCAACCGGAAAATTCCGTATGCCGGGAGGTTCGAACGGGACGGGCCCGTCGAGAAAGTTCTGGCCGAGTTGGCCGACGGCGCCGCGGGCCAGGGGCTGCGCGAGGTGGACGGAGACATCGTCGCCGACGACAGCTACTTTCCCTACGATCCCTACCCGGCGGGATGGAGCGTCGGCGATCTCTTCTTCACGTTTGGCGCGCCGGTGAGCGCGCTGGCGTTCAACGACAACGAAGTTTCCATCGAGGTGCAGCCCGGGTTGCGCGTGGGAGATCCGGCGAGCATCGCCACCGAGCCGGCCGCCGCGCTCGGCAGCGTGACGCAGGAAATCACCACGGGCCCGGCCGGGGCCAAGCCGGAGGTGGCGGTGGTTCGCCAGCCGGGGGTGAATTTCCTGCTGCTGCGCGGCACGGCTCCGTTGGGTTACACGCACATCAAAATCGATCTGGCCCTGACGGCGCCCGGCGAGGCGGCGGGGCAGGCGCTCAAGCAGTTGCTCGAGGCGCGTGGCGTGCGCGTGAAGGGCGGGGTGCGCGTCGAGCATGCGCCGCCGCCGGAGACGACCGCGGCAGGCGAGCCGATCCTTCGGCACTCGGCGGAGCCGGCGACGGAGCGCGATCCCGTGGTGCTGGCGGAGCACGTTTCCGCGCCGCTTCTGGAAAGCGTGCGCGTGACCAACAAGGTCAGCCAGAATCTGCACGCGGAGCTTTTTCTGCGCGCGGTGGGGCGCGAAAAGCTGGGTACGGGGTCGACCGCGGCGGGGTTGAAGGTGGAGCGCGATTTTCTGCAGGCCGCCGGCGTCCCCGACGAGGACGTGGTGCTCACGGACGGCTCGGGGCTTTCGCGCGGCGATCTGGTGACGCCGCGCGCGGTGGTGACGCTGCTGCGGTACGCCTGGCGGCAGCCCTGGGGACGCGATTTTGTGTCCACGCTGCCGGTAGCCGGCGTGGACGGCACGCTGGAAGACCGCATGAAGAAGACGGCCGCGTCCGGAATGATCGAGGCCAAGACGGGAGCGATCGAGCACGTCCACGCGCTTTCCGGCTACGCCACCACGCTGCGCGGCGAGCGGCTGGCCTTCGCAATCTTCTGCAACAACGATTCGCAGCGCGGACCGAACGGTTCGGCGACCATCGATGCCGTGGCCACCGCCATGGTCGAGACCCTGGGAATCGAATCTGCCCCGAAGAAGAAAAAATGAAGCAGCGCGCCGCCATCATCACGGTGTTCGGGAGTTCGCGGCCGCGGCCCGGCGATCGGCACTACGCCGAAGCGCACGCGCTGGGGGCGGCGCTGGCGGCCAAGGGGCTGATCGTTTGCACCGGCGGCTACAGCGGCGTGATGGAGGCGGTCTCGCGCGGCGCCAAGGAAGCCGGCGGGCGAACACTGGCGGTCACGGCGGAATTCTTTCGCGGGCGCGCCAACCGCTGGGTGGACGAGGAAGTCCGCGTGAAGACGTGGCAGGACCGTTTGTTTGAACTGGTCAAGCGCGGCCGCGGCTACGTGGCGTGCCCCGGCGGCACGGGAACGCTGGTCGAGCTGGCGGTCGTCTGGGAAATGCTGAACAAGGGAGCCATGCGGCGGAAGCCGCTGGCGGTGCTCGGGGATTTCTGGCGGCCGGTGATCGAGCGCGTGCGCGAAGTCGAGATGGGGCACGCGTCGCGGTGGGGCGAGCAGGAGGAGCCTCTGGTGCGCATCGCGACCTCCGCCGAGGACGCCGCCGCGTATCTGGCCGCGCATTTTGAGGCGCGGACCGCCGGGAGCCGCGCGGCCCGCGGGACCGGGGAATCGCTGTTCCCCCGAGGGCGCGAGCGCGAAAGCTAGTGTGCC